>CAYYNW010000013.1:0-21154 GCA_964473145.1 uncultured Halobacteria archaeon
ATCTGCCTTGGACAGCCACGGGTCTTCGACCCAGCTCACGTTATGTACCGTTACCGTCTCCTTGCCCTCCTCCTCGATGGTATAGCCTAACGCGGGGTAACAGACAATGGGCGGGTGAAAGCTCGAACGGTTATTCGATTGCATAATGAGGAAGGATACCGGTTGGTAGAGTTTTGGATGCGAGTACACACGCATGAGCAAGACGTCCGCGTGCAGTGACTCTGCTACCCCGGTCGCGTTATAATCAAAGCCCGTCCACTCGCCAATCTTGCTTGGAAATGCCTGCATGTGCTCGTTATTACCCAAATCCAGCTTCGTACGCACCGGCAGTTCATCACCCGTGGCATAGGAGAGTTCCGTGCCGATCATCGTGACCCGCTTGGCGAGGATCATGGAGGGCGTGGAGAAGAGCAGGATAATCACGAACGCAAGCATCAGCAGTCCAATGATCTTTGCATAGTCTTCGAAGAAATCCCTCCAGATCTCTCCTTCTTTGTCAGTAACCATAGGAGATGCTCGACAGATACTAGACGTGGACGTTGCAGCCCATAGGTATACTGATAATAACCAGGCAGATAAAAGCGATGATGAAGAGGAGCGGGCTGAAGAGCGTATGGTAAA
Organism: uncultured Halobacteria archaeon; assembly: GCA_964473145.1. Lineage (GTDB taxonomy): Archaea > Halobacteriota > Syntropharchaeia > Alkanophagales > Methanospirareceae > JACGMN01. Next base: position 622 of record CAYYNW010000013.1, read on the forward strand.
AGCCGCTCGCAGTTCCCGCGCCGTACGCGTTAGCGATCAGGAGCAGCGCGGTGACGCGAGTGATGTTCGCGAAGATCGCGACGGGTACAGCGGCGCAGAGGAGCGCGGCCTTCTTGTACCACGGGCACTCGAGCAGGTAGACGAAGAGCGCGGCGAGCGCGAGTAGCGCGATGAGCGAGTTCATCCCGCTGCAGGGCAGGCCAACGACGAAGGCTGCATCAGCTAGATAAACCTCGGCACCCACCCGCGTGATGGGGATACCGAATACCTGGAGCAGCACTGCGGGATAGCGCGCGGAGATCTCCTGGAGAATGTAGCCCGCCCTATCCAGGAATTCAACGGGCAGTGGGATGGCGAAGCTGAGGTACGCGACAGGGAAGAATAATGCACGCATCACGCTTTTACCATAAAAATACAGGAGTAAGCCGCTCAGCGTGAAGAGGAGCGAGACGGTGATCAGAAACGGGAAGATGGTGATGAACCCGATCGCGTAGATGAGCAGTCCGCAGGCGAAGAGGTAAAGGCCGGTACGGTACGGGCTCCGATTGACTTCGGGCTGAGGCGTGCAGGCAGCACGGATCGCGCGCCAGGCGATGAATCCTGAGATAATGATAACGAGGAACCCATGCGAATAGTACGGGTCAGTGAGCCAGGCAGTGACGAGCCAGTGGAAGATGCGGAAATAGAGGAGCGCGAGGATGAGGAGGATAAGAAGCGGAACTTTCGGGATCTTCATAGCGTACTTCTCTCACGGTTTAAGTACGTACCCAAGGATATTCTGTAAAGATATAGGCCTTCGAGGTTCCTTTTCGAGGCCAGTTCCTCATGCACGTCTTTGAGAATACCGAGTACCTGAGCGTTGCATGATTGATGAGCAGAAAGCTACCCCCGAGTAACGGGTAGAAGTGGCGGCGCCGCGGTGTCGATGAGATGGTGGTCGTGGCGAAGGAAGAGAAAGTTGAGATCTTTCCACGGGACGTGGATTTGTCAAAATACGTGGATTCGGTCGACGTAGAGGTTGGCAAGTTTGATGACTATCACGAGCTGTGGAAGGCACTGAGGCAGAAATGAGGTTCATTGATACCACTCACTGGTTTCATCTACGCGGTGTATCAACGATGCGCTTGCTTTCGTATCTTATCATGAGAAGAAAGGGTATAGAGGAGATTTATACCGTTGATAACCATTTCGGGAACCTGGATGTTCGTGTGGTGAGGTGATCACGCGGCATTGCTCCTTCACCGCTTCTCGTACAAAATCTGACGCATCCAGGTAGTGGCCTTCTTCAACCAGGGATGCAATCTCGGCCCAGCACAGCAATGAACGTTGGCGGAAGCCGATTCGAGCGTTCACCAGACCTATCCTTACCATACGTCTATCGTATTCTTTTTGGTTTTTCTCCCAGTTTAGGATTGATTAGTGTAGCTAAAGCTCCTGTGAAATACGTTATTCGACGGAAATGTGCCTTGAATGGAGCTCTTTTCACTGTTCAGAAGAGGATTGATGTTCGCCATTTGAGCAGTATGGCCTCCACGGGGTTCAGCATGAGATAACGTGACCTAGGACGTACACGCACCACCGGCGAATATCCTATCTCGCGGAGGCGAGGATCTCCTGCGGAGGTGGCGGGTTCTCACCAAATCAGCGATCTTGAGCTGGGAATGAAGCAGGCTCTGGTTGGCGAGTTCACCACGAGAAGCCCTCAAACATACGTTTCTCCCACAATCAATCCTATCCTAAATCGGGAGAAGTGCCACTTTTTTTTCCGAAGCATGGGCTTCGCTGTCTCACGACCACGCGCATCGATTGTAACTCAAACGCGCTTCGCCTTCTTCAATTTCCGCTTGCGGACGAAGACGCGTTCGCCGGTCGTTTGATCCACACCCTCCATGCCCTTCCCCGCGATCTCCTCCTGCAGGAGGATCTCGCGCTCGCCGAGTGCCACGACCTCGCCCTCCTTGAACCCGGGCAGGCGCACGGCGAAGGCGACCCGGTAGATATTCCGCCCGTCCTTCCGGCTGAACAATTTCCAGCTCTCCGTGAAATGCCCGCCGAGCTGCTTCACGATACGCTGCGCGATCCTGCGGCCGAACTCGATGCTGCTCACGAAGAGATCCAGCCCCTCCTTCAGCGGCACGTCCCTCGTAATGAAATCACCCTCGCCGAGAGATGAAATGGCGATCACACGCGCCTCCTCGAGCTCATCGTCCGTCGGCAGGCGGCCCGCGGCACGCACCTGCACGATGCCCGCGTAGTAGCCGCCCGCGATCCTGCTGCAGCGATCGCAGGTCATCCGGTTCAGCTTGACCAGGACTGAGCCTTCCTCTTCGCTCACCACGCCCTGCACCTTCGCACGCACCACCAGATGCACACGCGCGCTCCGCTCGTCCGCGCTGAGCTCGGTGGTGACGCCTGAGATCGAGATGCTGCTCCGGTGCCCGTACTTCTTCCGGATCGCTTTCCGCACCGCGTCGAGCGCGATCTCCTCGATGCCTATCGGCTCCTGACCTTTGAAGTACTCGCCGCAGCGTGCACAGACGCTCAGACTGACCGTGCTGGTCTCAGGCCCCAGCAGGGTGATCCCGCGTCGGAAGCACTCCTCACAGACCGACTCGAAGAACTCATCGGTCTCTTTACCGCACTGCGGGCAGAATTTCCGCCACTTCTCGCGCGTTCGCGCTCCTCCTTCCTCTGCCATCTACGTGACTGCTACCACCGCGACCCCTCACCAGAACCTCAGATGGTGGACGGTAGCCCTATTGTTATAGTGTCATTAAATATCTCTCCGGTTATTGTTTATCGTTGGTTGCTCTCACTCACCTACCGTGCGAAGAGGAGTGAGCTGTGCTATGGAACAAACGATCGAGTACGCGAACGTGGGGCTGAAAGCGGGCCTGGAGATCCACCAGCAGCTGGACACCCGCACCAAGCTCTTCTGTCAGTGCCCCACACGCTTGCGGGACAAGCAGGACTCGAGCTTCTCCTTCGTACGGTACCTCCGCGCGTCGAAGAGCGAGTTGGGCGAGGTGGACGAAGCGGCACGCGAGGAGGCGAAATACAGCCGAACGTTCCTCTACAAAGGCTATGAGAGCACGTGCCTCGTGGAGAACGACGAAGAGCCGCCGCGAGAATTGAATCAGGAGGCGGTGGAGATCTCCCTGGAGGTCGCGCTGCTCGTGAAGATGAACCCCGTCGATAAGATCCATACCATGCGCAAGATCGTGATTGACGGCTCGAACACCTGCGGCTTCCAGCGCACCGCTCTTATCGCGACTGACGGCCGGCTTGAGACTACCGAAGGCACGGTACGGGTCGATTCGCTCTGCCTCGAGGAGGATGCGGCCCAGAAGCTCGATACGGCGGACGGAGGTGTCATCGGGTATTCCCTGGATCGGCTGGGCATACCGCTCGTCGAGATCGGCACCGCGCCGGATATCCGCACGCCAGAGCAGGCGGAGCAGGTGGCGGAGCAGCTCGGGATGATCCTCCGGTCCACCGGCCGGGTGAAACGTGGCCTGGGCACGATCCGGCAGGATGTCAATATCTCGATCGAAGGTGGTGCGCGTGTAGAGATCAAAGGTGTCCAGAACCTGCGGCTGATCGGCGAGATCGTGAAGTATGAGATTACGCGCCAGCAGAAGCTGCTTGAGATACGCGCGCTCTTGAAGGCGCGTGGCGCGCGCGTGGAGTACGATATTCAGGACCTCGCCAGCATCTTCACGGGCACCGCATCGCGGGTGATCCAGAAGTCAGGCGGTTCGGTCTTTGGCGCGTGTCTCCGCGGGTTCGCGGGCGTTCTGGGCACGGAGCTCCAGCCCGGGCGGCGGTTCGGAACTGAACTGGCGGATTTCGCACGGAAGTACGATGCGGGTTTAATGCATACCGACGAGCTGCCCGCGTACGGCATTACCGCCGAGGCGGTGGCACAGCTGAAGCTAGCGTTTCACGCAACCGCCAGTGATGCGGTCGTGCTCGTTGCAGCGGACCGTTCACGTGCGATGAAAGCGTTACGTGCCGTGCTGCAGCGTGCTGAGGTGGCACTGCAGGAGATACCGCGCGAGACGAGGCGCGCATTGCCCACCGGGAGCAGCGCATATATGCGCCCGCTGCCGGGCGCCGCGCGCATGTATCCCGAAACGGACGTGCCCCCGGTCGAGGTCAGCGAGGAGCGACTCGAACGCATCCGTGCCACGCTCCCCGAGACCTTCGAGCACCGGAAAGCACGCTACATAGCAACGTTTGGATTACATGAGGAGCTCGCCGATAAGATCGCCCGCAACGCCAATTTCGCGCTCTTCGAACGCAGTATGGCCCTGTATCCCAACCTCGCCCCGACGGTCGTGGTGCGCACGCTCACCGATACGCTCACCGAGCTCGCGCACGACGGCGTGGACGTGGAGACTCTGGAGGAGCACCATTTCAGCGGGATCTTCGAGCATCTCGCCAGGAACGCTTTTGGTAAGGAAGCAGTGCCTGAGCTCGTCCGATTCCTGGCGGCGAAGCCCGAGGCGACCGTAAAGGAGGCGATCGAGGAGATCGGGCTGAGCACGGACATGGACGCGGTCGAGCAGCGGATCGCGGCGATCGTGACCGCGAAGCGCGCGTTTATCCTCGAGAAGGGCACACGTGCGGTCGGCCCGCTGATGGGCGAGGTGATGAAGGAGTTGCGGGGTAAAGTGGACGGCAAAGTGCTCAATAACCTGCTGACGGCGAAGGTGAACGAGGTTCTCAAAACGAGCCCCTCTCAGAAATAGTGGTAGCCTATATAAGGACCTGGGAACTGGTGCATCTCTAAGGGAACAAACTCCTTTAAGTGCAATTGAAGAGAATGTATAAGTTGTGGAGATAGAGAATGCAATTCAATGTGGTGATTGAAGAAGATCCAGATGGTGGTGGGTATGTGGTACACTGTCCCGCTCTTAAAGGGTGCTGGTCACAAGGCGATACGATAGAAGAAGCGCTGGAGAACATAAAAGAGGCCATTAGGGGATATTTGAAAACTTTAAATGAACGTGCAGTGCACGAGGTTGCCGAGAAAAGCCGTGAACGAGCACTCATTAAAGAGGTAGCGGTGGTATAATCGAGTGACTAAACTTCCTCGATGGTCAGGCAAAAAGATAATAGCCGCATTCAAATGAAGAGTTTTTAGTGCTTTGCTACAAAAAGAAGAAGTCTTAATTTAAGTGCTTAGTACGCACTACTTACTATGGTAGTAGGGCAATCGAGCAAGGGAAGGGTTGTTGTCTCCTGGACCGGTGGTAAAGATGGCTGCCTTGCCCTCTATCGAGCGCTCCAGGCCGGTTACGAGGTCTCGCAGCTCCTGCAGTTCCGTGATCTGAAGAAAACCGGGTCGCATGCACTGAATCCCGCGCTCATCGCGACACAGGCTCAGGCGCTGGGTCTTCCTCTCCTGCAGTGCGAGTTCCACTCCTATGAGGACACGTTCAAGTCAGTTGTCTGCGAATTGAACGAGCACGGTGCGGGAATTACCGGCGCGGTCTTCGGACATATCCACACGCATCGGCAGCTCGTTGAGCGGATCTGCCATGATCTGGAGCTTGAGCTGCTCCTGCCGCTCTGGGGCCGCGAGTCCGGGACGATCCTCGACGAGTTCATGGACGCGGGCTTCGAAGCGGTGGTGGTGAGTGTGCGGGCCGACATCCTGGGCAGGGAGTGGCTTGGCCGCAGGCTCGATGCGGAGTTCCGCCGCGAGCTGCAGCAGCAGCATCCCGGAGTCGCCCTCTGTGGCGAGAACGGTGAATATCATACCCTGGTGACCGACGGCCCGCTCTTCAAGCAGCGGATAAAGATAAGTACGGGCGCGCCACTACGGAGAGATGGCTACTGGCACCTGGCAATTACGGGCTACGCACTGGACTGCGGGGTGGGGGGGGAAAAAAAGAGCATGAGCGAGGAGCAGCGGATCGAGAGTAAGCAGCTCTATGCGGGCAGAGTCGTGCAGCTGCGGCTGGACACCGTCACCTTACCGGACGGGCGGCTCAAGAAGCGGGAGATCCTCGTGCATCCCGGCGCCGCGGCGATCGTGCCGGTGCTGCACGACAGGATCTTGCTGGTCGAGCAGTACCGAACAGCCATTGGTCGCGCAACGCTCGAGATCCCCGCAGGCACGCTCGAAGTGGGCGAGTCGCCCGAAGCGTGCGCCCGCCGTGAGCTCATCGAGGAGACCGGCTTCACGGCCGCCGACTGGCAGAAACTGACCGCGTATTACCCCTCTCCAGGCTATAGCAGCGAGCTGATCCACGTCTACCAGGCAAGCGGCCTGGAAAAGATCGCGGCGGTCAATGCGGAGCTGCCACTCCACTGGCTGGCGCGCTCCGAGGTCGAGAACCGGATACGAACCGGTGAGATTCAAGATAGTAAGACGATAATAGGAGTATTACTAGCGCGATGAACCCGAAGATCTGTATCCTGCGGATAGAAGGCACGAACTGTGAGCAGGAAACGTTCCTCGCCTTTCACCTGCTGGGCGCGCTCGCCGAGCTGGTGCACCTGAAGCAGCTGACCGGAGCGGTGCAGGAGTGCGATCGGCGGCAGCTGGAAGAGTACGACGCGCTCGTCATTCCCGGCGGCTTCTCGTCCGGGGATTACATTCGCGCCGGCGCGATCCTGGCCGCGCGTATCAAAGGCGCGTTGGGGGACGAGATTGCAGCGTTCATACGCGCGGAGAAACCCATTCTCGGGATCTGCAACGGCTTTCAGGTATTGGTCGAGATGGGGCTGCTGCCCGGGTTTGGCGGCCCCGACGAGCTCGATGTGCAGCAAGCTGCGCTCACCACGAACGATTCTGCTCGCTTCGAATGCCGACCCACCCTGATCAAGCACGAGAATAACGGAACCTGCATCTTCACCCGCGGCATACCTAAAGACCGCATACTCAGGATCCCGAGCGCGCACGCTGAGGGCAAGTTCTATTTCGATGACCGTTCGAGGGACCGATATCTCCGACTCCTGGAGAAGAACGACCAGATCGTCTTTCGCTACGTCGATCCCCAGGGGAACTACGCCTCCTATCCCTGGAACCTGAACGGCTCGCTCTCCAATATCGCGGGCATCTGTAACCCCGCAGGCACGATCTTCGGCCTGATGCCGCATCCCGAACGCGCATTTCATGCCGTAATGGACTCCGAATGGCCACGAGAATCGGGCCAGAGGCGCGCAGGTGAGCTTGCCAGCTGGGGCGAGGCGCACGGTGACGGGTATCCGATCTTTGAGGCCGTGTTGGCGTATCTGCGCCGGAGCTAACGCTGCGTGCGGTGTCGAGTAAGGTTTTTATGATAGTAGCTCCTTTATAATCACGAGAGTCGCAAGGAGCGTGAGCAGAACTGGCGAAGAAAAAAGTGAAGGATAAGTGGAAGGCGAAAGAGTGGTACACCATCCTCGCGCCGAAGATCTTCGGCGATGTGAAAGCAGGGGAGACGATTGCTGACGATCCCACCAGGCTACTGGGCCGAAGGGTCGAGATGACCGTGGACGAACTCACCGGCAAGCTGATTAAAAACACCAATTTGAAATTATTACTCGAGGTCGATGAGGTGGATCATGCTACCGCGTATACCCGCTTCATCGGGCATAAGATCGATTCGGATTATCTCCGGAGCTTAGCGCGCAAGCGGAGCTCGAAGATCGATTCGAATATCGAGGTGACGACGAAGGACGGTGAAAATATCCGGGTGAAATCATCCTGCTTCACCTTGAAGAAAGCAAGTGAAGCGCAGATCAAGCAAATCCGGAAGCTGATGGAGGACGTCATTCGGAGCAGGGCGAGCAGCCTGGAGTTCAACAAGTATCTGCAGGAGATCATCCTCGGCAAACTCTCCTCGGACATCTACAAGGTGGCGAAGAAGATCTATCCCGTACGGCGAGTGGAGATCACCAAGACGGAACGAGCGCTCACGCCCGTACAGGCGAGTGTAGAAGCAGCATAGGATGAAGCTGAAGTTCCTCGGAGGCTGTAACGAGATAGGACGTTCCGCAGTCCTCGTTGATGATACGATTATCATCGATTACGGGCTCAGGCCGACGGACCCGCCCGAGGTCCCCTTAGGCAACGGGAGCATTGCACCCAGCTCGATCATCGTCTCCCACGCCCATCTCGACCATTCCGGCATGGTCCCTAGTTTGATGGACCGCTACAAAGCGCCCGAGGTCTTCATGACGCCCGTCACCCGGGATTTAACCTCACTCATGGCCCGGGATACGATTAAGGTGGGCAAGGAGCAGGGGTACGTCTTCTTCGGTGAGGAAGAGATCGTCCGGATGGACGCGCGGACGCAGGAGGTCGCGTTTGGCGACCCGCAGCCGCTCACGGACTCGGACTACGAGCTCGAATTCCATAACGCCGGGCACATACCCGGGAGTTCCGCGGTCCATTTGCGCAAGGAGCATGAGGATATCAGCCTCTTTTACTCTGGCGATATTAAGCTGGGACCGAGTCGCCTGATGCAGAGCGCGGCACCAAGTGAGTTCCCTGCGGCCGACATCCTCATTCTTGAGAGTACCTATCACGGCCGGGATCATCGGAACCGGCAGGAATTGGAGCGCGAATTCATCGACTCGATCTCCGAGACGCTGAACGCCGGTGGCAATGCCGTCGTGCCCTGTTTCGCCATCGGTCGGACGCAGGAGATCGTCATGATCCTCCACGCGTACGGGCTCACCCCCTATGTGGACGGCATGGGCTTGAGCGTCTATCAGCTCTTTAAGAACCATCCCAGCTACTTGAAGGATCCTGAGGCGATGAATGAGGCCTTCGCTGCTGCAGAGTTCGTGAATGCGAAGCGGCGCAAGAAAGCGATCTCCGAGCCGTCGGTCATTGTCACAACCGCGGGGATGCTCAACGGCGGCCCTGTGCTCTATTATCTCCGCAAGATCCATGATGACCCCCGGAGCAAGGTCTTACTCACCGGCTATCAAATCGAGGGCACGAATGGACGAAAGCTGCTCGAGGAAGGCTGTGTCGATGCGGACGGTGAGCTCTTGCAGGTGACGGCCTGCGTGGAGCAGTATGACTTCTCAGCCCATGCCGACGATGCAGAGCTCAAGAAGCTCGTCACGCGCTTCTCCCGGAGCGGCACGGAGGTGCTCTTTACCGTCCATGGCGAGCATACCGAGGAGTTCGCCGCGTGGGCACGTGACAAATTCGGGTGCGAAGCGATCGCCCCGCAGAACGGTGAAGAATTTATAATACAGTAAGTAGGACGTTATAGCAAGGGAAACCTGCGCCGGTAGTGTAGCCTGGTATCACATAGGCTTGCCAAGCCTATAACCCGGGTCCAAATCCCGGTCGGCGCATTGTGCCGAAATAAGCCATAGAAAGCGGCATTTTTTATGAGTAGTTCGTAAACCACTATCATGATTATTGTAGATCAGCACGAAGAGTGGGCGAGAAGGAGCGATTGAGATCGACTCCACTGATTTACGGCAGCTAGGAACTGGTTCACCAGCACCTTTATATCGTAAAGCCAATACAACAATAACTTAGCTCCGATGACCAAGGCGAGCACGGAGCGATGGCTAAGCAAGAGTACGGAGCGATGGCTGAGCACCTATGAGTTCTCCTGAGCTGAACTTCAAGGAGATCGAAGCGAAGTGGCAGCGGAACTGGGAAGCGAGCAGGCTCTTTGAGCCGGAATGCGACCCGAGCAAGCCGAAGTTCTTTTTGACCGTGCCCTACCCGTACACCTCGGGACCGCTGCACATCGGCCACGGCCGAACGTACACCATCGGCGATATTATTGCCCGCTTTAAGCGCTTACAGGGCTATAACGTCCTCTTCCCTATGGCATTTCACGTCACCGGCACGCCGATCCTGGCGATCGCCGACAGCATTGCGAAGGGCGACCCGGTGGTCATCGGACGCTTCAAGGAGTACATCGCGATCTACGAAGAGCCGGCACAGACTGCCGCGATTTTGAAGACCTTTGAGAAGCCGGAGAACGTTGCCGACTTCTTCGCGGCTCGGATCTCCGAGGACTTCAAGATGATGGGCTACTCCATCGACTGGCGCAGAAGGTTCAACACCACCGAGCCGATGTATAACCGGTTCATCGAGTGGCAGTTCAAGAAGCTCTACGCGCGCGATGTGATCAAGAAAGGGAAATACCCGATTACCTATTCCGTGGATGAGCAATGCGCGGTCGGCGAGGATGACATTGAGGAGGGCGATATCGCAAAGGTCTCGATCGTCGAGCAGACCCTCATCAAGTTCAAGCTGAGTGAGGATGGCGCGTACCTGGTTGCCGCGACGCTGCGGCCTGAGACGATCTTCGGGGTCACGAACGTCTGGGTAAAGCCCACAGCACAGTATGTCCGGGCGCGGGTTGGGACTGAGGTGTGGGTGATCTCACGTGAAGCGGCGGAGAAGTTACGGTATCAACGTGAGGACGTCGCGATCCTGGAGGAGCTGCAAGGCGAAGCGCTACTCCGGCAGGAAGTACAGGAGCCCGTGGCCGGTAAAGCAATCCCGGTCTTCCCTGCAAGCCTCGTCGATCCGGACGTGGGCACCGGCGTCGTCTATTCCGTGCCCGCGCATGCGCCCTACGATTACATGGGTGTGGAGGATCTGAGAAAGGCCACGGGCATTGCCGTCGAGCCGATCAAGATCATCGAGATCGCGGGCTACGAACTGCCGGCGAAGGAGATCTGTGAGCAGATGGGGATCGCGAACCAGAATGACCCGCGACTGGAGGAAGCGACGCAGATCATTTACAAGGACGAGTTCTATCGCGGCGTCCTGAACGAAAAGTGCGGCCCATTCGCGGGCATTCAGATCGCCGCGATCAAGGATGAGGTAAAGAACTGGTTGAAGGGGATGAACGCGGCGGGCGTCTTCTACGAGACCTCGCGAAAAGCGGTCACCCGCGGCGGTAGTAAAGTGATCGTCGCGGTCCTCCAGGACCAGTGGTTCATTGATTACACACCCGCCTGGTGGAAGGCGGAGGGGCATAAGCTCGTTGAGGCTATGAGCTTCTTCCCCGAGCAATACAAGACCTACATGCACGATATCGTCGATTGGCTAGCCCTGCGACCCTGTGCGCGCCGCCGGGGCCTGGGCACGCGGTTCCCCTTTGAACGGGAATGGATCATCGAATCGCTCAGCGATTCTACCCTCTACATGGCGCTGTACACCATTGCGCACCTGCTCCGGGACGTGAGGGTGGAGGCGCTGGATGAAGAATTCTTCGATTACGTCTTCCTGGGCATCGGGACGCCAGCGACCGTGGCGAAGCGGGCACAGATCGATCCCGCGCTGGTGCAGCGGCTCAGAGCGGAGTTTGACTACTGGTATCCCAATGACCAGCGGCACACGGCGCCACCGCACCTCTCGAACCATCTCGTCTTCTTCCTGATGCACCATGCCGCGATCTTTCCCGAGCGGCATTGGCCTCGCGCGATCACGCTGAACGAATTGATGATCAGGGAGGGTCGGAAGATCTCGAAGAGCAAGGGTAACGTCATTCCGCTCGCGCACGTCTCTGGGCTCTATGGCGTCGATCTGTACCGGCTCTACTGCGCGATCAATGCTGATTTCGCCACGGTCGTCAACTGGCGTGAGCAGGATACCGATGCGCTGCGGCGGCGGTTCCACGCCATGATCGCGAACTTCGAGGAGAGCATCGCGGCAGATGCGCTCAGGGCTGAGGAGCTCACGCACCTGGATCGGTGGTTCCTCTCGAAGTTTTACCGCCGGCTCCAGGACTCCGTCAAGCTCTTTGCGAGCTTCCGCATCCGCGAAGCGGGCATCAATGTGGTCTTCAACCTCATGAATGACCTGCGGTACTATGAGCGCCGTGCGGGCGAGGAGCGGCGGCGGAGGATCCTCGCGAACGTGCTGGACGAATGGCTCATTATCCTCTCACCCATCGTGCCGCATATCTGCGAGGAGCTCTGGCACAAGCGCCACGAGAGCTTCATAGCGAGCCAGGCGCTGCCAGCGATCCGCGAGGAGTTGATCGATGAGCAGGTGGAGCGCGAGGAGGAGTATCTCCTCAAGCTGGTGGAGGACATTCAAGAGATCTTGAAGGTCGCACGCATCACGCCCCGGAAAATCTACCTGTATACCGCGGATACTGAGGCGGAAGGCTGGAAGTGGGAGCTCTTCAGAGCACTCAAGGACGTGCCGGAGCGGGAGAAGATACGGGAAGCGATGGCGATCCGCAAGGATAAGTCCACGGTCGAGTTCGTGAAGCAGCTGGTGAAGAGCAACCTGGCGTACTGCGAGCTACACGAGTCGAGCGTTCTGGGGCGTGAGACGGCGTATCTGGCGCACGAACTCGGCTGCGAGTTCGGGATCAATGAGGACTACGACCCGAAAGGGAAACGGAAATTCGCGCTCCCGCTCAAGCCGGCGATCTACGTGGAGTAACTTCGCTGAGTCGCGACTTCATGCAACGCTCCTCGAGCGGCTCTAAGGGCTCCGCGGGCACCTGAAACGGCGTCATGGTAGTTTAAATAGACGCTGAGCCAATAGATCTCCGTGACTGCCATGGCGAAGAAGGGAGAGGCGAGGGAGAGCGTCTTTGAAGCGATAGAAAAGCATGGGGTGAAGTTCATCGGGCTCTGGTTCACCGACATCCTGGGGCAGTTGAAGAGTGTTGCCATCTCGGTGGCAGAGTTAGATACTGCTTTTGAGGAGGGTATGGGCTTTGACGGCTCCTCGATCAAAGGGTTTGCGCGAATTGATGAGAGCGACATGCTCGCGAAACCAGACCCGGGCACCTTTCAGCTGATACCCTGGAAGAGGGATCCGGATGTCGTCGCGCGGATGTTCTGCGACATTTTACAGCCCGATGGGAGCCAGTATGAGGGCGATCCACGGTACGTGCTGAAGTGGAATCTCAAGCGGCTGTGGGATGAATACGGCTACACCTACAACGTCGGGCCGGAGCTGGAGTATTTCTACTTGAAGGATGATAAGACGCTCGAGGTGCTTGACGAGGGCGGCTACTTCGATCTCACCACGCTCGATGCCGGGAGCGATATCAGGCGGGAGACGGTCCTCATGCTCGATGCGATGGGCATCAAGGTGGAAGCGAGCCACCACGAGGTCGCGCCCTCACAGCAGGAGATCGATCTGCGGTACACCGATGCGCTCGCCATGGCGGATCAGGTGATGACCTACCGGTTCGTCGTGAAGGAGATCGCGCAGCGGCAGGGCTGCTACGCGACCTTTATGCCAAAGCCCATCTTCGGCGTGAATGGCTCGGGCATGCACGTGCACCAGTCGTTATTCAAGGGCGATCGGAACACCTTCTTTGAGCCTGACGAGGCGTTCCATCTATCCGAGACGGCGAAGTGGTATACCGCGGGGTTGTTGAAGCACGCGCCTGAGATCACCGCCGTGACCAACCAGTGGATCAACTCGTACAAGCGGTTGGTCCCGGGCTACGAAGCGCCAGCGTACATCACGTGGGCGCGCCGGAACCGGTCAACGCTCGTGCGAATACCGATGTACAAGCCGGGCAAGGAGAAAGCGACCAGAATCGAGTTCCGCAGTCCTGATCCCGCCTGCAACCCCTATTTAGCCTTCGCCGTGATGCTCGCCGCGGGCATGGCCGGTATCAAGGGCAAGTACGAGCTGCCCCCACCGACGGAAAAAGATGTTTACCTGATGAGCGAGGACGAGCGGAGACGGGAAAAGATCACGACGCTGCCCGGGAGCTTGATTGAAGCTATTAGCTTGACGAAGCGGAGCAAGCTGGTGAAGGACGCGCTGGGCGAGCATGTCTTCCAGAACTTCCTCATGTCCAAGGAAGTGGAGTGGGACCGGTACCGCGTGAACGTGACGGAATGGGAGTTGAAGGAGTATCTCTCGGTGCTGTGACAGCTTACTTACCGCTCTTTGCGTGAAAATTTACCTCGTAGCAGCGCGGCACTGCTCTCGCACCTCCTGCAGGTAGAATTTGGGAGGGAACTCAAGTGGTCGACTTGATGGCGGTGCAACGGCGTAAAACTTTAAATTCTATTCTTACCTTTACCTAATCGTCGTAAACATGGAAGTTGTAAAACTCTCAGCGAAAGGGCAGATCGTCATTCCTGCGCAGATACGGAAGGAATTAGGGCTAGAAGCCGGGGATATACTGCTCGTCGAGCAGAAACATGAGGCGGTGCTGCTGAAGCCAGCCACCAAGTTAGCAAAGCTCCGGGGGATTGACAGGTCAGAGGGTGCGTCAGAAGAGGTTGATACGCTCAGAGAAGAGTGGGACGAGGAGTTTGAGCACGGGTGAGATGAAGAGTCCGGGCACGGTACAGACGTATGAAGTACCTTCTGGATACAAAGGCGCTACTCGCCTTCTTCAGTGATGAGGACGGCGCGGAAAAGGTTGAGGCGATTTTGAAGGAGATCGATGAGAATCGAGCAGAGGGCTTCATAAGCACGATCACGCTGACTGAGCTCTACTATCTCTATGCACGACGTGGCGGCGAACAGGTGGCGAAGGAGCGGATTGAGCAACTCAGGCTCTCGAATCTGAAGATCATCCCGATAGATGAGGAGATCGCGCTGAAAGCGGGTGAGTATAAACTTCAGGCGATACCGATTGCTGATGCGTTGATTGCAGCGAGTGCACAGCTCATTGCTGCACATGTGGTGACCGATGATCCGCATTTTGAGCAGGTCAACATATCCGTTTTGAAGTTTCGCGAGCACGATTAGTACGTAGCATCATCATGAAGCCGTGAGAAACCGAGTGGCTTATTTGTGTCCTCTACCCCAGCCCGAGCAACTGCTGATTCCCGATGTTCACCTGCTGCAAATGCCGTTTCGCCGCCTCGTAACACCCCCATACGTGCGCACGCGGCGTGATCGGCATCTTCGCATGGAACCTGGGGATAATGTAAGACGCCAATTCAGAGAATAAACCTTTATTAAGACTTCCCTACCTCTTTCACACGAGGATGAGCGAAAAATTCAACGTTATCGTCGAAGCAGGCGAGGACGGCTACCTCATTTCAGACGTGATCGAGCTCCCCGGCTGCCATACGCAGGCGAAGACCTATGATGAGCTTATTGAACGCACCAAGGAGGCTATTTCGTTATACCTCAGTGTGAAAACTTCTGAACCATTCAGACCGAAGTTCGTTGGGTTACAGCAGATAGAAGTAGAGGTTTAAGCATGCGGAAATTGCCGCTTATGTCCGCAATGGGATTGGCAAAAGTCCTTCAAAAACTTGGATTCGAAATGAAGCGGCAACAAGGAAGTCACATGTTCTTTGAGCATCCCGATGGGAGAACAACAATTATCCCTAATCATCCAGGTGAGCATATTGATAGAGGACTCTTGAACAAAATCATCAAACATGATCTTCAAATCAGTCGAGAAGAATTTTTGGAACTCATATAATACCAGCGAAGAAACAAAGCGTCTTTAAGAAGGCGAAGCTCTAAATCACTCCAGCCCGAGCAACTGCTGATTACCGATGTTCACGTGCTGCAAGTGCCGTTTCGCCGCCTCGTAACAGCGCACCACCTGCGCACGCGGCGTGATCGGCAGATCGCGCATATAGTAGCTGGGATGGAAGACGAGGAGTGAATAGGGTATCCCAGGATTGACGCTCGCGATAAATGCAGCGATCTGCTCCACCTCATGCTCGTCCACATAGTAGGGCACGAGCAGCGTCGTCGCCGTGAGCACCGGTGGCTTGGATTGCTCGAAGAATTCCTCGGCGACCAGCGCGAAATTCTCGTACGCGCGCTGGTTCGGTACGCCGCTGAGTGCGATGCTTAACCCGGGCTCAAATGCTTTGAGGTCGAACTTGACGATCCCGCCGCTCCGGGAGGAGAGTTCAGCCGCGCATTTCACGAGTGTGGGATTGCCGCAGCCGTTCCATTCCCAGCAGATTCGCACCGCTTTATCCTTGATGATCGCATTTGAGGCGCGGAGCGCGAACTGAAGCTGCGGCTCGGGACTGCCGCCAAAGTAGCAGATGCAGTGCGCGTTTTCGCACGCTTTCACGCTCGCCACGAACTCATTTCTGCTCACCGGGTTGACCGTTCCGAAGTCCTTGTGCCCGGCATTCTGGCAGAAGAGGCAGTTGAAGTTGCAGGCATAGAAGAAGACCGCGACATTCACCTGCCCGCGCGCAGCGGACCCCGGGCAGAACCATGCGGCGCAGCAGTTCGTCGGGAGTGGATCACGGTATGCGTAGAGGACTGCATGGTCAGGTGGCACCAGCGGCTTCAAGCGCCCACCGAGGTTCTGTTTCAGGCCGCAGTAGCTCCGCTCACCATCGCTCAGCACGCACTCGTTCGAGCAGAGGGTGCACCGTATCCCGCCTTCACTTTGAGGCGGCTCCGCGGGTAGCCCGTAGCTCGCGCGTACGGGTTTATGCGCAGCCTTCACGTACTCCATCGCGCCCGGTCTGCCACGGCGGATGCAGTCCACGCAGACCTGCAACACGTCCGCTGCATGCTCATGGCCACAGAGCGCACAGGTTCTCATCAGTTACGATGTGGGTGGGTTGTGCGGTTAAATGCTTCCTGATTCGGAGGATCGCTTCTGCTTCGTTGTTCCTTAGCGGATCGGCAGCTCATACTTGGTCGCGATCTCTGCAAACGCCTCGCTGAGGTACTTGACCCGTTTCCAGCTCAGCCCATAGGTATTCAGCTTCCAGACACGCGTGGAGCCCTCGAAGGTACCGATAATCTTCCGCTCCTTCAGCTCATCGGTGAGGAAATAGCCCTTCCGCTTATCCGTCTTCGCGATGCGGTCGAAGCTTGCCCGCGTGTCCACCCGGGTAAGCGTGTGCTTGCGCGGGTATTCACTGAGCACGAGATTCCCCGCGATCCGCATGAACTCGCGCACGAAGTGATTCGATTTCGCTACCTCATCGGACCAGTGCTGCACCCGCTCTTTCACCGCGGGGAATGAGGCCATCAGGGAGACGACCGTCCCACCCATCAGGGTACAGCCCATCAGTTCGGGCTCTTTAGTCTCGAAGCACCGGCTCGTGAGATCGCCCATGACTCGACTGCTCCGGAAGACGATAGGCGCCCAGTCCGCCGTCGTGGCGATGATGCCCGAAGGCGCGACTGCAGCCATGCCCTTGTGCCCTGAGCCGACCAGGAAGTCCGCACCGATCTCCTTGCCGTTCACGGGCATCATGCCCACGGCATACGCGCCATTGCAGAGGAAGGGGATGCCATACGCCTTGGCGACCTTGCCCACGCCTTCAACGTCATGCACGTTCCCGTAGCTGTAATCCACCAGCTCGATCATGATGAGCTTTGGCAGCCGCCCGGTCTCCTCCTTCGTCCGCTCGATCGTTTCCGCGACGGCCTCGCCGGTCACGAGGTGGTTCGTGCCTGTCGGCACCTCCTTGATGACGCCCCCCGCAATCTCGACCGCGAGGAATTCGGTGTAGTGCGCGAGATCAGAGACAAGGACGACGTCGCCACGTTCGATGAGCGATGAGGTAACGGCTTGAAAGCCGCGGCGCGCACCGGGCACGAGACGCACCTCATCCATGCCGACGAACGCCGCGAGGTCCGCGTGAAACGCCTCGATCGGCGGTTTCTTGATCTTGTCGAGTCGACCCTCCAGGCACCGATCACAGACGGAATAGCCATCGCCGTACGTAATGAGCGCTTTTCGCGCGTCGAGCGTCAATCGCCCGCCGGCCTGGATCGGATTGATATTGATGAACTCCTCCTCCCTCGTTCTCAACTCGATCCCGGCGCACACCTGCTGAATGGGGTTCCCGCTTCCTGTTTGCAACTCACGAAGGAGCGTCTCGAGTCGAGCCAGCGTGGTTGAGCGCTGCTGCTCTTCCGTGTCGTCGAACCCGGTCGGCAGTGCCTGCCGGTAAAGCTCGCGCAGCTCCTCGAGCGCGAACAGCGCTTCATAGAGTTTCCGCACCTGGAGATCCATTATTGCTCCTTCCTAACTAATCCATCTGACTAGTCACGCTGGTCTGTTTCTCTTTAGTAATCAACTCTTCAGTCTTCCTAAGAAAGAGCAACGCTTTTTTATGAAAGATGGGGAAATCAATTGAAGGAATCTCCTCGTCATAAAAATTTTTATGAAGGGTATTGAGCTCTAAAAACAGTGTATGGTATCCCTCGTCCACAAGCTCTTTACTTACATCTCGGGTAAAATCAAAAAATTGTTTGTGGTTTGTGATGTATCTGTTAGACAACGAAGCAAGAGCTTTTATCGATTGTGTGATCGCTCCCCACAGAAGTTCAGACGCCTTTCTGAACTCATTTTTACTTGCCGCTTCTTCCGCGTTTGAAAAATAGGTATCTCTGGCTCTCAAATAGCTTCGAAAGAGCTCACGCAAATCCGATGACCCGCCCATCTCTATCATCGAGCTTCACTTTCTTGATACTCGTGGAAAAAACACCAACGTCCACCGTGACCTCCCACGCGGAGGCGGTTTTATCAAACGTGATTCCTTCAAGCCGTGGATATAAATAGCCCGCCTTCGTCTTTAAAAACTCCAGAGCCTTGTCAACAATTTCCTCAGGATGCATCATTTCTAGATGGGTTATAATTCTTTAAAAAGATTACTACCTTACTCTACTCGGAACTACCATACTCTCTAAGATCGGAGATTGTGTTCAAAATGATTGACGCCTACGACTTCGGCTGGATCGTCATTGACGGCACGACCTACACGAGTGATCTGATCATCTTCCCGGACCGTATAGAAGCGGCGTGGTGGCGGCGCGAGGGGCACGTGCTCCACATCGAGGATATCGAGTTGATCATACTGGCGAAGCCCGAATTGCTCATCGTCGGTACGGGCAAATACGGTGTCCTGAAGGTACCAGTCCAAACGCGTGCGTACCTCCACGCGAACGGGGTAGACGTGCTCGTGGAGCCAACGGATAGGGCGGTTGAGCTCTACAATTACTACGCCGGTGCGAAAAAGGTCGTCGCGGCGCTCCATTTGACCTGTTGAGTATGCTCGCTTCCACAGTAGCGTGCGGATACCAAAAGGACCGAGCTCACTCATCGATAGCGAATGAAGAAGTCCTTGAATTCGCCGGTATACTCCTCCCAGGTGACCTCCACCGAGGAGACTTTCGCGTTCGCTGGTCCGTACTGGCAGAAGTCGATCATTTGATCTACAATCTCCTTCTCACCCTCAAAGACCGTTTCGACTCGGCCATCCGGGAGGTTGCGCACCCAGCCCTTGATGCCGCGCATCGCTGCTTCCTCACGGGTGACATAGCGAAAGTAAACACCCTGGACGCGCCCGGAGACAATCACGTGCGCTCGTACCTTTAAGCCCATGGTTTGTCTGCTCGCTCGCGGGTTCCAATCCTCCCTACGCGCTGCGAATTTAAATAGCTCTTCCTCTTACCTCTCTGCTGATTGATGCAGGCATGCGCAGGCTGGAAATCAAAGTGATTCCCAATTCGCCCACGGCAGAGGTGGTTGAAGCTGAGCCGTTGATCGTGCGGGTACGAGAGCCGCCGAGCAAGGGCAAGGCGAATCGAGCGGTGGTGAAGCTCCTCTCGCGCTACTTCAACGCGAACGTGCGAATCGTCGCCGGAGCGACGAGCAAACGGAAAACAGTGGAGATCGAGGAGCACGAGTAACGCTCGCCTGTATGTAGATGCGAAAGCCCTGCGACTCGAGCTGGCGGATCGACTACAGGAGCTCACCAGCCGCGCGATGATACGCGTCACGCGCCTTTGCGGATTCGATGAGCCTGTTGTAACAGGCGTCGCTCGTCAGGGTCGTGGCATCGCCGATCAAGACCAGCTTCCGCTTCGCACGCGTGAGCGAGACATTCAGCCGTCGCAAATCGCTCAGAAACCCGATCTCGCCATGTTCGTTACTCCGTACGAAGGAGACGATCACCACCTCCTTCTCACGGCCCTGAAAGCCGTCCACCGTCTTGATCTCCAGCCCGTCGACCTGGAGTATGCTCCTCAGGAGCGAGACCTGGTCGTCATAGGGCGAGATGACCGCGATCTCCTCGGGCGGGATGCCCAGCTGAAGCAGGCGTTCCGCGGCGGCCTTTACCAATCGCGCCTCGCCCGGGTTCTCTTTCGAGGTGGATCCATACCGTGTTCGTTCCCTGAACGCCAGATCACCCCCGGTATCGATGAAGAGGAAGGGCTTGAGATCTGCCGATTCCAGTAACGCTTCGGTCGATCGTGGCACGATCTCACGCAGATTACGGCTCCTCACCGCGTCGTACGCGTGCAATTTGCCGCCATAGAACTCCCGGTTCGGGAATGCTTCGATCTCCTCGTTCATCCGGTACTGCACATCGAGCATAACCCGTATGTGATCGCCATATGCTTCGAGGAGCCGTTCGAAGAGGCTCCTCGCTAAGCTGCCCCGCGCCGCCTCCTCGTTCAGAATGGTGGGCGGCAGTTGCTTGTGGTCGCCCGCCATGATGAACCGTTTCGCCTTGAGCACCGGTATCAATGCGGACGGCTCGGTAGCCTGCGTCGCCTCGTCGATAACCGCGAAATCGAATCGCTTGTTCTTAAGGATCTCCGCGCCTACCGTACTGTTCGTGGCGCAGATAACCTCCGCGTCCTCGAGGACGC
>CAYYNW010000014.1:0-20604 GCA_964473145.1 uncultured Halobacteria archaeon
TGCTTGAATATTCGAAAGAAGTTTCTACTGTTGGAATTATATCGTCACAACTTGAGATATAAAGAGGCTTTTGTGTGTTTTGTATTATGTTCTCAATAACTAAACTACTGTTATACATACCTTTTAAAAAATTAGTGACATTATCATTACTCTCTGAAATATTTGGATGAATAGAATACACTTGAAATAAACCTAGGATTAAAATGATAACCAAAATGAGCTTTGCACCATTTGTTAATCCTCTGAGACCATTTCTCACATTTTTAAGGGCATACCAAACATATTTTAATATCAAATAACTTAATAATAAACAGATAATCACACCTATTAACTTTAAAATAGTAGCGGTAAATGCCATCGTGTAATTAAACACTATAAGAAATAATATAGTTAACCCTATTGATATCCCTAGATCAATAAGAAAATCACCAAAACGAAACTTACTATGTGGGTATCTTTTCCAAAAAAACCAACTCTTAAAGTTATAGTATCTATCTTTTAATGTTTTCCGCTTTTTAAACTTTTTTTTCATTTCCGTTATAATCACCTCCTATCAAGTGCGTATCCCCTATATCCATCTCAGCAACATTGGGGAATGGCCTGTTAAAATACCTAATAACCGCTTCACTACCAGAATGATTGTCACTAATAAGATAGAGACTCATGTAAAACTCCTATCGCTTTTTGCCTTTCACTTCCATACTTGACAGCCCCCACACACCTCCACTCACACTAACGCAGAACTCAGCGCGTTGATGTGCCGTGGCTGTTCTTCAAGTAGCTCCACGAGCCGGTAGCGTATGGGGTGCAAGAAGATGTGCGAGTCTTCTAAAAGCTCTGCTTCCACCGGCTTCTTTATCATGTGTCATCAGCTAGTGTAATAATACCTTGCACGCATAAAAAACTTGCGATACTCCTCCGCCTTCTTCTTCCGCGCATCCTTCCGCCGCCTTCCTTCATCGCCTTCTTCCGCCAGACTCCTCGAACCGTCGCCATTCGAAGACAGATCAATGAGGATAAGAAGGAGATGAATCAACTGGTGGAAGGAGGGATATAACTCACGATATCATTCTAGCCTTATCGCCGGTATCCACCCTTCGTACCGTTTGCCGTTCATGTCGACGAACTCGGTGCAGGTTATGACTCCGCCGATGGCGTTCCATGCCGACTCGTGGATGATCTGCGGGTACGAGCCGGTGCGGATGGTGTAGTTATACATCTCACCTGCTACAAGCGTGAAGTTCTTATCGAACGAACAGCTATGCCAATCACCAACGTAACCATACCAATGCGCCTCAACCCCCTCCCACGATACGTTCCATATCTTTGCGTATTCTATATGCCCGCCGGTGCCTGTACACGGATAGATGCAGATTTTACTAACGTTAATGGTATGTGTCATCGTTATCGTTCCGTTATGGATGCCGCATATACTTGGATAGGTGCCCGGTTCTTCAGATGGTTTTGCCTCATCGTAATGCGCTTTTATTTCATCTGCACTTAAAGCACGGTTGTAGATGTGGACTTCGTCTATTGTGCCGTTGAACCACCCTTCAAGAGAAAAAGCTGAACCGGTTGTAAGATTATTATTGTTAAGAACCGTGCTTCCGCTTCCAATTGCACTACCCGCTTCGGTACCATCCAAGAAAATTTTGAGATTAGTTCCTGCTTTAGTAAAAACTATATGGTACCATACGTTAGTTTTCCAGCTAATACCTGTTGCTTCTACATCCTGCCAAGAATATCCATTACCATAGAATCCACGTATGGAATTGCTCTGAAGAGTGTCGAGTGCCAATGAGTAACCCGTATAGCCTCCACCATGTTTAGATATCAAATATTGACCCGATACCTTATTTCGTTTAATCCATAATTCAAATGTAAAATCACCAGCAAGGTCTATATCAGCTGTGCTTACATAATCATCCACGCCATCAAACCTTAATGCCTTCCCCGATATCCCATCCACCCATGTTGCACCATAAATCGTGCCATTATTGCCATTCCCGGAATTATCGGTCGCAGTGCCATCATCGAAGGAGTAATAGGCGACGAGGCCGATTTCCTCTGCGGTTAAAGCACGGTTGTAAATTTTTGCTTCGTCTATTATTCCGTAGAAATAACGATAACCTTGATAGTGGCCTTGGCGTCCAAAATTAATGGGAATTCCATGGAACACAGGATCAGTATTGTTGTTTGTATCTTTCAAAATTCCATTCAAATAGAGCTTTTTACCTGTTGTAAGATTCCATGTATAAGCAACATGATACCATTGATCGATTGAGATTGGTGTTCTTACTTCCTGCCAGGCACCATTCCCCCACACCACAACAGAAAGGTCAGTTAAAGATTTCTCACGATTGCCAATAATAAGATCTCCATCCTCATAGCCAGACCAACTTCTCGATGATATGATCCCCCCGCCCCCTCCATCCCATACATCGGCTTTAAACCAAAACATGATAGTTCCTTGCGTTTGTTCTGCAAAATTTGGAACTTCTACATAATCATCCACGCCATCAAACCTTAATGCCTTCCCCGATATCCCATCCACCCATGTTGCACCATAAATCGTGCCATCATTACCATATCCTGATGAATCCCGTGCGATTGTTCCCGACCCTTCATCGAAATGCAGCACGAGCACCTCACCCGATGCTGCCATTGCTGAACCAGCTAAGCTCACGAGCAAGAAAGTCGCAACCCCTGTTAATATACTACAAGCAAAGAGAATTTTCAGTTTTTTAATCATTTCTTTATATCGCTCGGGCTATCGTTCGGAGTGACTTCGCTAAGTAGTCACCTCAGGTGAAGATATGTCGCATGGTGTATATATGATTTTCGCCTTCACTTCCGCCACCTTATCTGTGGCCGTATAGAACCCGAAGCGCCTTACCCTTCGCCCGTGGCCCTTCGGAGATCTCGTACCTGGACGTAACGAACCAGCGTTCTTCGAGTGTACACCTCAAACATCGAATTTGGGCAGGTAAGTTTTGCGCTCTTCTACCACTTTTGCTGTTTCGTCGCTCATCTCACCACAAAGAACAGTAATAATGCAATTGTATTGTTCTCTTTCATATCCATCGATTCGACCAATGAGACATTCAATCTCTTTTTTCCCCTCTAAGTTGTATTTAAGCTCAATTCCAATAGTTCTAGCAATCTCAATATCTGCAAATACACCTCCCTTATCTATTCTGATTAGAGGAACCTCTTTCAGACCAAATGGTTTTTGTTTGCTTTTTTCGAACTCACCTCTTAGAAAGTCATACAGATCAACTTTGTATCCTTCTTCATTCGGGTATTTGATCGGTTTCCATCGTTTGATGATGTCTATAACCACATCACACAAATTAAACATTCTATACACCTCTTATTCTTCCTTCTTTTTCTGTCCGCTTTCCTCATTGGGACCCTTGTAGCCTCATCAAACTTTTCCATAGGTTACGTTTTCCGTCCATCACCAGCCCACCACTTCCCAATCTCCTCCTTAGGGGTCTGTGGTCCTTTATTCCTATACTCATCCTCCCTTGCCTTTATAAAACATCCGGGGTTCAGTGGCAGTATATTCACCTCGACGTTTTCTTCTCAAAAAAGCAGAGGTCAGCTTGGGTATTCCCGCTCTATTTTAGATTCGGAGATACTGATTATACAATAATTCCATGGGAACTTTAATGGATTTTGGTCTGAATGAGGCGTATGAGCGCAGGAAGAAGCTGGGAGACCCGCTGAATGAGAGAGGCTCGTTGATCGATTGGGAAGCATTTCGACCCATCATCCACGGTATGTATAGGAACCACACTGAGCGGGGCGGGAGGCCGAATAAAGACGAGGTTCTCATGCTTAAACTGCTCGTACTTCAGCAGTGGTACGGGCTCTCCGACCCGGAACTGGAGCGGCAAGTTGCGGATCGGCTCTCGTTCATGAAGTTCCTTGGACTACCTGAAACCATCCCCGATTTTACCACCGTCTGGAACTTTCGGGAGCGGTTGGCGAAGACGGGGAGGGACCAGATGATCTGGGAAGAACTCAAAAGGCAGCTCGAATCGCGCGGCCTCACCGTGAAAGAGGGCACCATCCAGGATGCGACTTTTATTACCGCTGATCCTGGGCACGCGAAGGCGGATACACCACGAGGTGAGGGAGCGAAAACGCGGCGGAGCAAAGACGGCACGTGGGCGAAGAAAGGTGCCAAGTCCTTCTTTGGCTATAAGGTCCACACCAAGCTCGACAGGGACTATGGTCTCATTCGCAAGCTTGAAACGACCACCGCTTCGGTGCAAGACAGCCAAGTGGATCTCTCCCGAGAGGGTGAGGTAGTTTATCGTGACAAGGCGTTCTTCGGCTCGAATGCCGCAGGCTACGCGGCTTCGATGAAACGAGCAGTGCGAGGGCACTCTCTCGGCATCCGGGATCTCTTGCGAAATCGACGGATCAATAAGAAGCGAGCTCCGGGCGAACGGCACTACGCCGTGATCAAATGCGCCTTCAAGGCCAGACACGTTCTCGTCACGACGGTAGAGCGGGTGGGCGTGAAGATGCTCTTCACCGCTTTTGGGTTCAATCTTTACCAGCTACGCACCCTCAAGAACCTGGGGAAGCTAGAGGGGCTAGCGTAAGCTATCGACGAAATACGAAAAAGGGGGAATAATTAGCTGGTAGGAGACAAAAAAGAGCCATTTAAAGGTCTGAAAAGGAGCAGGACCAAGGAAGAACAAGCGGAAAGTGAATGAAGAAGCTTCAAAAGCGCGTAAATCAAAATCCTCTTAACAATGTGCAACTCGTAATGGTCACTCACGGAGCTACCTGATGACTTCCCCGGTTCTTCCTACACTTCTCGTTGCACTCTGGCTTATGCTGCCGGCATACGTAGCGAACGCGAGTGCTGCCTTCTTTGGTGGCAAGACGCCGATCGATCGGGGCAGGTGCTGGGGTAAGAACCGCGTACTGGGCGATGGTAAGACGTACGAAGGGTTCTTCACGGGCGTCTGCTGCGGCTTCCTCGTCGGGCTCCTGCAGCAGCTCCTGGCGACCAAGTTACTACTCGCTATCCCCTCGTTTGGGCACTTCCCGCTCTATTTGCTCACTCTCGGGTGCTTAGCCGCGGGTGCGTTGCTCGGCGACCTAGTGGGCAGCTTTTTGAAGCGGCGCGTGGGCATTCCCCGGGGCGCGCCGTTCCCGGTGGTCGACCAGCTGGACTTCGTCGCTGGTGCCTGGCTGCTCTTGCTCATCTTTGCACGCGAATGGTTCTTCGAGTCCTTCTCGTGGACGGTGCTCCTTGCCGTTCTTCTCGTTACCCCGCTGCTGCATCTGCTCACCAATTACCTCGGCTTCAAGATCGGACGGAAACAGGTGCCCTGGTGAGCTGAATGGATGACCGACCGCGTTGGCATTGGCATCAACGAAGCGCAATCTTTACTTAAAAGCCGGGTCTACCATCTTACCATCATGGGGGAGCGGAAGAAGGCCACGGACACGGAGGAAGGGATCAGAATAGCGCAAATCTCCTGCGGCACCATCTACGGGAACGTGCAACAGGAGATCGAGAAGGCTGCAAAAGCGGTGGGTGCGGAGCTCGTCATACCCGAGGTGGATTTAGACTACGTCAAGGAGAAGGTCGAGGAGTTTGGCTATGATATGGAGAAGAGCCTCGGTTTGAGTGTCGCGCTGGCCCGTGGCTACGCGGTGGCCGAAGGGCTGATTGATGCGGATGCGGTCTTCCTCGCGGGCTGTCATAAGTGTCCGCGCGGAGCGGTAATCCGGACGGAGATCCGGAAGATCATCCAGCAGAAGACGAACCTGCCGATCGTGATGTACCCCTTTTCGGAACGGACGAAGGCGGGTGTGCTCGCGACGCGCATGGAAGCGCTGGTGACCATTGTCCGGCGGCGCTGGATCCTGGAGCGGACGGTGCAGGAGGGGCTGACTGCGGGCATCGATTCCGGATCCACGACCACGAAGGCTGCGATCATGCGGGATAACGAAGTTCTGGGCGCGACATGGTCGCCCACACGTGATGTGGTAAAGACTGCGGAGCAGGTCTACGCGGAGGCGCTGAAGCTCGCGGGAGTGAACCGGAGCGAAATCGAAGCGCTGGGTACCACCGGCTACGGGCGGCACGCGATCGGCGAGTATTTCAAAGCGGCACTGGTCCAGGAGGAGCTAACCGTCAACTCGAAAGCCGCGATGTATCTCGCGGGCATCGAGAAGGGTGAGGCCATGATCATCGATATCGGCGGGATGGATAACAAGATCATCACCGCGAACGATGGGATACCTGACAACTTCACGATGGGCGGTATCTGCGCGGGTGCTTCGGGCCGGTTCCTGGAGATGGTCGCGCGGCGGCTGGGTGTGGACGTGGTGGAGATGGGTAAGCTGGCGCTCGAGGGCGATTACCAGCGAGTCAAGACGGATAGCTACTGCATCGTCTTCGGGATTCAGGATCTCGTCTCCGCCCTCTCGAGCGGCGCACGGCGGGAGGATGTCGCGGCGGCTGCATGTCATTCGGTCGTCGAGCAGGTAAAGGAGCAGCTTTTACAGGAGATTGATCTCCGCCAGCCCGCGATTGAGGTCGGCGGCACGGCACTGGTGGCGGGTGTGCCAGT
Source organism: uncultured Halobacteria archaeon (assembly GCA_964473145.1). GTDB lineage: Archaea > Halobacteriota > Syntropharchaeia > Alkanophagales > Methanospirareceae > JACGMN01. The sequence continues at coordinate 6,609 of CAYYNW010000014.1, forward strand.
TGCGATGAACGACGTGCTCGGATTCGAGGTGATCGTGCCGCGCTATCCGCAGTACATCGGTGCGGTGGGTGGTGCTCTGCTCTCCTCCTCGTTCAGGTAAGCATGTTGCGGTTCATCGGTGTGGTGGAATCGGCGAACGAAGCGGGGCTCTCGCGGATACGTATCTATGATGACTTTCGTGACGGCCTCGCGGGCCTCGAAGCCTTTTCTCACCTCATCGTGCTCTACTGGTTTCATCAACGTGATACCAACGCGGAACGGAGCGTCCTGCGCGTAACTCCGCGGCGGCATCCGGGCGCGCCCGAAGTGGGCGTATTCTCGTCTCGAAGCCCGAGCAGGCCCAATCCGATTGGCTTATGCGTCGTTGAGCTGGCGAAGCTGGAAGGCTCGATCTTACAGGTAAAGGGCCTGGACGCGTTTGAAGGCTCACCGATCATTGATCTCAAGCCCTATATCCCCCATGCCGATGCGGTTACCCACGCGACGGTCCCCGCATGGGCGCTCTGCGGCCCCACGACCTGAAGGAGCTGGTGCGAGATGACGGAGCTAAAAGTCATCCGGAGCAGCAAGCGAAAGAAGACGATCAGTGCCCGCGAAGTAAATGGCGTGATCCACCTCTATCTTCCCGCGGGGCTCTCACGTGAGGCTGAGGCATCCTGGATAGCGTGGGCGAAACGGCGTGTGGATGCTCAGCATCGCCGGAGAGCGCTCAGGGAAACCCATGCAGACCGTGAGCTGGAAAAGCGAGCGCACGAGCTGAACACGCGGTATTTTGGCGGCGCGCTCGCGTGGCAGCAGATCAGCTACACCACGGGGCAAAATGCGAACACCTTCGGCACCTGCGATCACGCGAGAAAGGTAATTAGAATCTCCGATCGCTTACTGAAGATGCCGCGGTTTGTGCACGATTACGTGGTAGTGCACGAGCTGGCGCATTTGAAGGTGCCGCGACACGGCCCCGCGTTCTGGGTGCTCGTCAATCGCTATCCCCGAGCGGAACGAGCGCGCGGCTATTTAATGGCGAGTGGGTTACGTGATTAGGTCAGCGGGCGGGAGCTTCGCGCCGAAAGGAGTTAATAACCGTATCACGCTGTTATACATAACCAGTACACGAGTTGATCGTAGCTTCTTACGATCGTCGCTAGTAGGTGCAGCAACCGTGAAGCGGGGCGCGAAGAAGCAGAGGGAGCACGAAGTGGGCAGAGACGAGTTTATTCGCTCAGTGGACGCAGATCGCTGGCTCTTCCCGGCGGACCTCCTCGTGGATAAAGCACACGTGGTGATGCTCCGCGAGCAGAGTATCCTGAAGAAGGAAGAAGCAGCTGCTATCTTGCTCTGCTTAACCCGGCTCGAAGACCGTGCTGAGGAGTTCCTCGAGCACGAGCTGCCCCGCTATGAGGACGTGCATACGGCGATCGAGGCTGAGGTGATACGGGAGCTCGGCGAGGATGTGGGCGGCCGTATGCATACCGGGCGGTCGCGGAACGATGAAGTAGCGACGTGTATCCGCCTCGCGCTTCGCACCGAGCTGTTTCAGCTGCTGGAAGTGATCAACGACTTGCGTAGCTCCCTGCTCGCGCAGGCTGCTGAACACCTCGACACCGTGATGCCCGGCTATACGCACTTGCAACACGCACAGCCCACGACCTTCGGTCACCACGTGCTCGCGCATGCCGATGCACTCGCTCGCGACTTCGCACGACTTACTACCGCGCTTGAGCGCACGAACGTCAGCCCGCTGGGTGCCGCCGCATTTGCCTCTACCGGCTTTCCGCTAGATCGCGATCGTACGGCGCGGCTTCTTGGATTCGACTCAGTGCTGGAGCACTCCATGGACGCGGTCTCCACGCGTGATTTTCTCATCGAGAGCCTCGCGTGTTTCGCGAACCTGATGACGAATCTGAGTCGACTGGCCGAGGAACTGATCCTCTGGAGCAGTGCGGAATTCAAGTTTGTGCACTTGCCTGCCGCGTACGCCACGGGCAGCTCGATCATGCCCCAGAAACGCAATCCCGACTATGCAGAACTGGTGCGCGCGCGGGCCGGTACGGTTTACGGCTGCCTGCTGGGTGCGCTCTCGATCTGCAAAGCGTTACCCTACTCGTACAATCGTGATCTGCAGGAAGTGACGCCGCATCTACTGCGGGCTGCGCAGATCACCAGCGCTTCGGTCGCGGTCACGGCGGGCATGGTGGACGGGCTGGAGGTGAAGAGGGAGACGATGGAGCGGCAGGCGCCCGCTGGGTTCACGGTGGCAACTGAGCTCGCGGACACCATCGTGCGGGAAACCGGCATCCCCTTCAGGACCGCGCATCGAATCGTTTCCGCACTGGCTTCGGGGTTGACCGAGGAGAATGGTGAAGCGCTTCAAGATCAGGAAGCGGGAAAGGCGTTTGTTGCGGAGATGCTGCAGCGACTCGATGCGATCTCGGTAGAGTATGCCTCGAAGACTTTGAGCGAGCTCGGACTCACAGAGAAGAAGGTAAAAGAAGCGCTGAACGTCTCGCTGAATATCCAGAAGCGGAAGGTAAAAGGCGGTCCGGCAAAGCGTGAGATGGAACGGATGCTCGAGCGGCGGAAAGCGGACCTGGAGAAGGACGAGAAGACGCGTGTGGAGCGGGAAGAGCGGGTGAAACGGAGCTTTGAGGAACTGGACCGTGAGGTGAGGCGGAGGAAGCGACTCATCACGGTGATCAAGAAGCCGACCTCAAATCTCCTCGGCGTGTTGGGCAAATAACTAAGCCGTGCAGCGTTACCGGTGGGGGTGCGGTTATCGTCCTTTGAAGAAGAGCTGCATCAACTCCTGTGCTCGTGCATCAAGTACTTTATCAGTATGCTGCTCTGCGGACTGTTCGTCAAACCCTCCCTCGATTTCCAGGTCAGGTGAAAGCCGGGAGTCGTAGATCGCGAACGGCACCGGCTCCCTCGTATGCGTGCCCACCGATACCGGCGTGTAGTGATCGGGCATCACCAAGAGCCGATAGCCCTCAGCCGAGAAACGGTCACGCAACCCCTTCAAAACCGTGCTGACGACCAGGGCATCGAACTCTTCTATTGCCTTCACCTTCAAGCCAAGATCGTGGAGATGCCCCGCTTCGTCTGGCGCTTCGACGTGCACCAGAACGAACTCCTTCTCCTCCAGGCTGCGGAGCGCGTATTCCGCTTTGCCTCGGTAATTAGTATCGAAATAGCCCGTTGCGCCGGGCACCGCGATCTCCTCCAGGCCCACGCACCGCCCAATGCCCTTGATGAGGTCTACCCCTGAGATCACCGAGCCCTGAACGCCGTAGAGCGTGCGAAATAGTGGCAGAGCAGGCTTCTGGCCGCCGCTCCAGAGCCAGATCATATTCGCCTTCCGCTCGTTCCGTGCAGCCCGCTGGCGGTTCACTTCATGCTGGTCCAGCACCGCTTTCGAACTGAGCATGAGCTCCCGTAAGATCACCTCTGCTGGCAGGTGATCCTGGAGCCGCGCACCAACGATATCGTGCGGCGGCTGGCCGCCAATCTCCTTATCCTTGGTGAATGGGTAGCCCTTCGACCGCGCGTTGAGGATCAGGATGTTGCGATAGCTCACGCCGGGGTAAAAGGTGAGGTCCCAGCCGCGTGCGGCCATTCGGTCCTGCAGCTCACTATTGAGCGCGGCCAGGAGCGCGCGTGCCTCCGCAGTGCTCACATGCCCGCCGCTGAAATCCACGAGCCGGCCATCGTGCTCCGTGATGAGATTGCAGCGAAACGCGATATCGCCAGAGTGGAGCGGCATACGCATCGCCATCGCCTCTAATGGCCCGCGGCCCGTGTAGTAGCGTGCGGGATCGTAGCCGAGAATGGAGAGGGTTGCGATATCGCTCCCCGCGGGCATGCCCTCCGGGATCGTCTGCACCAGGCCGCAGGTGCCCTGCCTCGCCACGAAATCCAGATTCGGTTTGTGCGCGAGTTGTAACGCGGTTTTATTCCCCTGCCCGGGCTGCGGATAATCAGCCATCCCGTCTCCGATTAGCAGCACATATTTCATGCGCTCTCGCCCCCCACGGTAGTGTATTTAAAGCATCCGTCCACTAATATTAAGTGTTGAGGGAGGGTCTATGGAGACAGATATTCCGATCAGGGAGATCATGGTGCGCGAGGTCGTTACGGGAGATCAGAACCTCAGCGTGCTTGACGCTGCCAAGCTGATGCGGAAACAGAAGGTGGATAGCGTCGTCGTGCTCGATCACGGGACCCCGGTGGGGATCGTGACTGAGGGCGACATCATCAGCGAAGTAGTGAGCAAGGACGTCAAGGCGAGCGCGGTGAAGCTGAAGGATATCATGACCTATCCGCTGGTGATCGCCACGCCGAACGACCGCTTATCAGTGATCGCGAGGCGGATGGCGAAGGAACGGATCAGGAAGATGCCCGTGGTGGAGGACAGCAAGCTGGTCGGGATCGTGGCCGACGTGGATATCCTCAACGTGTCGTCCGAGATGAACTCGATCCTGTCGGAATTGCTCGAAATGAACCTGGAGCGTGAGCCCTTCGAGCTTGAGGGCGAGAGCGTGAGCCAGGGCATCTGTGAGAAATGCGGCAGCTTCTCGCACTATCTGGTGCTGAAAGGCGGCCTCTCGGTCTGTGAGACGTGTAGAGACGAGTTGGAGCTTGAGGGCGAGTAACAACCGCCTCACTAATCGCGAACGCCCACTTTCGAGACGGAGAAGACCGCCTCGGCTTCCGGGAGGTTGGGGGAATCGACCAATCGCGCGATCCTCTTCTCACCTTTTGACTTCCGCAGGTAGATTCTGAACGTCGCGGTATGCCCGACGATATGCCCGCCGATGGGGCGTGTGGGGTCACCGAAGAAGGCGTCGGGTCGCACCTGCACCTGGTTCGTGATCATAATGACCGCATTGTTGAGATCGCCGAACCGGAGCGCGTCATGGAGATGCTTATTGATCTTCTGCTGCCGGTCGGCGAGCGTGCCGCGACCGACGTACTCGGCCCGGAAATGAGCTGTAGCGGAGTCGATAATGAGTAACCGGACGGGTTTTTCCGTCTCTTTCAACTCTTCTGCGAGCTTCTCCGCCCGATCGACCAGCAGGATCTGATGGTTCGAGTTATACGCACGGGCAACGTGGATGTGCTGGAGCACCTCCTGATAGTCGAGCGCGAGCCCTTCGGCCATATCTTTGATCCGTTCCGGTCTGAAGGTGTTCTCGGTATCAATAATGATCACGGAGCCGTTCAAGCCGCCCTTATCCGGCGGTAACTGCACGTTGACGGCGAGCTGATGTGCCACCTGGGTCTTGCCACTCCCGAACTCGCCATAAAACTCGGAGATCGCGCATGTCTCGAGCCCGCCGCCGAGTAAGGTGTTCAGTGTTTCGGACCCTGTGGTGAGCTTTCCCACCTCCTGACGCCGCACTAAGATCTTATCACCCGTCTCGAATCCGCCGATGTCCGCAGCTTGCCGCGCGGCGTTGATGATCTTTGCCGCGGTTGCCTCTCCGATCTCGGCGGACGCGACCAGCTCAGAGGGAGAGGCGACAGCTATCGCTTCCAGTGACGTATACCCCCCTTCACGGAGCTTCTCCGCAATTGCCGGTCCCACGCCGGGTAAATCCTCCAGATCCACCGCTGCTCCTCACCTCTGCGTCGTGTGCGTGCAAGATACGCTAAAAAATTATAAGCTCAGAACCATTTAAATCTTCGCTCAGGTGGAGTTAGAAGAGGAAGACGAGTGCCACCACCACAGAGCCGAAGGTGCCCCGCTCAACCTCCACGGACTCCGCCAGCACATCCATCTTCACCAATCGCTTGCCGCGCAGCTCCGCCATCCTCACCAACTTCTCGCGTATCTTCTCTGCGAGGTACGCCCGTGAGTAATGGCCGTGATGCTCGCAGATGATCCCATAAGCCCGCTGAACTTCACCGCGTTCATCTTTTACGCCGAGCCAGCCGTAGCCGATGCCCGCGCCAATCATCTCTCCTGCGTTGCCATCCGCGCGTGAGAGCACGCAGAAGGTGATCTCACCCGGTATTAAGCGCACGGTCTGTCGTTCCATCTCCTGCGCGGTCGCCGGCAGGATGGATGAGACCTCCACCAGATTGCACTCGCCGATCCCCGCGGCCTGCAAAGCGCGGTCAAAAGCGTTGGCTTGCTCGGGATCCATCCCTGCGCCTGCAGTGACAAAGAACGCCCTGGGGATCATACGGGTACTCGCTCGCCTCCTTCACGATTTTTAGCTGCTCTAGCGGTTATCTATCTTCTTCCCGCGCCGGTTGATCGAGGAACCGTGCAACGTCGCGTGGTGCGGGGAATACATTTCCTCTCCGTTTCGTACTTATATACGTTGCGGCACAGGCGTTCGCGAACCGCAGGCACGCTTCCGGGTCCTTGTCGGCGAGGATGGCGGCTATGAAGCCGGCATTGAAGACATCACCGACCCCCGTGGGGTTGATTGGCTCCACGGTGAACGCGGATGAGCTGATCTCGAAGTCGCGGGTGACCCATGATGAGCCCTGCGCGCCCTGATGCAGAATCACGTGCTTGCAGCCGCGTGCCAGGAGCTCTCGCGCTCCCTTCATCCCTTGCGTACCGCTCAAGCCCGCGAGCTCTGCGGCATTCAGAAAGAGGAACTCGGTTGCCAGGAGGAGCTCAAAGACCGAGGAGCGCGCGTGAGCAGTCCAGCCGAGATACGCGCTCCAGCCGATGTCCACGCCCGTCTGAGCGCCCGCGGCTTGCGCGGTCTCGAGGATTTTACAGTTCGCCGCGAAGAGGCCTTCGGTGTTCCAGTGGCCCGCGCGCATCACGAACCGCGCCTTCTCGAGGAGTTCCAAGTTCACGTCGGCCGCCATGAAGTCGCTATTAGCGCCGCGATCGGAGAGCATCGATCTGCTTCCGTCGGTGAACGTGATACTAACGGTGATGCCGGGATGGTGCAGCTCACCCTTCTCCGTGACGCTCGCGAAGAGGTGAACGCCGAGCTGTGCCAATTCAGAGCGTACCCAGTGTGAGAGCACATCGTGTCCAAGCTTCGCGATGAGCGCGGTTTTGAGTCCGAGGGAGGCACATGCGGCCGCGCAGTTGCCCGCCTGGCCGCCGAGGGTGAGTTGAAACTGGCAGCCCAGCTGGCGGTCGCGTTCGGGATATCCGGCAATCGGCATGGTAGCGAGGTCGCAGAAGAGATCACCGACGACCACCACATCGAATCGCCCTAGCTCCTGGTCTGCCCTCATCGGATACGCACTCCCAAGGTATACCTAGGAAGTTGGTAGTAGCTTAACATATAGTAAGATAATAGTCAACTGGGCTTATAAAGATGAAGCTGAGGATGAGGATGTGAAGAGGTGATCAGGATAGATGGAACCGTTAGCGAGGCCGAAATTCGTGGTGCGGAAGCATCCGGAGTTCAAGCGCTTTTACTCCTCCGGCGTCTTCGGTGGCCATACGCCCTACGAATTCAAGATGATCGTCTATCAGGAGGGCTACGAGGACGTTACGGAAGGCACGGTGATGGGCAAGGAGCCGCCGGTAATCCTGCGTGAGCTCCAGGCGGAGATCACGATGTCGCCGGAGCAGGCGAAGGCGCTGCTGAGCTGGCTCGATCGGCACATCAAGGCGTATGAGCAGCAGTTCGGGAAGATCCCGTCGCCACCGCCGGTACTGGATGAGCCCGTGCGGCGGCCGGAGGGGATGTACGGGTAGTTACAGTGAGAAGCGTTTCGCCAATCGCCGATGGGTGAAGTTCCTCGCGTTGGCGCCGATGTAGGGTGCCACGGTCTGCCCGGAGCCGAGGATGAGGTATTTATAGATAACCAGCCCCTCCAGGCCCACGGGGCCGCGAGCGTGGACCTTATACGTGCTGATGCCGACTTCCGCGCCCTTGCCGTACCGGAACCCATCGCTGAACCGCGTTGAGGCATTGTGCATCACCGAGGACGAATCCACGAACTGCAGGAACTTCAGTGCGGTTGCCCTGTTCTCCGTGACGATCGCATCGGTGTGCCCCGAGCCGTAGTGGTTGATGTGCTCGATCGCTTCGTCCACGCCGTCCACGACTTTGACGGAGATGATCAGATCGTTGTATTCAGTCCGCCAATCGGCTTCTGTCGCTGGCTTCAGGTGGTGCGCGCGGCCCGAAAGCTCCATCGTTCGCGGGCAGGCGCGAATCTCAACACCTGCCTGGAGGTAGCGATCGATCATCTGCGGGAGGAATTCGCGCGCGATGGGTGCATCGACGAGCAGGGTCTCCGCAGCGTTGCAGACTGCGGGATACTGGACCTTCGCGTCGTAACTGATCGCCAGCGCCATCTCCAGATTGGCGTCGCGATCGACGTAAACGTGGCAGATCCCCTCGGAATGTCCCAGCACCATGATGCTCGTGTGCTCCTGGATATATTTCACGAGCTGGTTGCTGCCCCGGGGCACGATGAGATCGATATACTCGTTCAGCTGCAGCATCGCGTTAACATCCTCGCGTGTCTCGAGCAATTGTATCCAGCCCTCGGGTATTTCGCTGCCCTCCGCGGCGGCGCGTGCGATGATCTTGAAGAGCGCTTCGTTCGAATACCGCGCTTCTGAGCCGCCCTTGAGCAGGACGGCGTTGCCGGTCTTCAGACAGAGCGCGGAGATCTGCACGAGCGCATCAGGCCGTGCTTCAAAGATCACCCCGATCACGCCGATGGGGCAGGAGACCTGGTAGAGCTCCAGGCCCGCATCCAGCTCGATCGCGGCGAGCGTCTTGCCCACGGGATCCTCTAGCTTCGCCACGTCCTTTACGCTCTTGATCATCTCGTTGATCTTCGCGTCGTCCAAGATCAGTCGGTGGAGCAGTGCCTTTGACAGTTTACCTTCCTCGACTAACCGCCGTGCGAGGACGATATCACGGGTGTTCGCATCGAGCAGCTCCTTGCGGGACAGTTCGAGCGCGTTAGCGATACTGAGCAGGGCGTTATCCTTCTCCTGCGCGGAAGCAGTAGCCAGGGTGATCGAGGCCGCTCGCGCACGCTTCGCTTTCTCCAGCATCCCGCCACGTGCTTCTCCTCCAGCGTTCGCATTCTGGGTCATGGTCGTCGGTAAGAGGTAGTGTAGCGCACCTACAAGTACTTTTATCGGTCCTTGCATTTCTACTAGGACGAAGGTGTATGATGGGGTTTGAGGTCCAGGCAGTGCAGAACTATTGGAGGCGCGAAGACGACGAGCGGCAGCCCTGTTGGACGCGGTCTGGACATTCGAGCGGTAGCAGGACTGGCCCTGTCCTGTAAAAAGGCGGGAAGGGTTCCCTTAATTTATGAAAGATCCAAGAACAAAAGCGTAAGTTTTATAAAGGGTCGTTTACGGTAAGATATCAAGATTGGCGCCTGATTGGGTACACGCGGTGAGGTGAAGTGAATCAAAAAATGACCTATTGGCTTGGCATAACAAATGAAGAGAACTGGAATGTGGTCAAATTAAAGAATGTGTGGGGCGTTGCCGAAATGCTCCGGAACACGATTGCTAAGGTGAAGAAGCATAATGCTTCAGGGCAATATTTAAGTTAAAAACACCTTTCTAAAAACGGGGGGGATATACATGGGCATAAGTTGGTTACTAGGCTTGCTTATTCTTATTATTGCAATTCCAATTTTATTGCTGATAGCGAAAATATCAATAACAATAATCAAAATTGTTATAGGCTTAGGAGTTATAGCGTTAATATTTCTCCTGTTTATTCGCCTTTTAGGATAGTAAGTAGCTTCATATAGGTGTTTTCACAAAGTGGTGTCATCAGGAGTTTTTATAGCGGAACGGTAAACATCAACAACTACCGAAAACCGAAGGGCTATGACTGTGCCTCGCAACTTAATCTGTCAGTTGGTGCAAAATCCCAAGCTCTACTCGACAATCTCTGATAATTACCGAGCATGAGGGGGATTCTAATGAGGAACATTGAAGTTGAACGCGCGCTTACACGAGCACCATATTCCCCCGATAGACCACCTCGGTATACCCTTTCCGGCCCAGGATCTGCTCGATCTCGCGCGATTGCGCGCCCTTTATCAGCGCGATCTCGCTGCTGGAGTAATTGGAGATGCCCCGGGCGAACTCCACGCCCTCAGCGTCGACGATGCTGACCGTCTCGCCGCTCTTGAAGGTCTTTTCCACCCCGGTGATGCCCGATGCGAGCAAACTGACGCCGTTTTCGATGAGTGCCCGTTTTGCGCCCTCATCGACCATGATCTTACCCTTTGGTGTGGCGGCGAAGCCAATCCAGTGCCGCCGCCCGTTCATCACCTTCGTCTCTGACAGGAAGAGCGTGCCAATGCGCTCGCCCTCGAGTATCCGGAGGAGGACACGCTCCTCACGGCCGTTCGCAATAACCAGCGGGATGCCTGCCTGCATCACCACTTTCGCGGCCTGGAGCTTCGTGGTCATGCCGCCGATGCCTGCTTTTCTGCCCTTTCCTGCGGTCTGTTCGATCTCCGGGGTGATCTCGGTCACGACGGGGATGAGTTGCGCGTTTTTATCCCGCTGGGGATTATGGGTGTACAAGCCCTCAGTGTCCGTCAATATAATCAGCAGATCCGCGCCGAGGTTGCTGGCAACGAGCGCCGAGAGATTATCGTTATCGCCCAGCTTGATCTCGTCCACGGCGACGGTGTCGTTCTCATTGATGATGGGAATGACGCCGAACTTCAGCAGGGTACTGAGGGTATTGCGGAGGTTGAGGTATCGCTGCCGGTTGAAGAACGCGCCATATGTCAACAAGATCTGCGCGATCGTCTGCCCGTGCGCGGCAAAGTAGTGATCGTAGGTGCTCATGAGAATGTTCTGGCCGACCGCGGCCGTAGCCTGGAGCACCTTGATGTCCCGTGGCCGCTGCTTGAGGTCGAGCTTGCCAATGCCCGCACCGATTGCGCCCGAGGTCACGAGAATAACCTCTTTCCCCTGCTGTTTAAGTGCAACGATCTCGGTTGTGAGTTTCTCGACCTTCGCGGGATCGAGCCGGTAGTTCGTGGTGAGGCTGCTGGTGCCGACCTTAACGACGATCCGTTTCGCCTTCGCGAGCTCTGTTCGTTCTATGGGTTGTGCTGCCGTCTCGCCGATCATCGTCGTTCTCATATATTCCTACGCAGGGTCAGTTAAAGAAAGTTGCGGGTCTCCCAGGTAGCCGTTTCGAGCCCCCTGAGCTCCACACCGCCCTCGACGCCCAGGATCTCCACACCCTCGAATTCCGGCATCGCGCAGAGCAAATGCTGCTCGGGATGGGTGCCCGGGGTAATGTTACAACTCAGGACGATCCGTGAGCCCACGGCGAGCACGATCCTCAGCCGCGCGGATGCGGGATGGTCTTTCGGCAGCACGATCAGGGGCGAGCCCACCTCACGGATCAGGTAGAGCACACACCGTAAACCGTTCACGATGCGGTCGTCAGTCCCGAATCCGGACGCGACGAGCACCGCCTCAGGCCCTACGCCCAGAGCGATTTCGCGGTCGGGCGTCTCGACGAGGAACTGCCGCATTTGACATGCCTTAACAATCGCAAGGGTCCCGGTCGTGCCGCGGACGAGCAGCATCGTGCGCGTATCTAACGGAATCATGGTAGATATTCAAACATTTAGTTGATTTCAAGTTAAACGCAAAATATATCAAGTTTAAATCTAAATTATATGTGATGGCAGAAGAAAATTTTAAGATGTTTAAGGAAACATGGGGGGGAAGAGATAAGAAAGATAGCAAGCGTGGCTCTCAACAATCGTGGTGTCTGGCTCATTTACACTCAATTTAGCCTGTGCAGGCATTATCTCGAAGGCACTATGTTCAAACATGACTTAACCCCGGGATTCAACTTAGAAATGGAACTTCTTGAGTCGAGGCTAACAGTAGCTCTCGAGATCGCTCATACACGATACATACTCCAAAATCGAAGCTTATGGGTAAAAATCGTGGAAAGCATTTCGCGAGGTTTTTATAAAGGTTTAAAACCGGAGGGATAGTATTTAGTACTATCCGAAGCGATCGTAAGCTTATTTCTCCCTCTTAATCGCTTTTACCGCCGCGTCGACGACCACATCCTCGACCATAGCGAGCGAGGGTTCGAAGCACCGCTCTCGCATTACCAGATCGGTTGCCGTTACGCCTGCTTTTATTGCGAGCGTGAGCTCGTTGATCCGCTCGGGAACGGTCTCTTCGGAGACGAGCTGTGCGCCGATCAGCTTCCCGGTATCTGCAGCGAAGAGCAATTTCGCAATGATCAGCTTCCGGCTGGGGAAGTACCGCGCTCTGGTGTATTTGATCGCCGTACCGGCCTTGATGACTATGCTGTAGCTTCTCGCGATCGCCGAGGTTACCCCAACGCTTCCCACCTGAAGGCCTGCGATCGTGGAGACCACAGGGCTCAAGCACGGCCCGAACGTGCACTCGTGCTCGCACGACGCACCAATGCCCCGGAGATTATTAGCGATAACCCGTGCCTGGATCAGCGCGGTGGAGGCGAGCTGGCTGAGTCGCGGCCGGCGGGTGACAAAATCGAGAACCTCGGTGCAATCGCCAATCGCATAGACGTTTCTTAGATACGATTGCCCGTTCTTCACCCGCATGGACTGATCGACCACGATCCCGCCGCAGGTGCCGATCTCAATCCCCGCTTGCCGTGCCAGCTCCACATTTGGCCGCATGCCCGCGGCAATCAGCACTATATCAGCCGGGAGTTCCTCCGCGCCCACGAGGACTGACTCAACCCGATCTTCACCCTGCAGAGCGCTCACCTGCTGCCCGAGGAGGACCGCGATATCCGTCCGCACGCGTTTCTGCACGATGGATGCCATATCAGCATCCAGCATAGCGGGTAGCAGCTGGGGTGCCATCTCGACAATGGTCGTCTTCAAGCCCTGTGTGGCGAATGCGATGGCGGCTTGCAGCCCGATGAGGCCACCGCCGATGACCACCGCGTTTTTTGTTTCCGGTGCGGCCATCGCAGCTTGCAACCGCTCGCCATCTTCACGGCTCCAGAGCGTGAAGACCCCTTTGAGCTTCGTGCCGCGTAGCGGCGGTACAAACGGTTTGCTGCCCGTGGCGATCACCAGCTCGTCGAAGGGCAGCTCCTCTCCGGTGGTTAGACGCACTGACCGCTCTTTCAGGTTGATGCGAGTCGCTTCGGTCCCCGTTCGAAAATCGATGCCCTGATCACGGTAATGTTCGGGCTTGAAGAGCTCGAGTGCCGTAATGGGGAAGAGGCCTTGCAGAGCGAAGGGCAAGCCGCAGGTGGAGAAGAAGCCTTCAGGCTCTCGTTTAATGAGTGTTAGCTCCGGAGCTTCGCCTGCAGTGGCTCTGCACCAGCGGAGCACGAGCTCCAGCACGTCGATGCCCGCAGCACCGCCCCCAATGATCACGATCTTCCGGCCCATCTTGCCTCTTCTCCGGTCTCTCCCAGTGCCTGCTTTGCCGCGGCAAAAGTCTCGTCCATCTCCGCTTCCGAGGTGATCCCGACGCACGCGGCGTCCGCATGGGCGTAAATGAACTTAAATAGGGCGGGTGTGGGTTTCAAGCGCCCCGCGGCTAACGGCTTGATCGCGATCACCCGTTTGTCCGTCTGCTCCAGCGCGGCCAGCGTGCGTTCGTAATCCGGCTCCATAGCGTAGCCAATCGTATTGAGTGGCGCGAGGTACGCCTCGAGCTCGAAGCCTGCGCGATCCAGTTCCGGTATCGTCTCACCCGGGTAATGCGTTGCCGCTGCGGGTGACGCGCCCACCGTCCGGATCTGCTTGATCCAGCCAGCGATCCGCGGATCGAGCGCATCGGCGGAAAGTGCATGGATCGCGATGAGCGCAGGCTTCAGCGGCTTGATCAGCGCGAGAAGCGACTCGAATCTCCGCCCGCTGGGGATCGTGGCGGCCACGAAGAGCTCCTCACCGAGCTCGGCCATCGCGGCTCGCAGCGCGTTTACCAGCGGCTCGTAGACGATGAGCTGCACAGCCTTCACCTCACGCTGTGCCGCGGCAAGGAATAGCCGCGTCATGTTCGCCTCGTTATAATAGAACT
>CAYYNW010000015.1:0-20512 GCA_964473145.1 uncultured Halobacteria archaeon
CGGCCGCCGTGCAACAGCGCGTTATACCAGCCGTAGAACTTCTTACTGATCTCCTCTTCCGTCTTCGGCGATACCACTTTCTCTCTGCCAATCAGAAAATCCGTGATCTGGTCAAAGTGGTCTTCTAACCTCAGATCGCCCACCATCTCTTCGTTCTTGTCAATGAAGATCCATCGCAAGCCATCAGTAGCGACACCAAAATCATAGTTCTCTTTCACTTCCGCGAGTTTGAACAAGCCTTTGATCTGATTAACGCCGCTATCTTTCCCTTTCTCCAAATCAAGATTTATGGGCTTTGCTTCTACCACGAACTTGCTTCCAGGGCTTTTAATTGCGTAATCCACGCTCCGAGGGCTGTCCGTGGTAGCGAACTTCTTCTCCGGTAATTTTTCCAGCCCCAGTGCACTGAAAATTTTATCGATCAGGAACGCTCGGGTGAATGCTTCTGGCTCCGCCGGTTCTTTCATGAATTCTGGACGGAGTCTCTCTCCCTCGTTAAACACTCTGTTCTTGCCATCTAACGTTAATCGTTCCTTGATATCCCGAATTATGGTCTCAACCAGTTTTGCTCGGGTCATTTTCTCACGAGATTACTCGCAAAGAAGAATATTGTTTCAGGGTATAATTTAACTAACTCTTTCTTTCTCATTTTTAGCTTTATGCCAACGTATATCTATCCGTGTTCAGCGTTAATAAATCCCCGCCCGTCCCCCTTTGCTCATCTCCCTGCAGCCGCTCCTTAGTGATCGCTGCGACCGTCCAGGCGAGTATGATCAGCTCGATCAGGTTGGGCACGGCCATTATTGCATTCCCGATGTTGTCCAAGCTCCAGATGATAGTCAACGTGGTCATGGTGTTCACGACCATCGTAACGACGAAGACGCTGGTCATCGCAATCAGCCCGTTCCTGGTCGGCTCTTCCGATTTCGAAGCGCCCTGCGCGTCCAGCGTGGTGTCCAGGCTCGGTATAATTCGTTTTGGCATGGTAATGGCACGTCGCTCCTATGCTGTATGGTTGAATGATTTTTACCATTGGATGAGTGATTCAAAAGTGTTTCAAAAGGGTCTCAGCATGCGGGGATCGAGCACGAGCTGCATCAAGGAGGCACGGCTCTACGAGCGCGAAGGGGAGAAGGTACGGTGCACAACCTGTGAGCGCTTCTGCTTGCTCGCAGAGGGTAAGCTGGGGTTCTGCAAAACCCGGCTGAACCACGAGGGCAAGCTGTATACGCTGGTCTATGGCAATATCTCATCGCTGAGCGCGAATCCAATTGAGAAGAAGCCGTTCTTCCACTTCTTCCCGGGTAGCAAGGCGCTCACGGTCGGCAGTTACGGCTGTAATTTCTCCTGTCCGTGGTGCCAGAACTGGGAGATCAGCAAAACAGACCCGAGGCGCGCGGAATGCCGGTTCATCGCGCCTGACCGGTTCGTGGAACTGGTGGGGGCGCTGGACTGTCAGGGCACCTCGATCTCCTTCAATGAGCCCACCCTGCTCCTGGAATATGCACTCGACGTCTTTCCACGCGCACACCAGGCGGGCTACTACAATACCTTCGTCACGAACGGCTACATGAGCGCCGAGGCGCTCCGGCTGCTTGTCGAGCATGGCCTCGATGCGATGAACGTGGATGTGAAGGGCTGTGAGGACGCGGTGCGTCGGTACTGCGGCGCCGAGGTGGAGCCGGTGTGGCGGAATCTGCGGGAGGCGAACCGGATGGGTGTTCACCTTGAGCTCACCACGCTCATTATACCGGGCGTGAACGATACTGATGCATGCCTGCAGCGTATCGCCGCGCGGATCAAACACGAACTCGGCACAGACGTCCCGTGGCACGTGACCCAGTATTATCCCGCGTATCAGGCGCTTGAGGTTGGCCTTTACAACGGCCGGACGCCGGTGGACCTGCTGGAGCGTGCGCGTGGACTGGGGATAGCTGAGGGGCTGCACTTCGTCTATCTCGGGAACGTGCCCGGCCATCCGTACGAGCATACCCGCTGCCCGCGATGCGGTACGCTGCTCATCGAGCGATGCGGCTGCAAGGTCGTGCGTAATCACGTAACGACCGCGAGCACCTGTCCGGCATGTGGTATGCGCATCCCGGTCGTGCACCAGCGGCCTTTTATAGCCCCCGGGTGATTATTATAAGATCATGGCCTATTCGTTCAACTACGATCTGACGAAACTCCCGCGCGGCTTCTTCAAGGATGTCGCGACGCTGGTCGCGAAACGCGAATTGCACAAGAAGTTCGGAGCCTTCTCGAGGCAGAGCGTGCGGAAGTTCCGGGTGGATAAGCTCCTGGGCATCCAGCTCGAAGATGCCATCTCGATCGTGGAGGACCTGGTTGATCTCCAGATAAAGAACCTGATCCACGAGGAGAGGTTCAAGAAGGCGAAGGATAAGGTGCTGTTTGTGCCGCACTGCTGCCGGAAGTACATGGATTGGCGTTGTAAAGCGGATTTTAATCCCGAACTCTCTTCATATTCCTGCAACCACTGCTCCTCCGATTGCTGCGCGCACCAGGCGACGGAACTCGGCCAGGCGAAGGGCTACACCGTCTTCATCCTGCCCGGCGGCTCGTGCATCCGGAAGATCTTCGATCGTATGAAGTGCGATGCCGTCTCAGGCATTGCCTGCCCGGAGGAGATCAAGTTGGGGCTAAGCGTCGCGGAATCACGAGGTATGGCCGTACGGGGCATCCCTTTGACGCGGAACGGGTGCGCGAACACCCAGTTCAATCTAGAGAGCCTCAAAGAGGCACTCATCTAACTGAGCACGGCTGGCTATCTCTCCCACGTTGCACTAGTCGGGCAGCGAGGCTCGTGCCTCACTCCCCTTTGGACTGCTTACGTGCGGGAGCTTACTCATCATGCGCGGGTTGACGAGCGGTCAAAGCAAGTCTAATTCGGTTAGTTTATCCAGGAGCACCTTGACTGCGCGTTCACAGTCCTCAGGCGTCTTGCCTCCGGTGATCACCAGCCGACCGGAGCTGAAGATGAGTATCGCGCTCTTCGGCTCCGCAATGCGATAGACCAACCCGGGAAAGACTTCGGGCTCGTACTCCATCCCCTCGAGCTCCAACCCGACCACGATGGCACCAAGATTCAGCTCTTTGCCGAGATTGGCTGATGCGACGATATTCTGAACCTTGAACTCGGGATGTTTCTCCACTTCAATCCCGATGTGCCGCAGCGCAGCAGCGAGCATATCGATGACTTTGCGAACGCCCTCCTCAGTCTTCGAGCCGGTGCAGACCACCTTGCCGGACCGAAAGATGAGGAACGCGGATTTGGGATCCTTTGTCCGGTACACGAGCCCGGGGAATTTCTTCTTGGTGAACATCGCATCTTCCAGCCTGGATTCGATGTATTCCAGATCGAGGCTCTCAGCAATCCAAGCATTGGCCACCACATTCTCTATCTTTATATCTACCTTTATCATTTTCTTCTCTCCACTCCTCCAGGTTATTCGCTTATAACGACGAGCTGAACTCTACTACCCGTGGGGTATAGGTATACCTGCTAAAACTATATAAAAGCTACTTCTCAACTGCTCCTAGGCAACTGCGGGAAGGGCAGGACAGGAAAGGGAAGGGAGAAGGGCATCGAGATGAAGAAGCGAATAAAGCGAATAAGAGGGACGCGCACCTGCGGTGGTGGCTCGCACAAGAAACGGCGCGGCAAGGGCAGCAAGGGCGGCGTGGGGAATGCAGGCGCTTACGATGTGCACATAGTGCGCTCGTTGAAACAGGGCCTGCGGAAAGGGCATAACGCGTCACCGACCTTTGTCTACCGCCGGACCGAGGAGGCGGCGCTGAACCTCGGCGAGCTGGACGAGCTACTCGGTGACCTGGTACGCGCCGGCAAGGCGGAGCAGCGAGACGAGGGCGTTTATCTCGATGCTGAGGCGCTCGGTATCCAGAAAGTGCTGGGTAAGGGCTCGATCAGGCAGAAGGTGCTGCTCAAGGTGGCGAAGATCTCGAAGGTCGCGCAGGAGAAGATCGAACAGGCCGGTGGTCGTGTCGAGCACGAGAGCGAAGCAGTGTGAGTGTGGCGTAGCTAGATGACGGATATCAAAGATGCCTTAACGACTCTTTTAAGCAAGTTCCCGATGGTGGAGCGCCCGGGCTACCATATCCATTTCAAGGCGAAGCTGGGCTGGACCGTCGGGATTCTCGTTCTCTTCTTCGCACTCGGTAACGTGCCGCTCTTCGGGCTATCGCCTGAATCGCTCGATCTCTTCGGCCGGTGGCGTGCGATCTTCGCGGGTGAGCGGTTCTCGCTGACCGCGCTGGGGATCATGCCGATCGTGGACGCCTCGATTGTGCTGCAGCTCCTCGTCGGCGCGGGGATCATCAAGCTGGATCTGAGCGATTCGCGCGACCAGGCGTTCTTCCAGAACCTGCAGAAATTGCTCGTCGTCGCCTTCGCCGCGCTCATCAGTCTGACCTACGTGGTCGGCTTTTACAAGCCGGATCCGAGCATCGCGACACAGCTGGGCGTTTCGCTCAGGATCATCTCATTATTCCTCCTTATCCAGGTCTTCATCGGCGCGATGCTCATTTACTTCATGGATGAGGTCGTCTCCAAATGGGGGATTGGCTCAGGCGTCTCACTCTTCATCATTGCGGGCGTCTCGCAGCAGCTGATCACCGGGCTCATCAACTGGGTGCCGGACGAAAGCGGCTGGGCGGTTGGTGTCATTCCCCGCTGGATCGAGATCGCGCAGCAGGTCTCGCTCTACGAGATCCTGGAGGGCGGTATCACGTTCCTCTTCCAGCACTATATGATTGCACTCTTCTCGACGATCGGGATCTTCTTCCTCGTCGTGTATCTTGAGAGCACACGGCTGGAGATCCCGCTGGCACACTCCATGGCGCGAGGTGCACGCGGGCGGTTCCCGATCAAGCTCCTGTACGCGAGCGTACTGCCTATGATCCTGGTACGTGCGTTACAGGCGAGTATTCAGGGCTTTGGCCGGCTCTTTTATTCACGCGGCATTACGATCTTCGGCACGTACGAGGGGAACAGCGCGGTTTCAGGGCTGATGTACTACCTCGATCCGATTTACAGCCCCTACGACTGGTTCCCGACGCTCGTGCATGCGGCATATCCGAACGTTGCAGGCTGGCAGATCGCGCTCCGCCTGGGCGTCGACCTGGCCTTCATGATCCTGGGCGGCATGATCTTCGCGCTCTTCTGGATTTCGACGACCGGTATGGGTCCGAAGGATGTCGCGGGCCAGATCTACCGCTCAGGGCTCCAGATACCGGGCCATCGGCGGAATCCCGCCACGATCGAGCGGATGATGGAGGGCTATATCCCCAAGATCGCGATTATGGGCGGCGCGATTCTCGGCGTCCTGGCCGTGGTCGCGAACATGTTCGGCACACTGGGCCAGGCATCGGGCACGGGCTTGCTGCTGGCGGTGAGCATCGCGTACCGGCTCTACGAAGATATCGCCTCGGAGCAGATGATGGAGATGTACCCGATGATGCGCCGGTTCTTCGGGAGTGAATGAGTAAGCAGCCGGTGCGACGTAGCCAGCGAGAGTACAGTCTAAAAACGGTACCGTGAAGGGGGATTTATTCGGCCTACTGGCCTGATATCGCTACCGTACTGCCGCCGCGATCATCTTCGCGACGCTGATCTGGCTGAAGATCGACTGGATCGTGTCAGTGGCGATGATCTCCTTGACGCCCGCGTTGAGGATCCTGATGGTCGCGTTCTGCACGAAGAGGCCGTGGATACAGGCGACATAAATCTCATGGGCATCGCGAGCACGGAGCATGGATGCGGCTTCGGCGATCGTGCCGCCGGTGGAGATGATATCGTCCACGATCACCACGTTCCTACCCGCGACGCTCAGCGCCTTCGGCTTGATCTGGACCTCCTCGCCGCTGAGCCGCTTCTTCTCCAGCACGTCGTACTCGAAGCCGTGAAGTTGCGCGACCGCTTTGGCTAATTCGCGTGCACCCTCGTCGGGCCCGATGATCACCGGCGCGTCAATCCCGCGCGTCGAGATATACTCGCCGATCAGGGGTGCAGCATTGAGCTCCTTCGTGGACACGTCGAAGTACCGCAGTACCGCAGGGTTATGCACGTTCACCACGTAGATCTTATCGACGATGCCCGCGAAGCTGATGCCGCGGGCGATCGCGCGTGAGCTGATCGCCTCACCGGGTTTGAACCGTTTATCCTGCCGCGCGTACCCCAGATAGGGGAGAACGACCGTGGTCTTGTGCGCTTCCTCGACTGCATCGATCAGCTGGAGTAAGGAGATCAGGCCGGTATCGGCCATCAGGCTCTGCACAATGATCACTTCTTCGTCCTTGACATCATCGACCACACGCGTGTACAGCTCGCCATCAGGGAAGGTCTTGAACTCGCAGAGCGAGACGGAGCAACCGAGTTCCGCAGCGATCCGGTAGGCCAACACCTGCGTTGAGATGCCCGGGATGATCTTCATCGCTTTGCTTTACCTAACCTCGTCACTTGTTTATTTGGGTGCTCTATTTATACTTACTTCGCACCATGGGCTTCAGGTACGTGACCTTCTCCAAGAACATCTTCATTCCGGTAACGAACATCTGCCGGAACGCCTGCGGCTACTGCGGCTTTCGCGCGCGCACTCGCGAGGATGCCTACGTCACGAGCGTCCAGGATTTCCTGGCGGTTATTGAGCGCAAAGGAATGGCAACTGAGGCGCTCTTCTCCGCGGGCGAGCAGCCCGAACGCGCGCTCTTATCTTCATGGTTCAGGGAGCGCGTAAAGGGCGAGGGGTTTTCATCGCTCGTCGCATATACCAAGCACCTCTGCAGCCTGGCAATCGAGCACGGGCTCCTGCCGCACTGCAACCTGGGTGTGCTCACCCGTGAGGAACTCATAGAACTGAGAGATGTGAATGCCTCGATGGGCTTGATGCTCGAGACCACCGCGGAGCTCGAAGCACACACCCATTCACCCGGTAAAGATCCAGCGGCGCGATTGCGGATGATCGCGGAGGCCGGGGAACTGAAGATCCCGTTCACCACCGGGTTACTCATCGGCATCGGCGAGAGCGAGGAAGACCGTATCCACTCGCTGGAGGCCATACGAGCGGTTCACGAGCGGTACGGGCACATCCAGGAGGTGATCCTCCAGCCGTTCTTGCCAAAACCAGCCACGGCGATGGAGAACGCAAACTCACCGCAGTTCGACGCGATGAAGGAGACGGTTCGTGCGGCACGCGCAATCTTACCGGAGGAGATAGCGATCCAGGTGCCGCCCAATTTAACCTCACCGAAGGAACTGATCGAACTCGGCGCCTCGGACCTCGGCGGCATCTCCGAGCGGACCATTGACTATATCAATCCGGAAGCGCCGTGGCCGACCGAAGAAGAGCTGAAGCGCGCAATCGCCCCTTACGAGCTCCGAGAACGGCTGCCGATCTATCCGCAGTACATTCAGCGAAGATGGTATAGCGACCGAATAGAACCGTTAATCGAGCGGTATGCGGATGAAGCGTGGTTGAGATGGACGGTGCGATAAGTGAAGCCTCTTTCATCTTTTTTTTTAATTAGCACTAGGGGAATTAGTGAAGGAATAAGTGCCATTTCTGCTAAAATAATAAAGCAGCGGCAAGAAGATGGTGGTCCCCAGGACGCTGAAGGATACGTTTAGGCGAAAGTTAAAAACAGTACAATAAAGCATGGAAAAATGTCCAACCATAAGGTTTCTAAGTAGATATGTTTAATGGATTTTTGCATCCCTCAAGATGGGAGGGGGGTGAAGCGGGAAGAAAATGGGATTTTCAGATAGACTAATGGACACATTCCGGGACACAACCCAATTAATAAAGAATACATTCGTGGTCATGGCTAAGAATCCGGCTATTTTTCGACCCACACTAACACAGATTGAAATTGGCGTCATTTTATGGATATTGGCGATTGGTAGCTTTATAGCATTCTTTTACACCACTGGTGGTGCATTGTTACTGGCCATACTCATATTTCTTTTCACAGTATTGCTGCTACTCTTATTCCCTTTTATCAAAATGTATTATCGTGCAGCTCAGTGCTGGATTGTATATCAAACATTCACAGGAAAACCAATTTCTTATAAAGACGGATTAGCACGAGCAAAACAGAATATAAAAGATATTTTCATCTTGGCTTTTCTGGACGTTTTACTGACCGCATTGGCTCGAAAATTAAAACAGGGAACTGGACGGGGAGGCTTATGGCTGATTGTCAATTCAATCCTGCAGATGGTAGGTGCCGTCATTGAGGAAGCTTGGGATTTAGTTGGACATTTCCTCTTACCTGGTTCAATCATCCCGGAAAAAAACAGTGGGTGACGCACTATCGGATATAAAAAATATTAAAAAGAATGTTCCGGGAGCGCTCGTTGGTGTTCTGGGGATCGATTTTGTAGGCGACTTGATAAGAGGATATATCATTGGGATATTCGTGCTATTGACCATTGGGGTTGGAGGGAGTGTTTTAATCTTAACTGGTTCCTTCGCGCATGCCGCGATAATTATTGCCGTGGCAGTGGTTATATACTCCCTGTGGAGTATTATCATTGATATGGTAAAAACTGTTTATTTCACGCTCTTCTACATTGCTGTGACTATACCAGAGGAGATTCCTGAAAAAGAGCGGGAAGAGGTGACGCATTACCTAACGGGTGTTACTGGTAGTCGGTTAATCCCTTAATACTATTCTCAGTGCCCCATTTATTTATTTTATTTAGAGGGGTTTATAGTCATATTTTCGTTTATTCTACTCCTTAGAAGTTTGGTTTATTAGAATTCCTCTGAAAACCGTTTCATCCTGCTTATTTTGGCGAGATGGATGGTCGTCATATCACTAATAAATTTATCGGCGAAGGTGAAATAGGCAATACGCGGCAGATCACCTTGCATTCTCACGTGGAGCAGCACGGTTGCCAGGAGCATGGTGTTATTCACGATAATCCTCGTCGAAATACGTCGCCTCTAAAGAATCTGTAAATATCGGGCGTGTGCGAAATCAGCTTTTAAATTAAGACGTACGTACAAACTAAGTATGATAAGATGCATGACCTGTAGTTCCCTGATGAGAAGGCATACCAGGTCGTTTGAAGAGCCAAATGGTCAGACCTAATTTTTCCTGCTTCCCCTTCTCATCGATCCGGGAAGGGCAACGTGAATTCATGGCTGATGTGAACGAGGTGATCGAGTCGGAAAAGATCCTCTTTGCCCATGCACCCACCGGGATTGGCAAGACCGTTGCCGCGCTCGTGCCCGCGGTACAGCACGCACTGGCGAACGAGAAGACCGTCTTCTTCCTCACCTCCAAACGGAGCCAGCATAAGATCGCGATCGATACCCTCCGGCTGATCCAGCAGCGTGCAGGCCTCGAGCTCGTCGCGGTGGATATTACGTCGAAGCAATCGATGTGCCCCCGTGCAACCTCGATCTATCAGGAGTACTCCTCGCTCTTCCACGAGTTCTGCAAGTCCGAGCAGAAGCGGAAACGATGCCGCTATTTCCTGAAGACCGATGAGGACGCGCTGCGGCGTATTCGCGATGAGATTCTGCACGTGGAGGAGCTCTGCGAGTGGTGCACGGTTCGCGGCGTCTGCCCGTACCGGGCGGCCCTGGAGGTCGCTGGCCGTGCTGATATAGTCATCTGTGACTATAATTACCTCTTCGAGCCCGGCATTGCCGAGACGGTGCTGGAGAAGCTCGAAGTGGGCCTGGAGGATCTCATCCTCATCATCGACGAGGCGCATAACCTGCCCGATCGCATCCGCAACAATCTCAGCAGCACACTCCGGCTCAGCGCGGTCACGAGCGCCGCACGAGAGCTCAAGCAGCTTGACCGCGAGGCGTACAGCAATCTGATGGAGCTGGAGAAGCTCTACACGAAGCTCGCGTTGAAAGCAACCGCGCTGAAAGCGACTGAGATCGCCGTGGATCGCCATGTGCTGCTCGATGAGCTCGAAAGCGCCTTACGGCGGAGGATCGAGGCGGTCAGCTACGATGAGTTCGTGAATGCACTCCTCAGCCTTGCCGAAACGCTCGCCAGCAGCGCTGAGCCGGAAGAGGCAGTCTCCACGGATGAGCGCGAACTACTGCGAACCCTGCGAAAGGGCCGCACCAGCGCGGCTCGAACTCGAACGACGCGCAGCTCGGGCTACCGCAGGGAGAGCGAAGCAGCACAGCGGCACCTCATCAACGTCGCGGAGTTCCTCGAGGGGTGGCGCACCAGCGAGAAATGCGTACGCATATTCTCGCTCGCCGAGCGCGAGAACCCAGCACTGTACTTCAAGCTGCTCGATCCCTCGACCATCAGTGCACCGATCCTCGCCGGGGCGCATGCGACCATCCTGATGAGCGGCACGTTATGCCCGGCCGAGATGTACGCTGATGTGCTCGGCGCGACGCCGGATCGGCTCAAGGGCAAGGAGCTCGTACTGCGCGAGTACAAGTCACCGTTCCCCGAGGAGAACCGGCGGATCGTCGTTACCCCTGAGCTGACCACGAGATACACGGAACGAGGCGAAGCGATGTACCGTAAGCTTGCCGTGAAGATCAGCGAGGTGGCCCGCGCCGTCGAGGGCGGCATGGCCGTCTTCTTCCCCTCATACGAGCTCCTCAACGTGATCGCCGCCTATTTTCCGCCCGACGTGCGAGGCCGCGCGATGGTCGAGCGGCGCGAGATGGGTAAAGAGGAGAAGAATCGGCTCTACCAGCGCTTACGGCAGAGCGCCCAGGGGATCTTGCTCGCCGTGCAGGGCGGCTCGCTCTCCGAAGGGATGGATTACGAAGCGAACATCCTCAAGGCGATCATCGTGGTGGGCTTGCCCCTGAGCCCGCCGACGCTCGAGGTGAAGACGATCGAGGAGTATTACACCCAGAAATACGGGGCGAAGAAGGGGCGGCTCTATGGCTATCTCTATCCCGCGATCACGAAAGTGCTCCAGGCGGCCGGCCGTGGAATACGGAGCGAGCAGGACCGGTGCATCATCGTCCTTATGGATTACCGGTTTGCCCAGACACCCTATAAAAACTGCCTACCCTCCGATTTCACGGTCACCGTCACGGATAAAGCGGAGATGCTCTGCCAGCAGTTCTTCCACTATAGCCGTACGTAGTGCAACCTGCAAGTTCTACGGGGTACAAAACCACACACACAAAAAACACAGTGTCGAACTAACGGTACGTGCTTTTACGCCCCTCAGGGGCAAGCGAGCCGCAGGGCCGGTTGGGAGTGCCGATCGTAGAGGACAGCGGCAGAGCGCTTGCCCGGACGAATTAGAAGTTCTCCTCGAGTCCCTCGAGCTCCGCGCCGAACTCCTCTTCCACCTCGTGCGCAAGCTCCGCACCGGGCGCCTTACTTAACGCTGCCTCTACGAGCTCATTCACGGACTTCCACATGGCTTCGGCCTTGTCCTTATCGTACGGGAAATTGAATCGCTTCCGCCCGAAGTCGCTCTCCACGATCTTCTTACCCTCCATCCGTCGCACCCAGTGCTGCTCGACGGAGATGAACTTGCCATACTGGCCCTCTTTCACAAAGCCCCGCCAGACGAGCCGTGGACTACCATCCTCATTCTTCATGATCACCCGGTACCCCACATCGCGTACCGTCTTTATACTTGGTGTTACACCACTCATGGTTTCTCCTCCTGCACTGTAGTTAGTTACATTGGCCGCCGGTATATAAATGAGATGGCTAGCTTTACTGCACCTGGGAAAATAGTAGCGCCGTGTGGTAGTCTGCTGAGACGAGAAGAGTGTGTTAAGCCGCGCTGCTCTTCCGCTTTCGTTTCGCACTCTTCTTCCCCGCCTTCTTCTCCCCGCCCTTACCCACTTTCTTGGGCTCCTTCCGCTCGAGGTACCACCGCAGCACCCCGGCATTGAAGAGCCAGGTGTTCATCAAATCCACCGTGAGCCCGAAGAGAAGCACGAGTGAGATGTCTCGTAAGATGGGAATAGGTGCGAAATGCGAGGAGAATAAATGAAGCGAAGAGGAAATGAGGAACATTGCGAATACTGCGACGATCGTGGTGGTCGTCATCGTGATACCCGTTTTCATTGCGCCTCGTAACCTATCGCGTATTTCACCCTTTTTATGGAGCAGATTCGTCGTCAGTAAGATATCAGAGTCCACGGAATAGCCAATGAGCATGAGCAATGCGGCGACTGTGCCGAGCGATAAATCCATCCGTATGGCGTCCATGCAGGCGACGGTGATGACGATATCCGAAAAAGCGCATGAAACTACGTAAAACGAAGGAAGAACGGTTCTAAATGCCACAAAAACGACTAGTGCCATCAGTGTGAACGCGATGATCACGGCCTTAACTGCCTGATGTTGCAATTCCTCACCAAACAACGGGCTAATGTCCCGCAGTTCATACGAGCCGTATTCTTCTTGAAGCATGGTTATCAACTCATCCTTCTGCGGCTCGCTCATCTGCCCGAACTCGATGCTCTTCTCGTCCGCGCCGCCGGTATCTCGCACGGACTCGACCGGAAAGGCTGCGAATTTCAGCTCAAGTGCATCTGCGGTCTCCAGGGTGGTCAGCCGTACGACGGTGCCGCCCTTGAAGTCCGTACCCAACCGGACCGGTGAGTCGAGACTCAGCTGCGTCACGGCGATCACGGCGAACGAGATGAGCAAGATGACCAGCGGTATCGTGACCAACTGTTTGACGGGATATTTGGTGATATCCACCTTCTCAAAGAGACGATCGAAGGGAGTCGGTTGCATGCAAGATCCTTTCATATTCGGTACATAAAAACCTTCAGGTCACGCTAAGGCGGTCAGACCGTAAAAGCGCGGCCCCACCGGCCGATAAGAACTTCTCGTACGGGCGGCAAAGAACCGCTGCTCGGCTGCGCGGTGGCCACGTGCTCCCTCCCCTCTCTGAACGGCGCAGTGGAGAACCCTCAAAGTTATTTCTTGAGTGATCGTCTCTTTTATCAGGAATGGTGGAGTAGATGCCCCGGCTTGAGATCCCGCTTCTTAACGCGGACGATCAGGAACTGCGACGGCTCAGCGAGGTGATGGGCCTCTCGCTCAGTCTCGACGAGATGCGCATGATCCAGCGCTATTTCGTGACGAAAGGCCGGGAACCTACCGATGTTGAGCTCCAGAGCCTTGCGCAGGCGTGGTCGGAGCACTGCTGCTACAAGAGCTCGAAAGTCGTGCTGCAAGAGTTCATCTTCGGGATACCCGCGCCACAGAACCTCTTGATACTGCAGGAAGACGCGGGTATCGTGGAATTCGATAAGGACTATGCGTACGCCGTGAAAATGGAGAGCCATAACCACCCCTCGGCTATCGAGCCCTACGGCGGCGCCGCCACGGGGATCGGAGGCATCGTCCGTGACGTGGTCTGCATGGGCGCGCAGCCGATTGCGTTGATCGATCCGTTATTCTTCGGCCCGCTGAATTATCCATACGGCAACCTGCCACCGGAGGTGAAGCATCCTCAGTTCCTCTTCAATGGCGTGGTGGCCGGGATCCGCGACTACGGGAACCGGATCGGCATTCCCACCTGTGCCGGCATGGTCTATTTCCACGAGGGCTACGTGGGCAACTGCCTGGTGAACGTGGGCTGTATCGGGATCATGAAGAAGGACGAGCTGAGCAGGAGCAGGGCGAAGTCCGGTGAGGTGCTCGTGCTCGTCGGCGGAAAGACCGGGAGGGATGGCATACACGGTGTCACCTTCGCATCCGTCGAGCTGACCGGTGAGGAAGAGTTCAGAAGCGCCGTCCAGGTCGGCGACCCGATCACGAAGGAGCCGCTCGTGCACGCGATCCTCGAAGCGAACGATAAACGCTTGATCAGCGGCATGAAGGATCTCGGCGGCGGCGGCTTATCCTGCGCGTTGAGCGAGATGTGCCACGCAGGCGGCTGCGGTGCGACGATCCACTTAGAGCAGGTGAAGTTGAAGGAGGCGGGGCTCAAGGCGTGGGAGATCTGGGTTTCGGAATCGCAGGAACGGTTCTTATTGGCTTTGAAGCCCCTGAACGTGGATGCTGTGCTCGGCATCTTCGCGCAGTGGGACGTTGACGCGGCCGTCATCGGCGAGACGACGACTGATAGTCCGCACCAGGAGCCGCCGCAGCTAACGATCTACCATCACGGCGAGCTGGTATTTGAGCTGGAGACTCAGTTCCTGCTCGCCTGCCCGCTCTACGTGCGACCGCGGACGGCGCGACCGCGGAAGACAAGTCAGCAGGAGCCCGTCGTGCTCGATGAGCCGACGGATTACAACGCGCTGGTGCTGCACGTACTCGCTGCGCCCAATATCGCCTCGCGAGCCGCGGTGATACGGCAGTACGACCATGAAGTGCGGGCTGCGACGGTCATCAAGCCGTTACAGGGGCTGCGGGGGAAAGAGACGCATGGCGATGCCGCGGTCATCAAACCGCTGGCAGATTCGTATCGCGGGCTCGCGATCACCGCGGATGTGAATCCGTCCTTCTGTAAGTTAGACCCATTCTGGGGCGCGGCGAGCGCGATCGACGAGACATGTCGTAATTTAGCCGCGGTCGGTGCCGTTCCGCATTCCTTTGTCGACTGCTTGAACTTCGGCAATCCTGAGAAGCCGGACCGCATGGAGGAGCTGTACGAATGTTCTCGCGGGCTTGGCTATATGGCCGCTTCGCTCGGCATACCCTTTGTGAGCGGGAACGTGAGCCTCTACAATGAATCCACCGCGCTCAAGGAAGCGATCCCACCAACACCCACGATCCTCGGCATCGGGATCTGCGACGACGTACGCGAATGCGTCACGGTAGACGTAAAGGCCGCAGGCAATCGCCTGTATCTCATCGGCGAGACGAAGGACGAGCTGGGGGGGAGCGAGTACCTCCGGGTACGCGGCTCTGTCGGCGGCACCGTGCCGCGCACTGATCCCCGGGTACTGAAGCAGCGAATGAGCGCGTTACACGAGGCGATGAACCAGGGCATGGTCGCGAGCTGCCACGATCTCTCGGAAGGCGGGCTCGCTGTTGCGGTCGCCGAGATGCTCCTGGGCGGGGATATCGGCGCTTCTATTGAGCTCGCCCGTCTCAATCCTGAGGTGCGAAGCGATGTTCTCCTCTTCTCCGAGTCCAATTCGCGCTGGGTGGTGGAGGTCTGGCGCGATACAGCGGACTTGTTTGAAGCGGTGATGGCGAGCCGAGGCGTGTACTGCCGCGCCTTGGGCGAAACGGAGGCGACAGGACGCATCAGGATAACGAGCGGAGCAAGAGAACTGATCGAGCTCCCCATAGAGCTCATGCGCGCTGCGTGGTTAAGTACGATAGGCTGAATCGAGGTCGAGGTTATTAACTCCTGAGGTGATCTCCACTGCACTGAAAAGCTTCTTGGTCTTCTTTGCGCAACGCCTTCCTGAAGCTCTGCCAGTCCGCGATTTGCTCTTCGATCGAGCACGATCCGGTAAGTAGTAACGGCTCTGCCCCTTTCTAGTGATAAGTCACTCCCTTAGCTACTCAATATCTTATCCACTGTTTCTCGATCAGCATCTATCACATAGGATATCCCACTTATTTCAGCCGCTTCTTTAGTCAGAGTTGCAATATCATCTCTGGTAATATAATCTAATGAGAACTTACGATTGCCACTCATTAACTGACGGAGACCCTGGGCAAGTCTTTGCATGTAGGTATAGAGACCTAATGCACCCGGGGGGATCTCATCAAATTTCTTACCAAATTTCCTCTTCAATTCCGGTGTAGTAACAAATATCTCCTCTATAGTATCGCCAAATTGTTTGATGTAGATGGGCACCTCCTCTTCTTCTAGGATGCAGTAACCGATGGTCTTTCCTACCATAGCAGCTGCAAGTGGTGCTCTTGACATGCCTATAAGTTTAAAATAGGGTGCTCCTAATGCCAGTCCTTTAAATATCTGATCTTCTAAGGTGAATCCCCCGGCGATAGCAATATCTGGGACATATTCCCCTTCTTGAGCGAGCCGATCAGCATAGTTATAAAGTAACGAATAAATCTCCACCGGTGGTATGCCCCACTCGTTCATCATTCTCCAAGGGCTCATGCCTGTTCCACCGCCAGCAGCATCCACCGTTAAAAGGTCGATTTCCGCCTCAGACCCATATTTTACAGCCCTTGCCAAATCAGTAGGTCTATATGCACCTGTTTTTAAGAATATATATCTTGCGCCCAAGTCTCGAAGTTCTTTAACCCTTTGTAAGAAACTTTCTTCAGTTACCATTCCCACTCGCGAGTGTCGTTCAAACTCTTTGAACCTCCCTCTCTCAAACGCTTCAATTATTGTTTGATCTGTTGGATCCGGGAGGACTACGTATCCTCGTGCTTTCAAGAGCTGTGCCTTCTTCAGGTCTCCAATTTTAACCTCGCCACCAATATCCTTGGCACCCTGTCCCCATTTGAGCTCTACTGCATCCACACCCAACTCAGAAATGGCATACTCCTGCACTCCCAGCCTTGTGTCCTCTACATTTGCTTGGACAATTATGGTGCCATAACCATCCTGTTGCCACTTCTTGTATAACTTCACTCGCCACTCTAACTCTTCCGAGTGTACCACCTTCCCATTAACAATTTCTGAGCTCGGGTCCATGCCGCAGACGTTTTCCCCTATAGTAAGGGGGATACCAGTAATGGCCGCTCCTACTGCTATTCCCTCCCAGTTGTTCTTTGCGATCGCAGTCGAGCCGAGACCAGGAATGATGAGGGGGAGCTTCACTTTTATCTCTTTATCCCTGCCTATTCTTCGCTCTAGATTCACATTTGGAAAGATCGCTTTATCGCTGTCCGCCTCTATTCCTTCAGCTCCAACTGCGGTTCCCAGGATGGTGAAGTGGGAAAGGTCAACTGGATATGTCTTCTCCGCCGCAGCCGTGATGATACCATATGGCTGAGGATAGAGAATCTCACTACCTCTGTACGCAGACTTCCCTATCTCACACATTCCTATACAACCATCCACACACGTTGCACACATCCCGCTCAACTTACTTATCGCTTCTTCTGTCCTGTTCTTGGTCAGCGTCGCCGCTGATGCATTTATCCCCGTTAGAGACATCCTATTCTTCTCCTCCTTCATCTACCTTTGAAACACAATCCACACGTATCAAGATAACACCTCACATCTTCGTGCTTTTCCAAACAAACCGGCTCGATGTTCATGCATGCCCCACATACAACGTTCGGAGATTGAGGCCCCTGGCATCTTAATTGACATACAGGGCAAATGAACAAACATGCGCCACAAGTACGGCACTCCTCGGACTTTATGTCAAAGGGTGGGGTTACCCTGCGGTCTTTTCCGCGACTCGCAAAACCTATTGCCCTCGCTCTCATTTGTTCCGCGCACATCCTGACGCAGAGACCACAGAGAATGCAAGTTTCATGCTTCACCCTGAACCTGACTCCTTGCACACCCATTTTAGCCGCAAAATCCTGTAATGTCTTGGAACTTGGGCATCTTGCCAGCAATAACTCGACCAACATCTTTCTTGTTCTCATTACCCTTTCTGAATGCGTTCGTACGACCAATCTTTCCTCAACTGGATAATTACAGGAGGTTACTAAGTTTGTTCTTTCTCCTTTACCGATTTCTACTACGCAAAGGCGACAGAGACCGCCTGGACTTAAACCTGCGTAGTAGCAGAGAGTGGGTATATCTATTCCGTAGAATTTGCACGCTTCCAAAAGAGTCCAGTGGTCTTCTACCTGGACACTTATACCGTTAATTTTTATTCTTTTCATTTTCTTCACCTCATTTTATGATTACCGCATCGAATTTACAGGAATCATAGCATATCCCGCACTTATTGCACTTTTCTTGGTTTATTATATGTACTTCTTCCTTCTCTCCTGTAATCGCCCCCTCTGGGCATGCTTTGAGGCATGCAAGACAACCTGTGCACTTTCCTGCATCTATGTAATATCCTATGAGTGCTCTACAAACGTGCGCGGGGCATCTTTTTTCTTGTATATGCGCTTCATACTCATCCGGGAAATACCGCAGAGTTGTCAAGACCGGATTTGGTGCGGTTGTCCCCAAACCGCAGAGGGAAGCATCCTTCATCACCTCAGCCAACTCCTCCAGCAGCTTAATATCACCCTCTTCTCCTCTTCCTTCACAGATAGCCGTGAGTATCTCACTCATCCGCTCCAACCCTTCCCTGCACGGAACACATTTTCCGCATGACTCTTCGACAAGGAAATTAACGAAATATTTAGCTACATCCACCATGCAGGTAGCTTCGTCCATCACGATCATTCCACCAGAACCCATCATGGAACCCAGCTTGGTCAATTCATCAAAATCTATTGCTGTATCAATGAGGCTTTCAGGAATGCCGCCCCCTGATGGACCACCTGTTTGAACAGCTTTGAACTTCTTATTCCCTAAGATACCACCGCCAATATTATAAATAATCTCTCGTAGCGTGATACCCATGGGAACTTCAACAAGACCAGTATTCTTCACCTTACCCACCAACGAGAATATCTTTGTGCCCTTACTCCCCTCAGTTCCAATAGAAGTGAACCAGTCAGCGCCCCTCGTGATGATAAGGGGGACATTAGCCCACGTTTCGACATTATTGAGATTGCTCGGTTTACCCCATAGCCCCTCTACAGCAGTATGAACGTATTTTGGTTTTGGTTCTCCAACTTTACCTTCAAGTGCTGTCATGAGAGCGCTGGACTCGCCGGAAACGAAAGCTCCTGCACTTCTATGAATTTTTGCAGCAAAATCAAACCCAGAGCCCATGATGTTCTTTCCCAGAAGCCCATATTCTCTCGCTTGCGCAAGTGCAATACTGGTATTCTCCACAGCAAGAGGATACTCCTCTCGCACGTAGATGAACCCTTCAGGTGAGCCAATCGCATAAGCACCGATAATAAGTCCCTCAATGACACTATGCGGGTTGCCTTCCATGAGCGATCGGTTCATATACGCCCCTGGGTCGCCCTCATCGCAATTAACAATGACATATTTGGGATTTCCTAGTGCATTGCGTGTGGTTTCCCA
Source organism: uncultured Halobacteria archaeon (assembly GCA_964473145.1). Taxonomy (GTDB): domain Archaea; phylum Halobacteriota; class Syntropharchaeia; order Alkanophagales; family Methanospirareceae; genus JACGMN01. The sequence goes on from CAYYNW010000015.1 coordinate 19,019, forward strand.
TTTTCTACCCGCTGGAAAGCCGCCCCCACCTCTCCCCCTCAAATTAGCCTTCTTCACTTCTTCGAGCACTTGTTCAGGAGTCATTTCGAAAAGTGCCTTCGCTAAAGCGCTGTAGCCACCGAGAGCTATGTAGTCCTCGATATTTTTTGGATCAATTTTGAGATTGTTCTCCAGGAGGAGTCTTGTTTGATATTTATAAAAGGGAATCCCAGATTCATGAACTATCTTCTCACCTGTGTTAGGCTCAGTATAAAGTAGACGGTCAATTATTTGCCCTTCTCTCACTGTTTGAGAAACAATATCAGGGACATCCTCTGTTTTAACCTCGGTATAGCAAATTCCCTGGGGATATATAACAACAAGCGGTCCTCTTTCACAAAATCCGTGACAGCCTGTTACTCTTATGTATACTTTCCCTAACTCCTGGTTTTCGACTTCTTCCTGTAATGCTACAACCACGTTTTCGCTCCCGTAAGCCTGACAACCTGTCCCTGCGCATACTGTTATGCAAGGAATTTTAGGGTCTCTTTTAGCCAGGATCTTCTGTCTGAGCTTGTCTAAATCTGAGGATGATTTTATCTTTTTCCTAGTCATGTTTTTGCTCTGTGCTCGACGAGAATCCATAGTTATGGAGGATCCTCTCCACTCTTTTCGAGGGTAATTTACCATAGTATTCGTTATCCACTACCATCACGGGTCCCAGTGCACAACAACCCAAGCAATTAACCCTTTCTAATGTGAACTTGAGGTCAGCGGTTGTCTCACTGGATCTTATTCCCAAAAGACGCTCTGCAGTCTCTAATATTCTTGGCCCGCCCCGCACATGACAGGCAGTGCCGAGGCATACGCGAATCAGATGTTTCCCCCTCGGTTCCAGACTGAACGCTTCATAAAAAGAAGCGACACCATACACATCGACTAAAGAAAGATCCAAGCTTTTGGCAACGTACTTTAGCACATCTTCAGGCAACCACCTATATTCTGCTTGGATGTCATACAATATAGGAACCAGCTCTGATTTGTCAGCTCCATAATGCTCTATTATCCTATCGATTTTAGTTCTGTCCATCTACCTTATCACACCACGGTCTGACATTTTAAGCACCTCTGAGATATGGATTCGTCAAACATGCAGAACAACCGTTTCCCCCTAAATGGGCATTTTCCTCCCATCTAGTTGACCATATCATTGGATTTAAGGTAGTGGCCTTCAAACCGTGACATTTATATACCACCGATCTAATAATTTATTCCATGGCAGGAGAAAATTCGAAAGACCCGATATGTTTGAATCCAGATTGCCCGGACTACCGCAAGAGAAACACGGGCACCATCGTCAAAAAAGGCTTTAATGCCAAGGGCAACCAGATGTTCAAATGCAAGACCTGCGGTGTGAGATTCCCCGAGACGAAAGGCACGGTATTCTACAACAGACACCTCAAAGAAGAACAGATTATCCAGATCTGCAAATTGCTGGTAGAGAAAAACGGAATA
>CAYYNW010000016.1:0-20398 GCA_964473145.1 uncultured Halobacteria archaeon
AGTTGTAATACAGGTCTGGATGCAGCTTCTTACATAGTAAGTTGTGAAGAGTCAAAAGTAATTTTGGATGAAGAATCTATAACATACGAAATAGATATTGTCCCGATAGGGTCTGGTTCTTTACCGTGTTCTAAATATCAGTCTGGTCATACAGTAGTTACGACATGTGAAAAGTGTAAGGTTACATACAAAGTTACAAGATGTACATATCCCCCTTTTGAAGATAAATCTATGACATGTTATGGTTATTCATCCAACGATCTCCGTGGAATTTCAAAATTCATTTACGATCCGGACCAAAGCTTTTTTTCAGATCCTTTTGTTTGCTTTAAATATTGCAAAGGATCTTTAAAGGATACAATCTATGAGGAAATAGAAAAATTTGCACAAATGTTTTTTGGATAATTAAACATAAAAAGAAGCTTATAACAATAATGAATAAAAAAATAGTACTATAATTAAAAGAACTATAAATGAAGAACTAACATGAACATCCTCATCATTGCACCTCATCCGGACGATGAGTTCTTGGGTTGTGGTCGTAGAATATCATTACGAGGATTGTATCCTTCTTCCATTAACTTTCTTCTCAACGTCCCTTCACTCACATGCTGACTCGCAGCGATCACTGTAAAGGGCACTTTGGCATCAAGCTGTCGCTGAACCACTTTTAGGTTTATATCCTTCTTCTTTCTTCCACCTTTCTTAGCACCCTCTTGTGCTACAACAGTCTGCCACTTGACCAGCTCGTTCATGATCTTCTGGACTACACCATCTGCGTTGGCTACACCTTCCTCAAGCAGAACCTGCTTGATGATTTTTCCCAAAATTTCGTCCTTGATGAACATGATTCTCATATATATGAATTTATTTTTAGGTTATAAAAACCTTAACTTTGTAATTTATATAACCTTAACAGAGCCCTAGGGAACCAGAAAGGGGCGGATCACAATTTTTAGTTGCGATAAAGCGCAGTGCGAAGGTGCATAAGCTCTATACAGCTCAAAATAAGAGCACTTCGTCATAATCGCTCATTACTGCACCCTTACTGATAGTGTGCTTCACCGTGCCGGGGAATTCACAGCCCTCAAACGGTGACCAGCCGCATCGGGTATACAGTCGCTCACGGCTGATCCTTACCGTCTGCTGAAGATCGAGGATCGTCAAATCTGCCCGCTTTCCTACCTCGATACGGCCACGATCATGCAGGCCAAGGAAGCGCGCTGGCCGATAAGCGCAGGCACGTGCGATAAACGTTGGGTGTACCCCGCAGTTCACCAGCAGCCATGAGACGAAGTTGCCGTACGTATCCAGATGCGGAACTCCGGCAGGCGCGTCGAGCAGGTCGCGTGCTTTTTCCTCGCTCGTATGGGGCGCATGGTCACTTGCCAGGAAGTCAATGGCACCCGCTTTGAATGCCGCGAGCAACCGCTGCCGGTTATCCTCAGTTCGCACGGGCGGGTTCGTCTTCAAGAAACCCTGGCGCTGTAGTGCATCGTCCCGCGAAAAGAAGAGGTGATGTGGCGTTACTTCGCACTGCACGTTCGCGAATCGCTTGATGCGCGCAATCGACTCGTGCACGGAGACGTGCGCTATGCTGAGGCTCAGGTGAGGTACGCTCGCAGCAGCGGCTAACACGCGCTCCACCGCGACTACTTCAGCTTCCGGTGGCCGCAGCGCGGCATAGTCGCGCGAGCTACGGGATCGTCCCTCGTCGCTCGCCGCCTCCTGCGCGCTCCGCTGGGTGAGCAGCGTCTGATCCTCCGCGTGCACGATGGCCGGCTGAGCAGTCGCAGCCACGGCGCGCAGCGCGGCTGGTAAGCTCTCGGGATCAAGGTATAAGCCACCAGTGTCCACGAGGTAGAGCTTATACGCCACCACCTCGGGCTGCAGCGCGGCAAGCGCATCCACGGTACGCTGTGTCACCCCGGCGCAGAAGAGAATCTCGAGTGCGCCCCTCGACTGTGCACGCGCGAGCTCCTTCTTCTCTCTGATGCGCTCTGCCGTTATACCTGGCTCGGGCGTGTTCGGCATGTCCACTACGGTCGTAACACCGCCGTGCAGCGCAGCCGCAGTCCCGGATGCGAAGTCCTCTTTGTAAGCCCAGAGATGGCTGCCATCTTCACGGAGATGCACGTGCGGGTCGATGAACCCGGGAAAGATATAACATCCGCGTGTGTCCACCTGCTGCTCGCCCCGCAGGCCCTGCTTTCTGAGCTCCGTGATCACGCCGCCATCAATCCCAAGTTGGGCCTCCTCGATCCATTCGGGATTCACGATGCGCCCTTCAAGCACCAGCTCATGGAGCATGGTTTTAAATAAGGAGGAAAGAATGAAAAGATAAGACAGACAGAGGAGTTGAAGCGATGTTTCCGAACAAGAAAGTGCAAAGCCTCGTGGGGCGGAAGATACATGTGGAGATGAAGGGCGAGCAGTGTGTCCTGGAAGGCGTGCTGACATCGGTTGACGATTACCTGAATCTCCACCTGGCGAATGCGAACGAGATCTTGGGAGGCGAGAAGAGGCGATTGCTGGGCTCCGTGATACTCCGGGGAAATAACGTCGTGCTTATTAATCCACTTACTGAATGAATGAGCGGTAAGGCGGTCGCGAGGAAGAACATCGGCATTATTGGTGTGGGCAATATAGGGTCGGCGATACTCCGGGGGCTGCTGCATGCCCGGCGCATCGGGCAGATCTGTATCTACGATATAAAGCGCGAAAACCTCGGCCCGTACACTGGTGAGTCGCTACCTGATTTGGACTCACGCGTTCTGCTCTGCGCGAGTAACACGGAGGTTGCGGAGCGATCGGACATAATCATCGTGGCCGTGAAGCCGGGTGAGGTCTACGGGGTGCTTGAGGAGATAGCTCCGATCATCACCGACGAGAAAGTACTAGTCTCCGTGGCCGCGGGCATCCCCACGACCGTGCTCGAACGAGCTCTCGGTGCGAGCAAGAAGGTGATTCGCGTCATGCCGAATATCGGCGCGCTCGTCGGTACATCGGTAACAGCAGTATGCCGGGGCACTGCAGCAGATGATGAGGCCGAAGCAGCTGCGAAGGAGATCTTCGAGGCGATCGGCACGGTGTACAGCATGAATGAACGTGATCTCGATGCCGTTACGGGCCTCAGTGGCAGCGGCATTGCCTTCTTCGCCGCCGTGATCGAGGCGATGGCGGACGGTGGGCTGCACGAGGGGTTGCCGCACGACCTCGCGCTTACCATAGCGGCCCATACCGCGCTGGGTGCGGCGACACTGATCCTTGCGGGTAAGGATCCCGCGGAGATTCGCTACATGACCGCGTCTCCCGGTGGGACGACCATTCGCGGGCTGCATGTGCTGGATACCCAAGGTGTGAAGGGCGCGCTGATAGCCGCCGTGATTGAGGCCACCCGGCGGGCGCGTGAGTTGTCAGGTGCACCGCTCAGCAAAGAAGGATGAGACGTGCACAAACGAGGAGCAGGTACTGATGAAGGATGAGCTACTAGCTCGTGTACTGGTGATCTTGAAAGAGGCAGGCTTCATCGTATCCCGCCCGTGCGAGGCGCGGAGCTTCGATCTCGCGGCCCGACGAAGCGAGCTCACGTTACTCGCGAAGATACTCCACAATATCGATGGGATTAACGAGGACGTCGCGCGGGGGATAAAGCGTGCAGCGTTCTGCTTGCTCGCCTCGCCACTCGTCATCGGTGAGCAAAAAGGCACCGCGCTTCTGGAGGACGACGTGGTTTATCACCGCTACGGTATCCCTGCATTCAACTCGCAGACGCTCTACAATTATTTCGTCGAGGGCCTGGACCCCTACGTCTATTCCGCGACGGGCGGCATCTACGTGACGATCAACGGCGAGCAGATGAAAGAGGCACGGGAGAAGAAGGGCTTATCGCTGGGCGAGCTTGCCGCGGAGCTTGGGGTCTCGCGACGGAGTGTGAGCAAATACGAGGAAGGGCAGATGAGCACCACGCTTGAACTCGCCTTGATGCTGGAGGACCTCCTGGAAGCGAACCTCATCGAGCCGCAGGAGATCGTGAAGACTGAGCTCGGGGCACTGCCGCAGGATATCGTGAAACAGGGCGCAGAGGACGCGGTAAGCCGCATGGAGAAGGACATACTCAGCATCATGGAGGAGATCGGGTTTGCCATATTCACGACTGCTCATGCCCCGTTCAGCGCGGTCTCCTATCCCGAGCCGCCGTCCAGTACCTCCGCGGCATGCGCGAAGATTCTCACGGGGGTCAGTGAATATACCGAGCGAATGATCAAGCGGGCACAAATCGTGAGCTGCCTCGCCCAGGTCACGCGCACTAAGTCGGTATTCGTCGTTGAAGGGACAAGTAAGTATCAGCAGATCGATCACACGGTGCTCATCGCGAAGGAAGAGCTAAAACGGATCAGGGATCCTGAGGAGTTTCGCAGCGTGATGGAGGAACGGGCGAAGGAGTAAACACATGCCCCCAGCGCCAGTACCGAACGGGAAAATAGCGATCGTCATGGGTTCGAAGAGCGATCAGGCGGTCGCGGATAAGGCGATTAAGGTGCTGGACGAGCAGAAAACCCCTTACGAGCTCCAGATACTCTCCGCACACCGCGCTCCCGACGCGCTGGATCGCTATCTGAGAGAGCGAGGTGATTCGATCGCCGTTTTTATTGCCATTGCCGGGCTTTCCGCAGCGCTGCCCGGGATTATCGCCTCGAAGACTGAGAAGCCGGTCATCGGTGTTCCGGTCAGCGGCAACCTGATGGGCCTGGACGCGTTGCTGTCCATGGTTCAGATGCCAGCCGGTGTACCGGTCGCGGTGGTGGGCATCGACAACGGGACGAACGCGGCACTGCTGGCACTCCGAATCTTGAAGGGCCGATCGATTTGATACGTCCGCTCTGGCATGTTCCACCGCTCCCCGTTCAAAGCCGGCGCCAGACATACACGATCCGCTGCAGCGCCGTGGCGTGCCCGAGCACTGCGAGGATCACGATGAGCCAGCCGAGGAAGGAGAAGCTGAGCGGTCCCGCCGATGGAATAGGGAAGGGATACAGCAGGGTGAGTGCCGTCGCACTGATGATAAGCACAATGCGATCCGCCCTGCCCAGTACGCCGCCATAGAGCCTGCTTAAGCCCACCGCCTGTGCCTGCGTGCCCATGTAGGAGGCGAGCAGAACGCCGATCACCGCCACGATGCCAATGCGCCAGCCAGCGTAGCCGCCAAAGATGATGCCGCCGATGATAAAGACGTCCGAGTAGCGATCGACGACGTGATCGAGGAAATCGCCCCGTTGACTTGCCGTGCCCACCGCTCGCGCGACCAGCCCATCAAACCCGTCCAGAAGGGCATTCAGGCATACGCAAACCAGCGCGAGTACGAGAAAGTGGTTGACTGATCGCGCCGTGCCAGAAAGGGAGAAGGACAGGCCCGCGAGTGCCGCGCAAGCGAGCGAGAGCAGGGATAAGAGGTTGGGTGAGATACCACTGCTGGCGAGGAAATCCGCAATCCGGTGCACGAATCCGCACCTGGCTATACAGGCACGCAAGAGCGAATCGATGGCCATTTATCTCTTCTCTACTCAGTTTCTCTCTGAATGAAAAACACCTCACCTTACTTACGTTACTATCTAGCCTTTTGGGGTATTCATACTTACCGGTTCGCTTCGCCCCACACCCGCCGGCAACCATCGCAGAGTACCACGAGCTTTTCTGCACTCCAACCCAGGTACCACCATATACAGCGCCGTTACTCAAGTGGCTGGAGGCGGGGTGTTCATGCAACTAGTTTTTAGGTACCCGTTGCATTACTACCTAACGACGCGAGAAGGATGACTGCTGTAAGGAACGACTGGCTGTGCCACCCCGTGGCGTCCTGGCTCGATTACGATTTCTTGCCAGAAGAAGAAAGGGCGATCAGATCGCTCACCGTTATACTGCGAACCGTGGGCTGCTCGTGGCGGCACTGCACGATGTGCGGCTACTGGCAGGAGGGCGCAGCAGTAACACAGGAGAACGTCCTCACGCAGCTGGCCGAGGCTCTGCGAAAGAGCCCGACCGAGGAGTTCATGCTCAAGATCTTCACCTCCGGCAGCTTCTTCGATGAGCGAGAGATAGCACCCGAGACACGGGCCACCATTGCCTCGATGCTGAAGGCGAGACCTGCGCTCAAGAAGCTGATCGTCGAGATGAGACCCGAATTCCTGACCACCGAGAAGCTGACGGAGCTGCAGGTGGTGGAGCATCTCGAGCTCGCCATCGGCCTCGAAACGGCGAACGATTTCATCCGCTCGCGGTATATCAAGAAGGGGTTCTCGTTCGACGACTATCGCGCAGCAGCCCACATGGCGCAAGCATGCGGCGCTACGGTCAAGACCTACCTCCTGCTCAAACCACCCTTTCTCTCTGAGCAAGAAGCGATCGATGACGTCATCGCCTCTGCGGAGCTCGCCGCACCCTATTCTTCGGCCATCTCGCTGAACCTCTGCACGATCCAGAAGCACACGCCCTTAGAAGAGCTCTGGCGGCACGGCTATTACCGGCCACCGTGGCTCTGGAGCGCCGTGGCGGCGATCAGAGCGATTAAGAGCCGCGGCATCATGGTGCTCTCCGACCCGGTGGGGGCTGGCGCACTCCGCGGCCCGCATAATTGCGGCGCCTGTGACGCCGCGATCAGCCACGCGATACGGACGTTCAACGTAACGCAGGACCCGGGCGTCCTGGAACGGCTCGAGGCGCTCTCCTGCACGTGCCGCGCGGTCTGGGCCGCGGTACTGAGATACGATCCGGTGCTCTTCCATGCGAGCCCGATCTCTGGGTGGAAAGGTTATCAGGGAAAAAGATGAATGATAAAGACGTGGATGGGTCGATGAGCGTGCTCGAGCGACTAACGGGGGTGGTGGACTACAAGAAATACCTGCGAAGGCTCCTGCTCTCCACCGCGCTCGCCGTGCTCACCGTGCACATCGCCTTTGGCCTGATGTACTTCGCGCTCGAGGGTAATCGTGTGCCCGGCCCATACATTCTGCTTACCTTCGCCACCTTCTTCATCCTCTTCACCGTCTTTTACGAATCGAAGGTCCGGGGGAAGAGCAAGGTGAAGGAGAAGAAGCGTGCCCGTGAGCCGGGCAAGGAGAGCGTGAAAGCGCTCATCCGAGGCGTATTCATCGGCGCCTGCGCTACCTTCGCCTTCATCGCGATCATCGCCGGGGTGCAGCTCGTGCTCGAATACGGGTTCGACCTGATCGGCGGATTCGGGGCGTTCATCTCAGCCCTGGCGATCTGCATGGCGGTGAGCATGGTTCTCCTCAGCCTGTTTCGACCAGCAGCATCCTAGTTCAGTCCAGTTTTCTAGTTTGGTGGTTCTTCCAGCTTAGGACTGCCCCAGCGGAGGTTAAACGCCATTGAAATAAGGTATTTGGCGAACATAAGCCCCGAACGCGGCGCTATCCCCATCCAGAAGGCCCGGCTCAGAGCGAGATCTTCAGCACACGCTCGAGCTTCGCACGTACCTCGTCGGTCGGGATGATCTCCTCGTTCTCGATCTTGCGCAGAATCGAGTGCTTCTCGTTGATCTGTTTCGCCAGATCCTCCTGCTTCAGGCCAGCGCGCTCACGTGCCTCTTTGATCTTCCGGCCGTAGTCCTCCGCGATGCCCAGACCTTCTTCAAGCTCGTGATCCATCTGCTCATACAAGCGCTGGCGCGCCTTCGCCTGGTAGGACTGCTCACTCACCAGGCTCACCGGGCTTCGTCGTGCCAGCGCGCTCGGATCGTCCACGACTACCGCGCCGTACCGTGAACAGATATGACAGACCCGTAACTTCGAGCTGCCAATGGCGATGTAAACCGGCTTGCCCGCGATCTCCGCGCCGCATATCTCACACTCGGTCATTTCACTGAGGAAGCTCGTCTCCTACGCCCTCGGGTAGTTTATTTTATATATGGGCGGCGGGAGAAATAAATACGGGAAGGGGGGGAAGCATGAAAACAAGCGGTGGAGGTGGTGCAGAGGATGAATACTCCCGTTATTTGCTCGATCGGATCAGGCAACTGGAGGAGATCAATACTCGATTGAAAGAGCAGCTGGACCAGGTGGTGCGTGAGGGGCGATATTATGATGATATACGTACGCGCTTGGAGAGCGATATTCGTAAATTACATGCGGAGCTGGAGAAGTTGCGGGCTGCACCCTTGATCATCGGCACGGTCGTCGAGGTCATCGATGATAAACGGCTCGTTGTGCGCAGCAGTACGGGGCCGCGATTCGTCGTCAATTATTCCTCCCATTTCATCGATCCCAAGACTGTCTTCCCGGGCGCGCAGGTGGGCTTGAACCAGCAAACACTGGCTGTGGTCAGCTTGCTCTCCTCCTCGAAAGACCCGCTGGTCTACGGGATGGAGGTCATCGAATCGCCCGACGTGCGCTATGAGATGATCGGCGGCTTGGCCGAGCAGATCGAGGAGATACGGGAGATCGTCGAGCTCCCGCTCACCGAGCCCGAGCGCTTCGCGCGGATCGGTGTGGTACCCCCGAAAGGTGTGCTGCTTATTGGTGAGCCTGGCACGGGCAAGACGTTGCTCGCCAAGGCCGTCGCCCAGCGCACCTCAGCCACGTTCATACGCGTCGTCGGCTCTGAACTGGTGCAGAAGTACATCGGCGAAGGCGCGCGACTGGTCCGCGAGCTCTTTGAATTGGCGAAGGAGAAAGCGCCATCTATACTCTTCATCGATGAGATCGATGCAATCGCCGCACGGCGGATCGAGGATGGCACGTCGGGCGAACGCGAGGTGCAGCGCACGATGATGCAACTGCTGGCCGAGGTGGACGGGTTTGACCAGCGCGGTGACGTGCGCATCATTGGGGCAACGAACCGGCCTGATATTCTCGACCCCGCCTTGCTCCGGCCAGGACGGTTTGATCGGATCATCAAAATCCCCATTCCGAATAAAGAGGGTCGAACTGAGATCTTTAAGATCCATACGGGCACCATGAAGGTGAAGAAGGACGTCGATCTCCTCAAATTAACCGCGCTCACGGAGAATGCGACCGGTGCGGACATCAAGGCCATCTGTATCGAAGCGGGGATGTTCGCGGCACGCAAGAAGAAGAAAGCGGTGGAGATGGAGGAGTTCGAGGCGGCGATCAAGAAGGTGAAGGCGAGCAAGCAGTGGGATTACCTCAGCACGAAAGAGGCGGGCGTGATGTTCGCCTAACAACCTTTCTTTTAAAAGAAAGCTCGATCAAAGAAACGTCCGTGGCTTATTTCAGCGGGGTAGATTACCCGAACTGCATAGATCCCCGTTTTCAGTGGGTTCCCATCAGGGGGGAGCTTCATCGACATGAGCAGCTCGAAGCTGAACGTTTTGCGGGCAGAGGCGAGGCGGAAGACGATACACTGCCTCGGTGCTACGATTCCCGTGCTGTATCTCTTCTTTCCAAAAGAGTGGCTCATGCTCGGCTTCCTCGTCGGGTTCGCCATCATTGCCCCGCTCGAATGGCTGCGGTTACACGGGCGCCTCTCCTTGCCCTGTCTCCGGGACTATGAGGGGAAGAGGATCGGCGCGTACATCTTTTTCGTGATCGGCGCATTCCTCAGCATACTCCTCTTCGAGAAACGCATCGCGATTGCGGCGATCCTGATGCTCGCCTTCGGCGATACCGTTTCAGCGGTCACCGGCGCCGTGCTCACTACGGGTAAGGCGGGTCCGCACGGTAACCGGTTCAAGCCGCCCGGCGTGATGCTCGCGATGTTCCTCACCACACTGCTTATCGGGTTGCTCGTGCTCGGCCCGGGCTTAGCTGCAGTCCTGGGCGCGAGTGGCGCGACGATCGCCGACGGCGTGCCCCTGCAGGTGCATCAGGTCCCCGTGAACGACAATCTCTCGATACCACTCGTTGCAGGTTGTTTGATGAGCATCGGCTCAATCTGCTAGTGCTGGTCGCAAATATCACTTTTGCTCACCCTTGAAGTTCCGTCCTCGCGCCTCCAACCACCGATATGCCCGCTCCAGTGCGTCCGTCTCAGCGTCCTTCTTCGTACCGAACCATCGCTCGCTCTCGACGCCCACCAGTTCGACGTACTTCCCCGTTTCGGGATCGTTTATCGCGCACGCGGTTATTCGCCACTCTTTCTGGTGCGCCGCGCCCTGCGACTCATACGTGAACTGGATCACCGGGTTGCAGCGATACCGTTCCCTGAAGGCATTTTCAAACCGGTTTCGCACGGGTAAGACGTCTTCTTCTTGGGCTACACCAGCCTCTAGTCGCTCGAGGATATGGAACCGCTCGAGGTACTTCATCACCTCGGTCGTCCCCGCCGAGCTGCGGCTATCACGGTAGATCGCGCCGCAGATCGCCTCGAAAACGTCCGCCAGCACCTTCATACTGATCGCATCCCGCTCTTCCGCGGCACGGATATAACGCCGGAGCCCGATCTCCTCGCCGAACTGCGCCAGCTGCTTGTTCTGCTCCAGCTCGGCCTTCAGAAAGGTCATCTTACCTTCGGCGAGCGAGCCAGATGCGCAGAGACGCTCAGCGATGATCAGACTGATAACCCGGTCGCCGAGGAATTCATGGACTTCGTAATGCGCGGTACCGGGGTGCTCTTGTGCATAGGAGCTCGTCGTGATCGCCTCTTCAAGAAGCGCTCTGTTCCGAAAATGGTAGCCGATGAGCTGCTCTAATGCCGCAAGCTCGTCCGTTATCCGCTCGATCATCAGTTACCCTCCCCCGCTGTTCAAGCGGAAAAAGATGAACGCTACCAACGGAGAGAAAAAAAAGAGAGAAAAGAAGACGGAACCGCGCTCCGTCCTCTATCGAGGCTGCAGGTGCGGCTTACAGCCCTAACACATCCTTGAGCTGGAGCTGGTATTTCCCTAATTTACCCTCGAAATTGCCCGCTGTTATCTTCACCAGGCCCGGGACTTTCACGGCCGCATGTATCCCGACCCGCATGGCGGCCTTCACGGCATCCTCGCTCACACCGTTGATCACGATCTCGTACACCCCGTTCACACCCGCCGGTATCTCAGAGCCCTCCACCTTATCGCGCAAGGTCGGGCAGAACTTCTCATTCGTCGTGGCGTGCATGAACTTGTACTTCTTCGAGCCTATCTTTGAGCCCGAGGCCACCACGCCGCCCGTAAAGGGTGTGATCGTGCCTTCAACCTGGCGGACGGCAGCAACGGCATTCTCCGCGGCCGTCAAGGCGGACATCTGCTCCTTCGCCAGGATGAAGAAATTCCCGCCGGCGACGCCGGGTTTCACACCGTATTCCTCTTCACAGACGAAGTCGCCTTCCATCATCGGAATGACCCACACGTTGCGACCGCCAACCACTTTTTGATATTCATACCCATCGCCAAAGAAGTGGAGCTTGATCGGGAGCTTCTCCTCCGCTTCGAGACCGTTAAAAATCGCGGTGGTAGCCGCGGTGAAGACACACTGCCCTAACCGCCCGAGCAGTTGCTCCTTCACGCCGTCCTTCTTGAAGTGGCAGATCATGATGGCCACTCCCGGCCTCCCGTCTGGAGTTTCCTCTCCGGTCAGTACTCTATCGATCCCCGCCTCCGCGGGGCAGCCAATGACTGAGGTGCCAAATCCCGTTGCTTCTCGCGCGGCCTCCAGCGCCCAGCGCTCGTTCACTGCCGTGATCACTACCCGTGCAACCTTGATGGGAAACGCTTCAGCAAAGGTATCTTCTATCTCTATTCCTTCCAATTCCATCGTGCTATCACCTTGATTGATGAGGTTAAAGAGGTCGCAGAGTACTAAAAGGTTTCTCTTTTTATCGCCGTATCGGTACGCCGCTCAATCCACGCACGGGTCTTCGCTGCTTTGTCCACCTGAAGGCCGATGCCGATGCGGTGGAGATACGCGGTGGAGAAGCCAGAGCCGTGGATTAAGAGCTCGACGAGATCTTCTACCTCGTCGATATCCGTGCTGATAAAGAAGGAATCATAGACCGCATAGCTCAACTGCCGCTGCTTCGCAATCGCGAGATGCTCCGTGAAGCTCATGCCGTAGTACGAGACGGAGAATGCCGAGGGCTTCCGCAAGAAGAGCGCATTGGTACCGCCTTTTCGCCCCGGGACGATCACCACCGCCTCGTCGTGCGCGATGATCCTGTTGATGCTCTCGGCCGTTACCAGCGGCACATCGGCCATCACCAGTAATAGCGGCGCTCGTTCCAGCGCGAGCACCTCGTTCAGCACCTCGTTCAGCTCGCGATCATCCTGCCGTGTGGTGAGAGCCAAGGAGTTCACCGCGCCAGCTCGTGCCGCGGCTCGTAACTCCTCGGCCTCCACGCCCGTCGCGATGATCTCAATCTCCTCGATCGCCGAGTTCGCGACAGCACGCAGCACGTCTTTCAACATGCACATCGCGAACTCCTCGCGTTCCGCAGCGCTTAAAAGCTGCCCCAATCGCGATTTCGCACCCTTCTTCTTAAAGGGGATAACGGCCTTCACGTGTATACCGTCCATCGAGGAATTAAAGAACGTTCGCGGCTACCCCACCGAGTCGTGAACCCGAGATCACCACCGCGGAACGTTGAGGATGCAGCGCACTCGTTCAGTTCAGTTCAGCTTAGCTGAGCTCGGCGAGTATCGTCTCGCACTTCTGCCGCAGGATCCGCGCCGCTTCCAGCACAATCTCATCCACCGGCAGCGCACCATCGCTCTCCACGGTGAAGAGGAGCTGCTTGGTCTGCGCTTCGTCTGGAAGTTCGCGATACGCGCAGACAGTAACGGGCTGCCATTTCGCATGCTCCTTACCCCGGCCCAGTCGTGCGATCGCCTCGAGTGCGATCTTCTGCCGTGCAACGGACTTGAGCCCGCCGACCTCGCGCTCATCGGAGATCAATTTCACGACCGGTATGTGCTGAAACGCCGCTTCCACGCCGGGGTCCGAGGAGATCAGCTCTTTTGAGTAGACCATCGCCGAGCCCGCGCGCTCAGGGCTGACGGCCTGTAAGGTGAGCGAGATCCGATCATCAGGGCTGAAATCGCGGAGAGCCGTTTTCAAGGGTATTAAAGCTAAGCGGAGCGCCAATTGCTCATCGTACAGGAGCGAGGTGTTCTCATGGATCAGCACCTCATCGATCGCGAGTTTCGGCACTTCCGCAATCATCACACGGCGCAACGCATTCGCAACCCGCGTCTTCACGCCTGTAAGCATGAACCGCACTTCATGCTCCCTGCGTTCCACGATCTTGACGTCCATTTCAAACCCTGCTTAGTCGACAAACCGTACCGTATTCACACCCGAGGCGCTCAAGTCAGGAGCGTTTCGTGGCAATCGGTGAGGCTCACACCCTTCTCCCCCGTTTACCACCCGGGCGCTTCGTGCCATCATGGGGGATTGGGGTTACATCCTCTATCTTCCCGATCCGCAGTCCAGCACGTGCGAAGGCCCGGATCGCCGCCTGAGCACCGGGCGCCGTGGTGCGCGATTTGCGGCCTGTTGCTGCCTTCACCTGCACCCGTATCCCGGTTATTCCGCGCTCTCTCAATTTCTCCGCCAGCTGCGCGGCCATGAGCATTGCGGTGTACGGCGAACTCTCGTCTCGATCTGCCTTGGCGATCATGCCCCCGGTAGCCTGCGCGATCGTTTCCGCGCCCGTAATATCCGTAATCGTGATGATGGTGTTATTGAATGACGAGTGGATATGTGCGATCGCCCACCTTCTCTCCTCAGCCATCTTACTCCGCTACCTCCTCGCCCGCGCTCTTCTTCGTGACGGTAATGGGTGGCTCGCCGTAATACCCGATCTGCCGGTCTTCGTTCACGTTCACGATATAGGAGGGTACGGTAACCCGCCGTCCGGCGACGGCGATATGACCATGAACAACGAGCTGCCTCGCCTGTTTCGCCGTATTCGCCAGCCCCTTCTTGTATACCCGCGTCTGCAGCCGCCGTTCCAGGACGTCCACCGCCTGCAACGCTAAGACGTCCTCCACGCGCGCGCTCGTCTCCGCTTCTTCTTTCAAGAGCCCGCGATGACGTAAGGCCGCGAGAATCGCATCGCGTTTCCGGATGGTATGGTCTGAAGGTTTCATACCCGCGATCTCCGCCAGGATCTCCCTGATTTCACGCCGGTATTTCTTGATGTGGCTCGCGGCTTTCCAGATCTCGCGCCGGCTCTTGAGCCCGTAGGTATCCGTCAGCTCTTTCTCAGCCTTTATCCGGGTCATCTCCCACGGCCTTCGCGGCGTCTCAAATCGCTTCTTACTTCGCTTTGGATGTCCCATGGTCGCTCCCTCCTTCCCTCACTTCCTCTCGCCCGGTTTCGTTGTGGCGGCGATCACCTTCTTCCTCATGACGCCGACGACCATGCCTTTGCGGCCCGTCGACTTCGTGCGCTGCCCGCGTACCTTCAAGCCACGTTCATGCCGTATGCCACGGTACGACCGGATCTTGCGCAATAAATTGATGTCCTCACGCAACTGGATGACCTGGTCGGCCCCCATGAGGTGCTTGTCCTGGCCACTCAGGAGGTCCTTCCGTCGATTCAGCATCCACCACGGCAATCGCTTCTCAACACCGTCAATTGCGCTCTTCAAACGCTCGATCTCCTCATCCGAGAGGTTGCCGAGCTTCACATTCGGGTTGACGCCCGCAGAAAGAACGAGAATCCGCGCCACGCGCCACCCAACCCCCTTGACGCCACAGAGTGCATGGACCACACTCCGGGTGCCCGCTAAGTCGGTATCCAGAATCCGTACGATGTGCTTGAATTCCGATTCCTCTTTTGGCTGCCCTTTCGGCTCCTGCTTCGGCTCGCCTTTGGGCGCACCTTTGGGCGCACCTTTGGGCGCACCTTTGGGCGCACCTTTCGGTTCTGCTTTTGCCTCCGCTTTAGGCGCACCTTTCGGTTCCCCTTTGGGTTCTGCTTTAGGCGCGCCTTTCGGCTCACCTTTCGTTCGTTCTTTCTTCTTCGTCTCTTCAGCCATCTTCTTCCCTGCTCGCTAATGTACGTACGTGATGGTAGTGCGCCGAGGAAGGGATTTGAACCCTTGAGTTCCTATCGGAACACAGGCTCTCTAGTCTTGCGAGCTCCAGGCCTGCGCCTTACCGCTCAGCCACCTCGGCTTTACTCTTCCAGCCCTTAGGGTATATCCCTGGCCTCATAAGTACTTTCTGCGTCTCGACACATATACCTTTATCCGCACGGTACATCTCGGTTGAACTGAGCGTTGCTGCGCCACGGCTCACTGCTTCCCCTTTGAGCGTGTATACTATCACGGGATCGCCTCTATTTATTCCTTCTTCGAGCCGGACGATCCCGGGGGCGTGAAGGTCCGCGCCATGACAGATCGCATCCACCGCGCTGTCCTTGACGACGATGCAGGGCAAGTGCGCGAGTGCGTACTCCATAGGGAAGATGCACGCCCGGAGGAGCACTTCGTCGCCGCCTTCGCAGAAGACCGCTGCATCTTTCAGCTCGTGCAGGGTCGTCACTTTATCCTCATCCTCACGAAACGGGAAGGAGTTCGTCCGTCGCAACTGCGCCATGTGTGCTCCAACCCCTAAGGCGAGTCCGATATGATGACAGAGCATTCTGATGTACGTTCCCGCTTCACACCCCACGCGCAACAGTACTTCTTTCCCCGCGAGCTCCTTGAGCTCGAGATACTCCACCCGCCGCTTCCGTATCTGCCGTTTCACGGCTGACTTGAGCGGCGGTCTCTGATAGATCTCGCCCACGAATTCGCGGCACACCTTTCGCAGCCGCTGCTCGTCGACCTCATGATGCAGCTTCATCACGCAGACGTACTCTTTATCGCCGACGAGCGTATCGGCCAGCTTCGTCGCGGCGCCCAGCAGGACGGGCAGGAGCCCCGTGACCTTCGGGTCGAGCGTGCCAGTGTGCGCCGCCTTCGGAATACCAAGGATCGCCTTTACCCATGCAACCACCTCGTGCGAGGTGGGGCCCGCAGGCTTATCGATCAGTACGATGCCATGGTCAATGTGTACCTGTAACGGGCGCTCGCCCGGTGCGCAGCCGTAACGGGGATCGGTAACAGCTGACACTTTTGCCAAGGTGCACCGCTCCAGAGGCTTCACCGTGTGGATCATCCGTTACCCCACGTCAGTTTATTTCGTACAGGGTGGTTCGCCGCTTCGGGATTCGTCCCGCAGCCCGAATGAGCCGCTCGAACTCCTCAGGGCGCAGGTACTCGCCCGCTGTTGCGCCTGATAAGCGGGAGATGCTCTCCTCCATCAAGGTCCCACCCAGATCATTCGCCCCGAACTCGAGCATCCGCTGCGCCGCTACCAGCCCCAGCTTCACCCAGGAGACCTGGAGATTCGTGCAGTACGGATGGAGAATGACGCGCGCCAGCGCGTGCAGCATCGCATCTTCAAGGAACGGCACCTCCCGCTGCACCATTCTGCCCAGCTCGTTGTTCTTGCCCATGAACTTCAGGGGGACGAACTCGGTAAAGCCACCCGTCTCTTCCTGGATCGCCCGTATCGTGAAGAGGTGATCGATCCTCTGCTCCCACGACTCAAGATGCCCGTACAGGATGGTGGCGGTGGAGGGGATTCCCAGCCGATGCGCCGTCTTGATGATCTCCACCCACTGCGCGGTACTGAGCTTCGTCGGACAGATGATCGCGCGTACCGCGTCATCGAGGATCTCCGCGGCCGTGCCAGGGATCGAGCCCAGGCCAGCCTGCTTCAAGGCTCTCAGTACGTCCTCCTCGCTCAGCCGCGAGTTCCGCGCGACGTGGTAGATCTCCATCGGCGAGAAGGCATGCAGATGCACCTTGAAGTGCGCCTTGATCGTTTCGAGGAGCTCGCAATAGGTCTCCAGGAAGAGATAGGGATGCAAACCGCCCTGGATGCAGATCTCCGTGGCACCGCGATTCACCGCATCCTCCACCTTCCGCAAGACCGTGTCCATACTCATCAGAAAACCGCGCTCGCTCCCCTCGCGGAACGCGCAGAACTTGCACGTCCCCACACAGATATTGGTGAAATTGATGTTCCGGTTCACGAGATACGTGACCACCTCACCCTTCTCAGCACGCCGCAGGGCATCCGCGATGGCGAACAACGGACCCGGCTGCGCGGCTAAGAGGAGCGCGTCAGCTCGCTCCAACCCGCCTGCACGTATCTTCTCGTAGAGTGCATCAAGAGCAACAGCCGCTGTCATTTACTCTGGGCTCTTCCTACTGTGGTGGCTTCCCCTTTCCTTCACTCACGATACCCGTGATGATCTCAGTTTGGAAATCGAAGACCGTCGTCGTTCGGTTACCATCGGTAATGCGCAATTTCTTGCTCGCATCCACCTCACCGATGAGCGCGGCTGCGATACCTGCCTCCTCGAAGATCTCAATGCACGCCGCACCCTTCTCTTCGTCCGCTACGGTCAGCACAAAGCCTGTTCCCGGATACATCTTCAGCCACTCCGCAAACGGGATCTCGTCGGTAGCGGGTCGCGGTATCTTCGCCGGCTCGACCAGCGCACCGACGCCCGAGCATTCGAGGAGCATGCCGAGGGTGCCCAGCGAGCCGGGATTGCTGATATCCTTCCCCGAGGTCGCTAACTTCCGCTCACCGATCTTCACCATCGTCTCCCGCTGCTTCCGCACGATCGTGGAGGATTTCTGCGTGGTGGTGTCCCATGCCAGATGGTAGCTCGGGTAGCACTGCCCATCGAGATCGATCGCCATCAGAACCTTGTCGCCTGGATTTGCACCGTTCGAAAAGATAGCGCAGTCCTTCTTCACGGTGCCCACGATCGCCACATCCAGTGCGTCGTAGACCGTATCGGGGTGCATATGCCCCCCAACCATGGGCACGTTGAACTTCCGCACCCCATCCTCCATCCCCCGACCCAGTTCAAGACAGACATAGCGCTTCTGGGTCGAGGTGATATTCACCATGGCCAGTGGCGTGCCGCCCATCGCCGCGATATCGTTCACGTTCACCAGAACGGCACAATAGCCGGCCCACCACGGATCCGCACTCAATAATTTACCCCAGATGCCGTCGATCGCGAGTAAAATGAGCGTGTCCTCGTTTGCGCTGAGCACTGCGGCGTCTTCGCCGAAGCCCATGATCGTATGGCTCCCTACTTTGTCTGAATCGCCCAATCTCTTGATCAGATCCCAGATCGCCCGTTTCCGCGTCACCCCCTCAAAGTTCCGTAGCTCCTCGGCCAGCGATCCCAGATCGATTCCCTCTTTTGAATTCGCCATTTTCACCCCTTGATCTCCTTTATTATCCCTCTCAGCTCGCCGATCTCCCGGATCCGCATATCCGCGACCTCGAACACCGCCTTTGGCCTCGCTGCTTCCTCCTGCAAGGAGAGGACCGCGATATCCGCCTCCAGCATCGCGAGATAATCGTTCCGATCGTCACCCACCATCATCACCCGATACGTCTCCTTCAATCTCCGCACCAGATCGCGCTTGTCCTCCGGATTCATGGTGCCGAAGACGTGATCGGGCGGCACTTCGGGGAGATAGCTCGCCATCTCGTCTCGCTCTATCCGATCACCCGATGCGATAAAAAAAGGAATACCCCACGCGCGGAGGTCTTGAAAAAGGCTGCGGCTGCCCGGGAAGAGATTAATCCCCCCGGCAATGAGGTAGCGCACGCTCGCATCGCTCATATCCATGATCATACCCACCCCCAGCACCGGGAGGATATCACACTGCCGTAACCGGGAGACCACATCGTGCACGTCCCCCAGTTTGACGCTTCGATCCCGAAGTATGGCGTCCCGCACCGCGTCATCGCTCACCCCTTCTCTCTTATAGATCACTTTAGTTACGATTTGTTTCGCCACCAGAAGCTCAGCTAAGAGCTGGGCAGGAGGTTCTCGCTCCAGCGTCTCCTCATACCGGGTCTTCAAGACCACCAGCGCGCCCACGGGGACGCGGTCGGTGCAGGTGACCCCGGAGACCCTGCTTCGTTTTACCACGCCCCGCTCCATATCCTTGATAATGCGGTAGGGTGCGTAGATCACGCCGGCACCGTCGAAAACGACCGCTAAGGTGAGCTTCTGCACTGCCTCTGCCTCTTTCCCCTGCTCAGCACGGTCCCATGAGTAGCACAACAGCTAGATAGGTAGAACCGTCACAGATGGTAATGCTAATGCGAGTATAAATACAATACATAGAGTAGCAGGTAAGGGAGATGCAGGACCTGGTCACGGAGAAGTGGGAGGATTTCTTGAAGCGGTATTACTGGGATGCGATCGTTGAGCTCTCGAACTACTACCCCGAGAAGCGGAGTCTACTGGTCCAATTCTCTGAGATGGACCTCTTTGACCCCGCGATTGCCGATATGCTCCTTGATGATCCCGATGTGATCCTCGAATCCGCAACCCGCGCGCTGCGCGAGCTGGATATCCCGACGGGCGTCACGCTCGATGAGGCCAATCTGCGGGTGATCAAGCTGCCGCGGAAGCTGACTATTCGGAATATCAGGAGCAGCGATATCGGAAAGCTGGTGAGTATCGAGGGGCTGGTGACGAAGGCGACGGAGGTGCGGCCGAAGATCGTGGAGGCGGTCTTTGAATGCCCTTTCTGCCACCACCTCTTTTCGGTCCTGCAATCGGGCAGCCAATTCAGGGAGCCGTATGAATGCCCGCAGGAAGATGGTGGCTGTGGTCGGAAAGCGCAGCGGTTTGCCTTACGGGTCGATCAGTCAAAGTTTGTGAATGCCCAGAAGATCCGGCTACAGGAGTCGCCGGAGGCGCTGCGGGGCGGTGAATTACCCCAGGCACTGGACCTCAACCTCGAGGATGACATCGCAGGTGTCGTGGCGCCCGGCGATCGGATCATTGTGACCGGTATTCTCCGATCGTATCAGCGTATCACCCAGTT
The DNA here is from genome assembly GCA_964473145.1 of uncultured Halobacteria archaeon. GTDB lineage: Archaea > Halobacteriota > Syntropharchaeia > Alkanophagales > Methanospirareceae > JACGMN01. The sequence continues at coordinate 19,826 of CAYYNW010000016.1, forward strand.
TGGGAAGAAGCTCTTCTTCGATATTTACCTCGATGGCAATTCGCTCGAGCTGAAGGAGGAGGAATTCGAGGAGATTCAGATCACGGACGAGGATGAACGCGCGATCATGGCGTTGACGCAGCGGCCACAGTTGTACGAGGAGCTCATTCGGAGCATCGCACCCTCGATCTCCGGCTACGAGAAGATAAAGGAAGCGATGGTGCTCCAGCTCTTCTCCGGCGTGCCGAAGCAACTGCCGGACAGGACACGGGTACGAGGCGATATACATGTGCTCCTGGTGGGTGATCCGGGCGTGGCGAAGAGCCAGTTGCTCACCTACCAGGTGAATTTAGCGCCTCGGGGGTTGTACACCGGTGGCAAGAGCAGTACCTCCGCGGGCCTCACCGCGGCTGCGGTGCGTGACGAGTTCGGCGAAGGGCGCTGGACACTGGAGGCGGGCGCGCTTGTGCTCGCGGATAAGGGCATCGCGGCCGTGGATGAGATTGATAAGATGAAGAAGGAGGACCGAGACGCGCTCCACGAAGCGATGGAGCAGCAAACGGTCTCCATTGCGAAGGCGGGGATCATGGCACG
>CAYYNW010000017.1:0-2566 GCA_964473145.1 uncultured Halobacteria archaeon
CGATCATACGCCGCGATCGTTTCGTTCGCGACTACCATCTCCGCGGATAGCTCTATCGCGCCCTTTCGGGGCTGTTCCGTGAGCCAGGTGCAGCGGCCGAGCTTCGTGTAGCTCACGGCCATTTTGAACGGATACGCTCGGCAGAGGCACGGTCTTCGCGCATAGATCGTGCACGCACATCGTTCAGGCTCGTAATACGGGCAGGGTGCTCTGATCAGCTGATACCAGACGGGGACGATGGCTGTACCCCGTGCCACGCCAATCAGCGGTCGGATATCCGCCTGATCGAAGAGGTTCACCTCGTCCGGTAAGAGCGCTAAGCCGGTAGGGACGTCACACAGCCGCTCAATGAAGGAGATGCAGCACTTCCCGCAGCGCAGACAGTCAAACCGGGTCATATAAGGCCGCCAGCATGACGCCCACCTGACCTTCGAGCGGTAGCTTCACGCACCGCCACAAGAGTACATTCGAGTACAGCGCGTTGAGCTTATAAAGCTCGAGTTTACGTATTTACTTCGCCATCGAGGTGGCAAATGCACCTTGAGATTTTTTTTGGGGGGAAAAAGCTCACTTCACGCATCATCTGCACCAAAGAAGACGTGGACCTTTTCGCTCTTATAGGCGCTCACCTTATACACTGGGGTTAACTGCTTGTAAAAGCTCGCTACCTGGTAGGGCAGCACGACCACCCAGTAATCACCACCATCCTCCAGGTGCGCTTCACCGTGCCATAACGATTTCTCAGCCCAGAACTCACTTGCCGTCGCTGAAATCCCAAGGGTACGCGAATCGAGCGCGTAGATGAATATTTCACGTGCTCCAAACGCTACGAGCGCCTTTGGTATTCGTATCTCAAACAATTCTTTAGCCTTCGAGATGGATTCCGAAGACTGTGCAAGTTCGCCATATGATCCGGTCATCTATTTTAAATACCTCCTCACGAGCATAAATATTTACGGTTACGTTCGCACCGCTCGGCTTCTTCGTTCGCACCAGAATCATGAACGAGCCATCCTGCCGATATTCCCGCTCTTCTTCGCCCGCATTCAGGACGACGCTCTCGAGCCAGGCCTCCGTCACGCCGTCCTTTCTGTGATGCGAAATCTGCTTCACCGCCTTTCCAGCAAACGCGATTCTCTCACATGGCATCGGAGTACCTATTATCTACCCTCCCCTCTCATCACAAATTAAATTTCAAATGATAAGAATAAATACTTATGCGGTATTCACTATGAAAGATCACGCACGTAAAGTAAGAGGCAGGAGCGGGCAGTTTCCTAAATTGATTGATCATCCTATGATCTGCTCTCCTCCGTGAAGGTACGCTCACGAAGGTTACTGGTTTTGGTGCACGCCCTTAAAATGTCTTGCCCAGCCGGTATGCACGCTCTAAATAGCTCTTCCGCAGCTCCGCGTCGCGGCCGACCTCGTAGAGGAAGACGTGCTCCACGTGCTGAATGCCGCAGACATGGATAAACATCGCGCTATCCAGCGTCCTCATCGCAGCCTCGATCCCGGACGCCTTATACAGCTCCTCGCGGCCATTCGTCGTGCTGATGATGAGCACCTTCTCGTGCTTTAGAATGCCCTCCACGCCTTGCGGGCCCAGCCGAAACGCGAACCCGTGCGAGAATACCCGTTGCAGCCAGCCTTCCAGGATGGCTGGCGCTCGCCAATGCCACACGGGATGGATGAAAACGAGCGCATCTGCCTTCGCGACCTTCTCCTGCTGTTTCCGCACATCACCGGGCATCTCACCACCGGTAAACTGCGCGAAATCAGCCGTCCTGAGCCGGGGCTCGAACCGCAGGTCATAGAGATCGAGGATCTCAACGGTATGTCCCGCATCCCCGAGCCCGTTCGTGAACGCTTCCAGAACGGCGTGGTTGAACGATCCGGGGTTAGGGTGCGCATAAATTACCAGGATTCTCATCTCTCAACTCCTCCTTCTTTGAAGAAGAGATGGTGTACAGTAGCAAATAAATAGTAAGGGGGCGAAGAGCTTTTGGTGCCCAACCCCCGCCGTAAGGTGCACAGAAGAGGAGAGGTAGCTCGGAGCTCCTCCGTTTTCGGAACTATGCTTCCTCATCCATTGCCAGCCAGGCGTCATCGAAGCCGAAGCGCTCGCTCCGGCGCGACTGCCGCTTCAAGATGCGGAGTAACTCCTCTTCATCCTCGCTGAACAACGGGTCCGCTTTCCGGTTCATTGTATCCTGCTCACCTCCTATCTGGGGTACCATAAGTGAGGGGGAACATCGTGCTTATAAAGCTTATACCCGGCACCTCAGCACTTCACGGGCGCGCCCAGCACTTCGTGATAGTCCTGGAGCGCCTTCACCCCAGCACGACCGCTCTTGACCGTCTCGATGCCTGCGACCGTCGCGCGTGCCGCGGCCGTCGTGGTGATATAGGGCACCTTGTACTGGATCGCGGCCTGCCGGATATAGCTGTCGTCATGCTTCCCGCGCCCGCCGACGGGCGTATTGATCACCAGTTGGACGAGCCGATTGCGAATATCGTCCGTGACATCCGGCCGCCCCTCATGCAGCTTGATCGCTGGCTCAGC
>CAYYNW010000017.1:2666-4263 GCA_964473145.1 uncultured Halobacteria archaeon
GAATATCGTCCGTGACATCCGGCCGCCCCTCATGCAGCTTGATCGCTGGCTCAGCTGTTATGCCATGCTCTTCCAGGAACTCGCGCGTGCCTGCGGTCGCCCGAATGCTGAATCCCAGCTTCACGAGCCGTTCCGCGACCCCGAGGATCTCATCCTTATCCGAGTCGGCCACGGAGATCAGAACGGTCCCTTCGGTTGGCAGTTTCATGCCCGCGGCTTCTTCCGCTTTGTAGAACGCCAGCCCAAATGACGGTCCCAGACCCAGCACCTCGCCCGTGCTCTTCATCTCCGGGCCCAGCACCGGGTCAACGTCCGGGAACTTATCGAAGGGGAAAACCGCCTCCTTCACCCCGTAATACGGGACACGTTTATCCGCGCGCTCCAGTGAGGGCAGCAGATCCTTCAACTTCTTGCCCAGCATCACCTTCGTCGCGACCTTCGCGATCGGGACGCCCGTGACCTTGCTCACCAGCGGAACGGTACGCGAAGCACGCGGATTCGCTTCAAGTATGTATACCGTCTCGTTCGCGATCGCGTACTGAATGTTCATGAGCCCAACGACCTTGAACGCAGTGGCTATTCGGCGTGTGTACTCCTCGATCTCCGCCAAATTCTGCGCTGAGATCGTCCGTGGCGGGATGACGCAGGCGCTGTCGCCCGAATGGATCCCTGCGAGCTCGATATGCTCCATCACCGCGCCGATGTACACCTCTTCGCCATCCGCGATCGCATCCACCTCCGTCTCCGTCGCGTGCTCCAGGAACTTATCGATCAGCATCGGATACTCCGGGCTCACCTCGACCGCGGCCTGCGCGTAATCCAGGAGCATCTTCTCGTCGTACACGATCTCCATGCCGCGGCCACCGAGCACGAAGGAAGGACGGACCATCAAGGGATAGCCGATCCTGCGCGCAACTTGGACTGCCGCCTCAACCGATCGCGCAGTGTTGCCCTCCGGCTGTGGTATCTCGAGCTCCAGCATCATCTGCCTGAAGAGCTCGCGATCCTCCGCTAAATGGATACTCGCCGGGCTCGTGCCCAGGATCTTTACGCCCGCCTCGTGCAACTCCTTCGCGATATTCAACGGCGTCTGACCACCGAACTGGACGATCACACCATCCGGTTTCTCCTTCTCGTAGATGCTCAGCACGTCCTCAACCGTTAACGGCTCGAAGTAGAGCTTGTCCGAGGTGTCATAATCGGTCGAGACCGTCTCAGGATTGCAATTGATCATCACAGACTCAAAGCCTTCCTCGCGCAAGGCGAAGGCAGCGTGGACGCAGGTATAATCAAACTCGATGCCCTGCCCTATCCGGTTCGGGCCGCCGCCCAGGATCAGCACTTTCCGCTTCGCCGAGACCGCGACCGAATCCGGGGCATTATGGGTCGAATAGTAGTACGCACCGTCCGCACCACTCACCGGCACCGCTTTGTAGGCCGCGCTCTTACCAAGGGCGAGTCGCTGTCGCCTGATCTCCGGTTCTGTCTTGCCCAGCAGCTGCGCGAGGTAGTGGTCCGAGAACCCCAGCTCCTTCGCCGTGATCAACAGCTGAGCGGGCAGTGCCTTGCCCTGATACGTCTTCAGCTCCTCCTCAAC
>CAYYNW010000017.1:4363-7061 GCA_964473145.1 uncultured Halobacteria archaeon
GTTCTTCCAATGCTCATCACCTCGCCGACCGCCTTCATCTGCGTGCCGAGGATGTCCTTCGTCTGGGGGAACTTCTCAAACGCCCAGCGCGCGAATTTCACCACCACATAATCGCCACCGGGCCGGTAGCGGTCAAGCGTCCCGCCCTTATAGTAGGGTATCTCGTCCAGCGTGATGCCCGCGGCAAGCTTCGCGGAGATGCGGGCGATCGGGAAGCCCGTCGCCTTTGACGCCAACGCGGATGATCGTGATGTTCGCGGGTTAATCTCGATCGCCACGACACGGTCGTCCTCGAGATGGTGCGCGAACTGGATATTCGTGCCACCAATAACGCCGATGGCATCGACGATTCGATAGGAATATTCCTGCAGCTTCTGCTGCAGCGGCTCGGGGATGGTCAGCATGGGAGCGACGCAGAAGCTGTCGCCGGTATGCACGCCCATCGGATCGACGTTCTCGATGAAACAGACAGTGATCATGTTGCCCTTCCTATCCCGTATCACTTCAAGCTCCAGCTCTTCCCAGCCCAGAACCGACTCCTCAATGAGGACCTGCCCGATCAGACTCGCCGCGATCCCGCGAGCGGTTATCGTCTTCAGCTCTTCAACATTATACGCGATCCCGCCGCCGGTGCCGCCGAGCGTATACGCGGGTCGAATGACCACGGGATAGCCCAGCTCCTGCGCGATCAGCACAGCGTCATCACCGGAATACGCCGGCGAGCTCCGGGGTATCGGGATATTCAGCATCGCCATCGTCTCCTTGAAGGCTATCCGGTCTTCGCCACGTTCAATCGCGTCCGCTTCGACGCCGATTATTTTAACGCCGTACTTAGCCAGAATCCCCAGCTTATGGAGTTCTGAGGAGAGATTGAGTCCGGTCTGGCCGCCGAGGTTGGGCAGGACCGCATCGGGCCGCTCCTTCGCAATGATCTTCTCGAGATGCTCCACGTTGAGTGGTTCGATGTACGTCCGGTCAGCCATCTCCGGATCGGTCATGATCGTTGCGGGATTGGAATTCACCAGGACAACCTCGTACCCCTCCTCATGGAGCGCCTTGCACGCTTGCGTGCCCGAATAATCAAACTCGCAGGCCTGGCCAATCACAATCGGCCCGGATCCGATGACCAGGACCTTCTTGATATCTCCTCGCTTCGGCATCTTCTCCCCTCGCAATCACTCGCTTCGCTGAAACCATCATGAAGAATGCCGGTGCTCTACTAATACTTTCAAAAGTGCGCCAAATCCAGCTGGCGCGACCTGCACAGCTCGCCCGGTATCTCGACCGGGTAGCTGCTGGTGAGGCAGCCGAGACAGAGCTGTTGCTCCGCCATCCCGACCGCCTCGATGAGCCCGTCCAGGCTCACATAGCCGATCGAGTCCGCTTTGAGGTACGTTCGCACCTCCTCCAGGGACAGCCGTGAGGCCACTAACTCCTCCCGCGTCGGGGTATCAATGCCGAGATAGCAGGGCGCGATGATCGGCGGGCTCCCAATTCGTACATGCACCTCCTTCGCTCCCTGCCGTTTCAGATACTCCACGATTCGTCGCGAGGTCGTGCCCCGCACGATGCTGTCGTCAACCAGCACGATTCGTTTACCCGCCACGTTCGCCCGAACCACGTTCAATTTCAAGTGTACCGCGATGTCGCGCGAGCGCTGCTCGGGCATGATAAACGTCCGCCCCACGTAGCGGTTCTTGATCAAGCTCTCCGCATAATCGATCCCCGAGCGCTTCGCATAGCCGATCGCGAACGTGATGCCCGAATCGGGGACGGGCGATACGATATCCGCGTCTACGGGATGCTCATCGGCCAATCGCTCGCCGATCTTCAGCCGCACGTCGTACACTAACCGCCCATCAATAGCCGAATCAGGTCGCGCGAAATAGATGTATTCAAAGATGCAGTGCGCGGTCTGTGCACCGCATACTAACCGGTGGCTGGTGACGGTAAGCTCTCGGTGGGGTGCTGGTGCAGCACTCGACTGGTAGCCGGACGGGGAAATCACCAGCACCTCGCCCGGGCCGAGATCCCGGATGAACTCACCGCCTAAGAGCTCTATTGCAGGGCTCTCAGAGGCAACGATATACCCCTCACCCAGCTCCCCAGCTCCCGCGCGTACTCGCCCGAGGCATAGTGGTTTGATACTCCAGGGGTCACGTACCGCCAGAAGCGTCTCATTCAGGAGCAATACTAGCGAATAGGACCCGACCACGCACTCCATTACTTCCTTGAGCGCCTCGATCGGCGGGCGGTGGAGCAGTTCCTTTGCCAGCAGCTGTGCTAAGACCTCCGTATCCGTATCAGAATGGAATATCCGTCCTTCCTTCTCCAGCGCGTTCCGTAACGCCCCGGTATTCACGAGATTCCCGTTGTGTGCAATGGCCAGTTCGCCATCGCGATACGCAACCAGCAGTGGCTCCGCATTCTCCACCTTCGGCGGCCCGCTCGTCGGATAGCGCACATGGCCGATCCCGAACGAGCCCGTGAGCTCGGCCAACCGGTTGGGTGTGAAGACCTCGGAGACGAGACCCATCTCCTTGTGCACCGTTATCTTCTCACGGTCACCCGAGCCAGCTTCCGCTCCTCCCTGCACGCCGCTGCTCACTGCAATACCGGCAGATTCCTGCCCGCGATGCTGCAGCGCGTAGAGCGCGTAAAAGATGGGCCAGGCTACTTCTCCCTGCGCGAGAGCAAT
>CAYYNW010000017.1:7161-20299 GCA_964473145.1 uncultured Halobacteria archaeon
CGCTGCACGCATGTACCTTTCTCTTACCGAGACGTTAACTTTCTCAGATCAGAGACCGTTGAGACCGAGCGTCCTGCTTGCAATCGGCTGCACCTTCCGATACACCATCTCGGGCGGTCGTTTCACACCGTTCACGCGCAGGAGATCCTCTTCAACTGCGATCCCGAAAAGCCGCTCGTTCTCCTGCAAATAGGGTACGATGAGCGCCCAATCCGCTGCGGTCAGCGGTGCGAATTCGCCGCCGTTCAATTGCTCCTCCCGCAGCTGCTGGTGGGGATCGCGGATATAAATGGCGCCGCCCGACGCGAGCGAGAAGAGATTCGAACCCGGATAAGGCGTCTCCTGGGCCCGGAACTTACCGTGCTCGTCAGCTCTCAACCCGTTCAGCACGACGAATCCGCCGCCCTTCTGCGGGTCTCCGGCCATGAACGATTCCGCGAGGTAATCGAGGCAGATACCATTGATCACCACCCGGGGCTTGCCGACCGCGTTGATCAGCGGTCGACCCGCGGCATCACCCAAAACGTACGCCTCACCACCTTTCGCCCCGTACATGAAGGTCTGCCCAACGTCCCCCGAGACCACAAGCCTGCCGCTCTTCAGGACCTGCCCGAGCTGGTCCTGCCCATCCGCGTGGATATAGAGCTCCGCGCCGTCCATTGAGGAGCCCAGATAATCGCCCGGGCTATCGTAGACGTCGATCCGCACCCCTGCGGATCGAGGTCCGAGGCCTGACCCGAAGAAGCGCTGGCCCTGTGCATGATACACCACGAAGCGCTTCCAGCCCAGCCGATAAGCCGTAACGATCATCCGCGCGACGCTCCCCTCACCCTCTGCGGGCAAGCCCGTGACATTGAGGAGCAGGATCGCATCTTCACGCGCTGGTGGCCGTAACGACCCGGTGTTCGCACGGTGAACGAGGTGGTAAACTCCGGTGCTTCGTGCCTCGAGGGGTGGTGTTGCATCGAAGATCCGGTGGAGTGCTTCTCGTATCAGCTGGAGCACCGAACTCCGCTTCTTCGTACCGGTGTCGTACCGGTGATCCAGGAGCAGGGTTAATCCTTCAATGACGCGTGCCTTCGTTCGCTCATCCGCGGTCGCGCACCTGGTGAGCTCCTGGAGTGTCCAGCGCAGCTGGTTGCAATCCCACGCCGGTATGCCACCCCTCATGAACGCGAAGAGTGCTCCCGGGCTCTGCACGGCGAGCTCGAGCTGCGCACGCCACTGCGCGCTCTCACGAGGTGCGCTCGTTGGCAGGGTGGGATCGCAATGGTGCTGATCAGCGGGCGTCTGCACCCGTTCGCCAAATTTGTTCGTGCAGGTGAGCCGCTTCTGCTCGTCCCCGGTGAGTGTGAAGATGAACGCGCCACCATCGGTATAGCTCCCGCCTCGCGCGTTCCAATAGCGGTCCGCGAGGAGTGGGAATCGCGGATCCTCCGCCGCCAGGCTCTGGAGTGTCGCATCGATCGCCTGCTTCTCCGAGGCGATGAGCCCCAGCTGCAGCTCGTCAGACTCAACCAGAGCAAACACCTGCGGCCGCAGCATTGAGGTATCGGTTATCCCGACCAGTTGCAAGTATCGCTCGTAGGGCTCGTTCCGTGCAATGATGAAGAACCAGGGGCCGTCAGGCGAGCCGTGGATGTGCGCGGTCTGGAGCGCGGCATAAACCGCCTGTTTACCGGCTGGCAGCCGCTCAAAATCCAGCTCCGTAGTGGGCGCCATCGCCTCGATCAGGTACTCCAGCGGATAGTGATACTCACGGTTCAGGAGATCGAAGAGCAGCACAGCTACCTCCGTGTCGGTAAGAAAGAGTGGCTCTCTGTTGTGCTGCACGAGATATTCGACCACGGAATGGTAGTTCGCGAAATCGCCGTTATGAACGAGTGCCTCATGCATGCCGATGAAGGGATGCGCGCCTCCCGGATGCCAGACCCGACCCCGTGTGGGATAGCGCTGGTGCGCGATCCAGATATGCGCTCTGAAGTCCTCCAGCCGGTAGTAGGTAATGATGCTCTCCGCATACCCCACGATCTTCAGGATCAGCATGTTCCGGCCATGCGAAAGCACAAAGGCACGCTTCTCGCCGAGCGACGCGTAGAACTTCCGGTTGATCGCGAACGTGGTGCGATAGATAAACTCGTCTTCCACCCTTCTCCGGTCCCAGCCGGCCAAGTTCTCCTCAAGGACGAAGGTGTCAAGCACCTCGTCCTTTACCCGGACAAAATAGCGCCAGACGTCCGGAGGTCTCGTTTCTAACCCGTCAACCTCACGGAAGTCCGCAACGGTCGGTATCCGCTCCGCATGGTCGATCACGAGGAACGGTGTGATGAACTCCGCTTCGAGCTCGGGACGGGCGCTCGGATCGAGCAGGGCAATCTGGAGCAGATAGTCCTCGTCCAGGACCGTCTTCGGAACGCCGAGATCCTCATGCGAGAGGCCAACGGCTGCGATACCACCGCCCTTGCCGTTGCCGCGATTATGCATCTGGAAGGCAGGAGTAAAGAGATGCTTACCCTTAATGAGTGTCGTGGAGGCGAATCCGACGACGCCGCAGCCGCCTTCCGCCTCGGCCTGGTAGTACCGTCGCACTAGATCCTCACCTCCTTCGCCTTCCTCGGGCTCTGGCCCGCATACCGCAGACAATCATATCTCCCCACGAGTTCTTCTATCCCTGTCATCCCCAGTCGTGTGAGGATCTCCACCAGTTCACTTCGCCATGCTGCATAAAGATTGATGAGGCGCTGCGCACCCCAGTCGACCTCCACCTGCGTGCTGAGCTCAGGATCCGTGGTGGCGATCCCGCGGGGGCAGCCTCGACTGGACTCGCAGCTGCTGCAGCGTACACAGCCCAGTGCCACCAGCTCGGCAGTACCGATGACCACACCATCAGCACCAAGTGCAATCGCCTTGGCCGCGTCGTAGACCGTTCGTATGCCGCCGCTCGCGATGACCGTCATCTTCTCCCTGATGCCTTCCGCTTTCAGGAATTCATGCACCTTCGGAATTGCATATTCGAGCGGCATGGCGATGTTCTTCTTCGCGATCTCCGGTGCCGCCCCGGTGCCGCCGTAGCTCCCGTCGAGATGGATGATCTGCGCGCCTGCGTAATAGCTCCCTACCGCGACCATATCGACGTCTCGCGCGGTCGAGACCTTCACCGAGACGAGCGCGTCGGGATTGATCTGCTTTATCCAATCGATCTGTTTCTCATGGTCTTCGATCGAATAGACGCTGTGGAACGGAAAGGGCGAGAACAAGTTGCTTCCGGGCACCGCCTCACGCATTCGGGCGACCCCGGGTGTCACCTTGTCGCCCAGCAAGTGCCCGCCGAGCCCGGGTTTTGCGCCCTGAGCATACTTGAGCTCGACGATCTTGACCCGCTGGATGGTCTCCTCCGAGACACCGAAGAGCCCGGTCGCGACCTGCGTGATCATGTGAGCATCGTACTCCTTGAGCGCATCCGGATACCCGCCCTCGCCGGTACAGGTGAACGTGCCGCAGACACTCGCCGCTTTTGCGCGTGCCAGCATGACGGAGAGGCTCACGGAGCCGAAGGACATCCCGCCGCCGTAGAACGGCAGCTTGATGCTGATTTTTGGCCCCTTCCGCCGGTTGAGCTCTACCCCGGTGCTTATCGGTTCACCGTCGCGCCCACTCCGCGCTTCCGTGCACTCTTTTGGGAAGTGGAAGAAGATGCAGTCGAACCCACCGCCGGAATCGCCGATCTCGTAGCGGCGGCCCTTCAGCGGTATCCCTGTCTCCGCTTGCTTCCATGTCCCGAGTATAAGATCGCGGGTCCACCGTCGGTCACCAATCGTGCGATACTGCGCGCTTTCAGCCAGCGAGAGCGCCTTGCGCGGACAGTGATTGATGCAGTAAAACGGCATCTCCTCGCACGAGGCACCGAGGCAGCGGTAACTCGCGGGCTTCGAGATCCTGTTAAAGCCTGCTCGCCGCTCATGCACGCCGAAAGGACAGACCGCCGCGCATGAGCCGCAGCTGATGCACCTGCTCGTATCACGCTTCACCTCCACCTCGCTCAGCTCGTTCGGGAATCGAGAAGGCGCGTAGGAGATCGCGAGACCTGCCATCTGTTACGTCACCCCCTGCGCAAAGAGTGGCTCAAAGACCTCACGCTGAAGATCCTCCACGAAGATTGCACGCCCTACTTCGCCACGCAGCCGTCTCACTTCGCGCAAGCCCATGGCGCCCAGCACCTCCAGGAGCTGGTTCCGCCACGCCGCGAGGAGGTTGATTATCCGCTGCGCGCCCCACAGGACATCCAGTTCCTCGAGTCTGATCGGGCAGGAGAGGCCGTTGAGATAGTCCTTGCAGTCGTGGCATTCGAGCGCAATGAGGAGTGGCAGGTCGATCGCGGTGATGTCCGCACCGCAGAGTATCGCTTTCGCCACGTGCTCTGGCAGTGCGATTCCGCCGCTTACCACAAGTGTCACTTCGTCGCGGACCTTGAGGTCGACGAGCTGGCCGTGCACCTCTCGGATCACGTCTTTGAGGTAGTACGGGTCGCCCGAGGCGCTGCTGGCTTCCTGGCCGTTCAGATCCGCATGGAGATGAATGACCTCAGCACCTGCTGAGACCAGGGCTTCTATGCGTTCAGGCACCAGCTCGCCGCAGGGGAGTCGTACCGAGATGATCGTCTCCGGGCTCCCGCTCTTGACGGCCTTCACGATCTCCGGTACAGCACTATGGTATTCCAGTTCGATCATCGGGCAGCCCTGCAGCAGATCGTGAGAAAGGCGCTGCTCTTCTCGGCTGATGAACGGTACAAGGTGGGCGTCCGGCGCCCTCCGTAACCACTCCTCAAGCTCGACCAGCATGAGGGTGTCGAGGCGCGAGGCCGCTCGTGCCAGAGCATCATGTACTCGCTCAGATCGTCCGAAGGGGAGCGTGTTGAGGATGATGGGCAGCGGGATTGTGCGTGTGGTCGGGATGGTTGAGGTGATGCTTCCCCGCGCATCAAAGGCGAGTGCTGACGGCTTCCGCCCGATATCCACGGCGGTGCTGATATACTCGCGCCCATGTATCCCGTCCCGTGTCGGTCGTATGATCTCGGACATATCGGTCCACATCGCATCGAACCCTTGGCCGGAGAACGGTCCACCATAGCCCCCACCGGAGACCGGGACCTTGCCGGTCTCGGCCTGATACCAGGTCTTGGAGATGATCTCCGGAGTCCAGTAGGAGTCGCCGAGGCGGAGATACTCGTCACTGTACTGGATGGTTAAGGCGTTGCGGGGGCATTCCTGGATGCAGCGGAAGCACCCTTTGCAGTGCTGATTCAGCGGCTCCGCGAGACGCCTCGGATCATCTTCTCGTCTGGTATGGACGCCGTAGACGCATGCTTTCACGCATCGGCCGCAGCTGATGCAGTCCTCAGCCGCCCGATCGATTCTGTACTTCCCGATCGGTGCTCGTGAGGCTGCTGGTATGACCTCGATACTATACTTTTTGGGCATCGACGAACCTCCAATACGCGTCGCTGGCTTCAGCCTTCGAGACGAACGCCTGCACGATCGCCTCTTCTGGCTTACCAAACTTCGCCTCGAGCTTCTCTTCCAGCTCAGACCACGCCGTGAGCAGGTCAAGGTCATTCTGGCAGACCGCTCGGCACAGCCCGCACTGCATGCACCAGAAGGCCTTCTCCGCCTCAGCTTTTGTGACGCTTTCGCCACTGAGGAGCTTCCTGGCCAGCAGGAGCTTGCTCCTGGGCACGACAGCCTCGTCATGGGTGATGAGATAGGCCGGGCAGTAAGCGGCGCAGCTACCGCACCGCATACAGGAATACGCAGCCTTCTCGAGTATCGCGTCCTCTCCCACGCGCTCCGTGCGCGCTCGAGTGGTTGCCAGGACCGGGCTCATGGACGCGGCGAGTCGCGTGAGCAGTTTGAAGCTGCGCGGCCTGAAGAGCAAGCCCGCTCCACGGTACCTGCGCGGCCTCAGGGCGAAGAATTTATGCGGGTTCAACAGGTTTTGCGGATCCACTTCCTTCTTGTATGCCCGGTAGCGTTTCTGCGTTTCCCGATCGATCGTATCAGCGATGAACGGTGCATTCCAGATACCGAGCCCATACGGCCGTGCGCCAAACTTGCTGCCCAACCTCGTCAGGATCGGAATGAGCGTGAGCTGCATGAGATAGGAACGCAGCTGTCGCACGTCCGAAGCGTAGGTAACCAGCAGAAGTGCTTCGTCCTTGCCTACCAGGTGTGCCTCAGCTTCGAGCTCTACCGCGTAGCGTCGCGCTGCCCGTTTCGCTCTCTGGAGATACAGCCCGATCTGGCTAAGCGGGATGAGCAGTTCACAGGCCAGCGGTGTAGGGCTTTCGCTCTTTCGTTTCAGGGGAAAGAGTCGCTCATGCCAGAGGTAATTTGCGAGATACTCCGCTGCAGGGATGCCCTGCTTCTCAGCGACGTGGAGGAATTTCAGCGCCTCCGTTTCGTCCTCAAAAGCGGCGAAAATCGCATCGCGCTCGCTGAATAAGTCCTCTCCGAGGAGTTTGTTCCGTTCCCTCAGGTGCGCGGCGTCGAGGTATTTGAGGTGGTACGGCTTGATCCCAGCACGGATCAACTCGACGATGAAGCCCACTGCAGCCTCGGGGCTCCCGAAGTAGATCAGCTGCGGGAGCGTTCTCCGGGGCCTCGTCCGGAGTTTCAGCGTTGCGGTGAGGATGATGCCGAACTGACCCTCGGTACCGAAAAACCAGGGGAACCGCTTATCAGCAGCAGTGATGGATTCGAGCTCACCTGATAGGAAGAGGACCTCGATTCGTTCAACCTGGTCCCTGAGATGCCCGAACTGGAAACTCCCGATGCCGTAGCCGCCGGTCGCGATCCAGCCACCAACAGTGGAGAAGAAGCTCGTCGGGTATGCACGGAGGGCGAGCTCTTCATGCCGTAGTAACTCCTCAAGCTCCGACCAACGAACACCTGTCTGGACCGTTATCGTCTCGGCCGCGCGGTCCAGTGCGAGGATCTCGTGGTAGGCTGAGAGGTCAAGCACGATGCCCTTCACGGTGGGAAGTACACCGCCAAGCCCCGAGGAGCCTGCTCCGCGCGGAAAGAGTGCCAAATTCTCCGCGCGGGCGAAGGCCACGATTCTCTGGAGTGCTGCAGCACTCTTCGGCTGGATCACCAGTTCTGGCGTGGTCTCGAAGAGGCGATCGACGAACGGAACCTCCCCGACATCCCTGGAGTAGAGCTCACGCTCAAAGGTGCCGTCCAGAACCCTTGCTTCGTCACCCAGGAGGTGCTCCAATCTCCTCTTCACCGGCTCGTCCATGCCTCTCCTCCTCTCCTCTCGCGATGGCGACTGAATCGCACCCTTACGGCCTGTTAGCCGCTTAGAGAACCCCTAAGTACTCGTCTAACTCCCATTCGGTCACGTGTATGCGATACCTGTCCCACTCCACCTTCTTCGAGGTGATGAACTTGGTGAAGACGTGTTCGCCCAGTGCCTTTCTCACCAGCTCGCTCTGCTCGGTCAGTCCAATCGCCTCAATCAAACTCCCCGGCAGTGAACTGATTCCCTCTTTCGCGCGTTCCGACTCCGTCATGTGATACACGTCCCGCTCAATGGGCGGTCTCAACTCGAGCTTCTCCTCAACACCCGCGAGGCCCGCTGCGAGCATCACGGAGAATGCCAGGTAGGGGTTGCATGCCGGATCGGGACTGCGATATTCGATTCGTGTCGCTTTCTCTTTCCCCGGCTTATACATCGGCACCCGCACGAGTGTCGAGCGGTTCCGGCGAGCCCAAGTAATGTACACGGGTGCTTCGTAGCCCGGTACCAGCCGTTTATAGGAGTTCACCCACTGGCTGGTGATCGCGGTGATCTCAGGCGCGTAGTGGAGCAAGCCCGCGATGTATCCCTTGCAGATCTCCGAGAGGTGGTACTTGTCACTTGGCTCAAAGAATGCGTTCTTAGCCCCCTTAAAGAGCGACTGGTGCACGTGCATGCCCGACCCGTTCACGCCGAAGATGGGCTTCGGCATGAAGCTCGCGTAATAGCCGTATCGCTGCGCGATCTCCTTCACCACGATTCGATGGGTCATCACCTGATCCGCCATTGTCAGCGCATCTTGGTATCGCAGGTCAATCTCATGCTGCGAGGGTGCTACTTCGTGGTGGCTGTACTCCACCTGGATCCCCATGGATTCCAGGGTCAGGATGGTATCCCGGCGCAAGTCGCTCCCGGCATCCAGCGTGGTCAGATCGAAGTACCCGCCGTGATCCAGCACCTCAGGCTTGCTGTTTTGCTTGAAGTAGAAGTACTCCAGCTCCGGGCCGACATAGTAGGTGTATCCTTCCTTTTTCAACCGCTCGAGGTTCCGCTTCAGGATATACCGCGGGTCACCCTCGTACGGACTCCCGTCAGGCTGGAGGATGTCACAGAACATCCTTGCTACGGCGTTCTCCTTCGGCCGCCAGGGGACGATCTGGAACGTCGTGGGGTCTGGTTTCGCCAGCATATCACTCTCATCGATCCGGGCAAACCCCTGGATTGACGAGCCATCAAACCCCATTCCCTCTTCAAAGGCACCTTCCAATTCCCGTGGCGTGATGGCAAAGCTCTTCAACTGTCCCAGGATGTCCGTGAACCACATCCGCACGAACTTCACATCGTACCCTTCAATCGCTTCGAACACCTCATCCTTTGTTCTTATTTTCGCCTTCTCGTCCATCGCTTTAATCTCCATTATTTAACGATTCTGACCATCTCTTTTTTAGCCTATTTGAGATTTTGGCACACGAGTTATGAAATTGTATGAATTCTATCGTTAGGCAACTTTATCTGGATGTATAATTCAAGAGCTTATTAATGGCAACTAGCTAGTTGGCTATTTAAGACAAAAGCATAATAGTTATGAGAAGGTATGACAAAGGAAGTGGCGAATTCTTCGGAGTCAACCCTGCAGTATTCAACTATTTGAGAACTTTTCTGAAAAAGTATGAATGGGCGTAAGAGGGTGATAAATCTGAAAACGGGGAAGATTGGATTCTTTTGCGACTGCCCGAGCCGCACCGTTCCTGCTCGATGGCTGCAGGGGAAGCCGCGATTTGAGTGCGGACCGCGAGGGTGTAGATAATATCTTCTCCAGGGGGCGAGATGCGACAACCGGATCGGGTGACGATATCCCTGGACGATGAGACGGCTGAACTCTTTCAGAAGGTGAAGCGTGAGTCTAAGAGATCGCGGAGCGAGGTAATGCGGGCTGCGTTGAAATTCTATGAGAAATATCGCGCGCTCCATGAGTCAGTAAACGCGGAGAAGGTGAGCACCTACATCGAACTGCTTGCCAGCGGTGAGCATATCGTGCTGGATATCGACCACTGGCTCCTCTTTCTGCGATTCATGGAGTCGCATCCCGATCAGGAGCGGTTCTGGGAGCTGCATCAGGCGATCTGCGCGGCGCACGCGGAGGAGTTCAAATCGAAGCAGTGCAGAGCTGAGCACGTCCTCAAGCGACTCGAGGCGTGCAACTTCTTCAAAGTGAGCGAGGCTTCAGCAGAGGCATGCACCGTGGTGTTAGGCCCCGAGGTGACCCGTCGATTTGTGAAGACCGAGCTTGAGGATATACTTGCGCGGATGGGCATCAATGTAGGTATAAAAGAGGATCTCGCTAAATTACGTCTGAAGTTCCATGAATTACCCCGCTGAATTCGCGAGTGCCTGTTTTTACCACGAGAAAGAGAGAGGGGATCCCGTAACGTGTAGTTTATAACCACAAAAGAGAGGTAGTAATAAGGAGATGACAGCACCCTGGCGGATCACCATCGCGATGGACGAAGAGACCTTCAAGATGTTCAAGAAGATGCAGGAGGAGCTGGGGATCTCGCAGAGCGAGCTCGTGCGTGAGGCATTGAAGTTCTACGGCAAACATCGAACGCTCTTTGAGTCGATCGAGGATCGGAAGGTGTATACGCACGCGGAGATGCTGCGGTTCGGCGAGCACATCATCATGGATATCGACCACTGGCTGCTCTTCTTGAAGTTCATCGAATCGCATCCAGATAAGGATAAGTTCTGGGAGTTGAACAAGGCCATCAGCGCGGCGCACGCTGAGCAGTTCAAGCACCAGTACTACCGGGTCGAGCCAGTTCTGAGGCGGCTCGAGGCCTGTAATTTCTTTACTGTCACGCCAGTCTCCAAGAACGAGTTCCGGCTGGTTTTGAGCTCGGATGTGCTGAAGACGTTCATCAAGACGCTGCTACAGGAGACCTTGACCGGCATGGGCTTCACCGTGGAGATCAAAGAGGATCTCGCAAAGTTGCGGCTGAAAGTGCTGGACGAGCAACGGGAAAAGTCGCAGTAATGGCAGTTGAACGAGAGCTCCGGGAAGAGCGGGAGGCAGAGCAGCGGAAAGATCGCGTCGTTGTGCTTGATTTTGGTGGCCAGTACAGCCACCTGATCGTGCGTCGGTGCCGTGAGCTGGGCGTTTATACCGAACTGCTGCCTTATGACGTGCCGATCAAGGATCTGAAACGCGACGCAGCGCGAGCAGCAGGGTCGGGCAAGCTCCAGGGTTTAATCCTTTCCGGCAGCCCGTACAGTGTTCACGATCCCGACGGTCCTCGCTGTAGTGCGGAGATCCTTGAGCTGGGCATACCGGTGCTCGGCATCTGTTACGGTGCCCAGCTCATCGCGGCGATGCAGGGCGGCGTGGTCGCTTCAGGCGGTAAGGGCGAGTTTGGGCGGACTGAAGTAACCTTTAGAGATTCCGAGCTGTTTGCGGGCGTCAGCGCGACCGGCCGGATGGATGTCTGGATGTCACATGGCGATGTGATCGAGCAGTTCGAAGGCGCGGAGGTGCTGGGCACCGCGGCGAATTCACCGGTTGCTGCATTTCGGCTTCGCAGCACGATCTACGGCGTACAGTTCCATCCCGAGGTGCATCATACGGAGCGAGGTGAGCAGCTCCTCCGGAATTTCCTCTACTCCATCTGCGGCTGCAAGCGCACGTGGACGATCGAATCGTTCGTCGAGGAGCAGATCGAGGCGATACGGGCAGCGGTGGGCCCTGCGGGCAAGGTGATCTGCGGCCTGAGCGGCGGCATCGACTCAGCTACCACCGCGCTCCTCGTCCATGAAGCGATCGGCGACCGGCTCACCTGCGTCTTCGTAGATAACGGCCTGCTGCGCGAAGGTGAGAAAGAAGCGGTGCTCAAGACGTTCGCCACGAAGCTGCAACTCAACCTCGTCAGTGTCGATGCGCGGGAGCGGTTTCTGGAGCGCTTACACGGCATTACGGACGCTGAGGCGAAGCGTAAAGTGATTGGCGAGCTCTTCATTACGATCTTCGAAGAGGAAGCGCAGAAGCGCGGCAACGCGGAATTTCTCGCGCAGGGCACCATTTACCCGGATCGCATCGAGAGCGCGCGGGCCAGCTCGCGGCTGTCATCGCGCATCAAATCGCACCATAACGTCGGCGGCCTCCCGGAGCAGCTGAGGCTCAAGCTGCTGGAGCCGATCAAGGAGCTGTATAAAGATGAGGTGCGTGCCGTAGCGAAGGAACTCGGCATGCCCGCTGAAATCCTCAACCAGCACCCATTTCCCGGGCCGGGGCTCGCCGCGCGGATAATCGGCGAGATCACCGTGGATAAATTGCGGATCTGTCGTGGCGCATCCCGGATCGTGGAAGAGGAGTTGCAGCGAAGTGGATGGTACGAGCGGGTGTGGCAGGCCTTCGCGATTGTCGGTGATGATCTCGCCACGGGCGTTCTTGGCGATGCGCGAAGCCTGGGCCGGATCGTCACGATACGGGTCGTCGAGTCGCGGGAGGCAATGACCGCGGATTTCGTGCAACTGCCCTACGAGCTGCTGGAGCGGATGAGCCGTCGCATCACGAACGAGGTGAAGGGGGTGACGTGGGTGACCTACGCGATCTCCTCCAAGCCGCCGGCAACGATCGAGCCATGTTAACGGTAACGAGCGAGCGGTATGCGCAGGGGGTACGATCGCTTCCCCCGTATCTCTTCGCGGAACTCGATGCGAGAAAGCGCGAGGCACAGCGACGCGGCGTGGACATCATCGATCTGGGCATCGGCGATCCTGATCTGCCCACACCGCAGCATATCGTCGAGGCACTCTACCGCGCCGCGCAGGAGCCCGCGAATCAGCGGTACCCCTCGTACGAGGGCATGCTCGCGTTCCGTGAAGCCGTTGCGAGCTGGTATAGCAGGACAAAACACGTTGAGCTTGAACCTGAAGACGAGGTGCTCACCCTCATCGGATCGAAGGAGGGGATCGCGCATGCCGCCTTCGCCTTCTTGAATCCCGGTGATCTCGCGCTCGTGCCGGACCCCGCGTATCCGGTCTACCACCATGCCACGGTGCTCGCGAACGCGATCCCACACGCCGTGCCGCTGCGCGCGGAGAACGACTTCAGGCCTGATCTTGAGGGAATCGAGCGAGACGTGGCGAAGCGTGCGAAGCTCCTGTTCCTGAACTATCCAAATAACCCTACGGCCGCGACGGTCGAGCGCTCGTTCTTCAAGGAGGTCGTGGATTTCGCCCATGACCACGAGGTCATGATCCTGCACGATAACCCGTACTCCGAACTCACCTTCGCGGGCTACGAATCGCCCAGCTTCCTCGCGGTCAGGGGTGCGCAGGAGGTTGGTATCGAGTTCAACTCGCTCTCGAAGACCTATAACATGACCGGCTGGCGGATCGGCTTCGCCGTCGGTAACGCTGAGATCTTGCGGGGCATTCGGATCGTCAAGACGAATATCGACTCGGGCGCGTTTCAGGCGGTGCAGGCGGCGGGCATCGCGGCGTTAACTGGCCCCCAGGACTGCGTCAGCCGCAACGTGGCGATCTATCGTGACCGCCGGGACATTCTCGTGGCGGGACTGCAAGCTGCGGGCATTACGGTGCAGAAGCCGCGTGCAACCTTCTATCTCTGGGCGAAGGTGCCGCATCCGCAGAAATTCGCAACCTCACCCTCAGTTCAGTTCTCCCTCACGCTGCTGGATCGCACGGGTGTGGTGGTGACACCGGGGGTGGGATTCGGCTCGTGCGGTGAGGGGTATGTTCGACTCGCCTTCTGCACGAGCGGCGAGCGGTTAGCCGAGGCGTGCGAACGGATACAGCAGCTCGCATTCTAGCTAGCTCTCGCTGC
>CAYYNW010000018.1:0-20093 GCA_964473145.1 uncultured Halobacteria archaeon
TACGAAGTGATGAAGCTGATTGGGCCGGCGGGCGCGCGTATCTTCGAGGCGATCAGCCGGTACGATGACCTCCTCGCTCTGGAGGGACGGCCGAACTACGAGCCCGGGGACACGCTCGCCCTGATCGTCCCCTTCTTCCTGCTCCATAGCATTACCGACGCGGATATACGGGCGGTCTCGGCACGGGCGAAGATCGTGGATGGTGCTGCGTACCTCTTCGAGCAGCTGCGCGCAGACGGGTGGGAGATCTTCATTATCTCGACCAGCTACGAGCAACATGCATTCAACATCGGGCAGCAGCTGGCTGTGCCGCTGGATCATATCATCTGCACCCGGCTGACCCTGAGCGAGCGGCAGCAGCAGCTGCCCGAGGCATTCTACAGCCTCATCCGCGCTACGGAAGCGGAACTCCTCGAGCTCTCCGACGCGCATGAGCACGATGAAACAGCTCGACTGAAGGAGTTGCTCGATACGCTCTTCTTCCAGCAACTTCCTGCACTGGGCTATGAGGTCTTCGCGACACGGGTCATCGGCGGCGAGCGTAAGGCAGAGGCAGTACGACGGATCGCCCGTGAACGGGGTATCGCGATCCGCGATATCATCGCCGTCGGCGATAGCATTACCGATTTCAAAATGCTCCGGGAGGTAGCGGCGCACCACGGCATTGCGGTCGTCTTCAACGGGAACGAGTACGCCGTGCCGTACGCCAATATCGGGCTCGCCTCCGCGGATATCCGGTTCCTCTACCTGATCTGCCGTGCCTTTGCGGCTGGCGGCAAAGAGGCTGCACGAGCACTGGTAACGAGCTGGGAGGAGCATCGAGACGCGTTCGAGGCCGAGCCAGGTCGCATCACGGACGAGTTTATCACGCCTGATCTCCGCGATTTCCTGACTGCCCAGCGTGAGACGAAGGCCGCTCCGTATTTCCACCTGCTTGAGCGAGCCGACGAGTCAATGCGGGAGGAGATACTGCGAATCCATAAGCGATTCCGGATGCTCGTGCGTGAGGACGCGGGTAAGCTGGGTTGAGCTCAGCGGAAGGAGCACAGATCGCTTCTTCAATGTGCGTGAACGCCACCTTTACGCGTCCGTTGTCTAAGAAAGAGATAATAGTGATGAGTGGTATAGTAGTAGCAGTATGAGCGAAGAGGGCGCGCCCGCGGCGGAGTGTGAGCAGACACCCGAGGAGTTGCTGATCGAGGCGGAGGAATGTCTCGCACAGGAGCGATTTGAGGCGGCCATTGAGCTCTTCAAGCAGATCGTGCGAGCAGAGCCAACACTCCCGACTATGGCGAAGGCGTGCAACGATTGCGGCGTGGCGTACGCGAGCCTCGAGCAGTACGAGATGGCACTGGGGTTCTTCAATGCCGCCTTGAACCTGAAGACATACCTCATCGATGAAGGGATCTCCACGTACCATAACCTCGGGCTGGTCTACCAGCTGATGGGCGATGAAGAAAAGGCTGGGCAGTGTTTCACACGTGGCGAGCAGCTCAGGCAAGCACATAAGCGCCGGGACGAGGAGGCGCAGCAGATCCTCAAAGAGGTCTTCGAGTAACCTCCGGTGACGGGAGCGGCATCCGCAGGTGCGGTGAGCACGATCCCTATCTCGATCTTATTCACGACGCAATCGTCCGTTCGCGGCCTGCTTTCCAGCGGTGATGCGGAAAGAATTCTTATGAAGGAGCGGCTAAGTAGGTACCACAGGTGTAAGGAAGAGTATGGAGAAGATAACCGTAAGTTTGATTAAAGCGGATGTGGGTGGCTTTCCGGGACATTCAGCGGTGCATCCTGCCTTGATGGAGACGGCGAGGACGCAGCTGGCGAAAGCGAAGAAGGACGGGTTACTGGTGGACTTTCACGTCTTAGCCGCTGGCGATGACCTCCAGTTGCTGATGAGTCACCGCAAAGGGGTGGACTCTGAAGCGATCCACGGCTTAGCGTGGCACACGTTCGAAGAGGCCACGAAAGTAGCGAAGGAGCTCAAGCTGCACGGCGCGGGTCAGGATCTCCTGGTGGATGCGTTCAGTGGCAACATCCGGGGCATGGGCCCGGGGATCGCGGAGATGGAGTTCACGGAACGCGGCTCGGAGCCGCTGGTCGCGTTCATGATGGACAAGACGGAGCCCGGTGCGTTCAATTATCCAATCTACAAGATGTTCGCCGACCCGTTCAACACGGCGGGCCTCATCGTCGATCCGACGATGCACGACGGCTTCATCTTTGAGGTCTGGGAGATCAAGAAGAAGCAAAAAGTATTTTTGCGCACACCGGAGGAACTGTACTCCTTGCTCGCCTTGATCGGTGCGAAGAGCGAGTACGTGATCAAGCGTGTCTATCCAAAGGAGACGAGCCCACTGCCGAAGGACGAGCCGGTGGCGGTGATCAGCACCGAGAAGTTGTTCTTCACGGCGGGCAAATATGTGGGCAAGGACGATCCCGTTGCGCTGGTGCGGTCACAATCAGGTCTGCCGGCGCTGGGCGAGGTTCTGGAGCCGTTCTCGCTGCCCTATCTGGTGAGCGGCTGGATGCGCGGCTCGCACAACGGCCCCATTATGCCCTGTTCATTCGGCGATTGTCACCCCACGCGGTTTGACGGACCACCGCGCGTCTCTGCTGCGGGGTTCCAGATCGCCAAAGGCCGGTTAGTTGGGCCTGCGGACCTCTTTGACGACCCTGCGTACGACCTCGCGCGCCGAAAGGCGGGAGAGATTGCTGATTACATGCGTGCTCACGGGCCATTCGAGCCGCACCGGCTTCCGGTCGAGGAGATGGAGTACACCACGCTGCCGAACGTGCTCAAGAAGCTTGAGAAGAGGTTCGAGCAGGCAGAATAACCAACCACGGGAAACGCGGGGTGGGGTTCTCCCGCCCCCTTCCTTTTTTCACTTCACTTCACTTTACTTCACTTCTCTTTTCTTTTCTTTTCTTGACATCCCCTTTTTCATCTTCTCTTTGCACGAGACCGAACGAAACAGAATCGAAGTACGCGGAAATGGAGCTCGAAGATACGTACTGTGAGGCATTTGAGGGGCTGGTCGCACGGGTCTGCATTACAGCACGTGATGCGAAGCGGTTGAAGCAGGCAGTACGTGCTGCGACGGCCCTGCCCTGCACGGTCTTTGGCGAATCAGAGGGTGGTATCGAGCGGTGGTTAGGCGAGCAGGAGACGCCGGACGGCCGGCAGGGTGCAGTGATCCAGCTCTGGGTGAGCTACGGTACAGATGCCGCAGCGCACCTGGAGTATGAAGTTGCAAAGCGGATCAGGCAGGGTGTTCTGGTCGTGCCCACTACCCGCGTCTTCAATGCGCTCGACTCGCCGGAGAAGTTCGAGACGATGGCGCGTATCGGGCACTGCGGCGACGGGTACGAGACCGTTGAGCACCGCAGTGGCCGGGAAGTGATCGTTGTGCCGATCATGATGGGCGAGTTCGTCATTGAGCGGTATATAGGGTATCAGCGGGGCGTGATGGGTGGTAATCTCTGGTTCCTCTGCCAGACTGAGGCGGCCGCACTGGAAGCGGGCGAGAAAGCGATCGAGGCGATCAGCGCGGTGGATGGCGCGATCACGCCCTTCGGGATCTGCTCCGCCGGCTCGAAGCCCGAAACGAACTTCCCGGAGATCGGGCCGACGACCAACCACCCCTACTGCCCCACGCTCACGCGGCGACTCAGTGACTCCAAGGTACCGGAAGGCGTGGAAAGCATACCGGAGATCGTGATCAATGGCCTCTCGCTCCAGGTCGTCGAACGGGCGATGCGGGCTGCGATCGAGCGTGTAGAGGCCGTGAAAGGGCTGGTGAGGATCTCCGCGGGCAACTATGGCGGTACAGTAGGGCGCTACAAGATCTCGTTACGGGCGCTGCGGGCGTAAGTAACCCGTACGATCCTTGCTACTCAGGCTCTATCACCGCCTCCACTATGTAACGAGTAAGCGTGGATAAAGACGGACAGACAGAGTGGTTGAGGTGCGCGAGCAGGAATTCATCACGGCCTTTAAAGAGGTATTCGTCTATCAGCTGCGGAAGAAACTGGGTCGGTCTGAGGATCTCAGTACCCTTGAGCGATTCGTGCGGCCCTTACTCATCCCCCTCTATATCCTGCTCCTCGTACTGTTCACCCGGAATCACTCCGTCCTTCTGCTTACCATCCTCACCTTCCTCGGCTGCGCATGGCTGAGAGCGATCGCGATCGACTCGATCAAGCGCATTTATCATCGCCGCGCTCTTCTGGCAGATCCCGCGAAGCGGTACCGAGAAGTGGCGGAGTTCTCCGTTCGCGAGCGAATCTTCACCTATCTCATTCCAGCACTCGTGTTGACAGGTATCTTTGCCGGCGGGATGTTCCTGCTCACCTATGCCCGCACGGGCGAGCTGAACCTGCACCTCTTCGCCGGGCTGCTCAGTATTCCGGTGGTCATGGCATTGGAATTGGTGGCTTGTTGAACCGCCTGCGAATCGGCTAAGGCGAGAGATTCTCTCTTCTCCTCCAGCAACCCGCTTCCGAGCTCCACGCCACCTCATTCCTGGTCGCAATCCCGCGGTGATGCGGCTGCCTTCCTTCCTTCCTTGCACGAGGCTGCACGGGCCTTTATCTTCTCCTGCGGCTGACCTACCTAGCAGACAGGCGAGGAGAAGTGAGGGCGGGTGTTTGTCGAGCGTTTAGAGGGTGGCGTGAATCTTGCCGGCTGTGCAGCTCGGATCGTCGCCATCTATGAGACCTTCCTTCAGCCCGGGCAAACCATCCAGCCGCACTTCCATCCGGACGCCGAAGAGCTCTATTACCTCATATCCGGCCAGGGCGTCATGCATATCGGTGAGGAGCGGCGTGACGCGGCAACCGGAGATGTGATTTATATACCGCCCGAGAAAGTCCACTTCCTCCAGAATAGCTCCGCAGAGCCGATTCGATTTCTTACGCTCACGGTAAGGATCACCCGAGCTGAGCTCATGCCCTATATCCTGTAGCGTGGACAGCTCCTGCGATCCACCATGCTTGAGCGGGCATTGATCGTTTTCGCAGCAGGGCTTATATGCATGGAGGTGCTATACCAATCTGGTACCAATGATCACACGAAAGGTGGTAATCGCGGCAGCGGCGATCTTCGCACTGCTGCTCCTCCTTCTGATCCTGTTCACCGGATCATCACGTGAACTGCAGCTCACCGCCGCGGACAACCTTAGCTCGATCGAACTTCAGCCGGGGCAGCGGCTCCGCATTACGCTGGCGGCGAACCCGACGACCGGCTACACCTGGGCTATCCTTGAGCCAACCGATGACCGGATCCTGCGTCAGCTCGGTGAGATTGAATTCGAACCCGAGTCTACTCTTGTGGGCGCCGGCGGTGTGCAGATCATCCGGTTCGAAGCCGTCAGTGCCGGCCAGAGCAGTTTGAAGCTGGTTTACCACCGGCCGTGGGAAAGTGTCGAACCGCTGGAGAGCTTTACGCTTTCGGTTACTGTGCGCTAGGTAATCTCAGGTGCATGCACGCACGCCAGTCACACTCTGCCGCGGGTGGTTGCCGCATCTCCGCGCTGCTCGTTGCCCGGGTTTGTTTTATTAGCCGTGCCAACCATTGGGGAGAGTATGATCATCCTTTCCGGCGGTACGGGCACCCCGAAGCTGCTGCCTGGCCTCGTAAAGGTCTTCAAGAACGAGCCGCTGACCATCATCGTGAACACGGCGGAGGATCTCTGGATCTCCGGGAACTTGCTCTCACCGGATATCGATTCCGTGCTCTACACGCTGGCCGGGATGATCAACAAAGAGACCTGGTGGGGCGTGCAGAACGACAGTTTTCATACACACACCACGCTCGCGCGATTGCAGCAGCCAGAAGGGCTGATGATCGGTGATAAGGACCGTGCAACCCATATCCTGCGGTCCGAACTGCTGCGCCAGGGTAAGAGCTTAACCGAGGCTACCGCGGCGCTCGCACGGAGCTTCGGCATACCCGCGCGAATAACGATACTGCCCATGACGGACGAGCCCGCAGCGGTACGAACCATGATCCAGACGCCGGAGGGCGAGCTCCACTTCCAGGAGTTCTGGGTGGCGCGTAAGGGCGCGCCGGACGTTTTGAATGTTTACTTTGAAGGCATCGCGACCGCACGCCCTTCCGCAGCCGTCGTCGCAGCACTGGAGCAGAAGGCCGAGCCGCTGGTGCTCATCGGGCCGTGCAATCCGATCACCAGTATCGGGCCCATCCTCGCGCTCAACGGGGTGCGGGATCTGCTGAAGTGGAAGCTCGTGGTCGCGATCTCGCCCATCATCGGCACGGCGGCGGTTAGCGGCCCTGCGGGCAAATTCATGCGTGCGAAGGGCTTTGAAGTCTCGCCCCACGGGGTGTACGACTGCTATAAAGAGTTCCTCGACACGCTCATTATCCATCAATCGGACGACTGCCAGACCGAGCCAGGCGTCGAGGTACTGAAGACGGACATCATGCTCAGGAAGGAGCGCGATAGCAGACGCTTAGCGGCTTTTATACAGAACCTCGTGCTGCAGTAGTCGTGTGCTCGAAACGCGATTATCAGCTGCCGTACTTCATCACCCGACGCGCCGAACCAAGCTTATAAGAATCCGGGCGGTATGTACACTCACGAGTTGAGCCCGAGCACGATGGAAGTGGATAAGAGCGAAGAGGAGCGAGGAGAAGAGCGGTGTGCGAGCCTCGTGCTGTATCTCGCAATGGGCGGTTTCATTCTGATCACACACCTCCTCGCCGTACTGCTCGCCACGCCCATGGACCTCGCGGGCATGCAGGCCTTTGCGAATCCCGAATCGCTCTGGAATCCCCTGTACTTCTTCGCGTTCATCATTGCGTTCACCGCGTTCATCCTGCTGATCCTCAAGTATTGCAAGCAGTTGGGTGAGAAGCTCGTGTATCTCGTGATGCTCGTCGCGGTGACCTCGACGATCTGTTACGTGCTGTACGCATTCTTTCACCCCCGGCTCGCGCTCCCTATTATCGGCACGCTCGCGCTCGCTCTGCTCCTCTACCGGTATCCGGAGTGGTACGTGCTCGACGCGACCGGCTTGCTGATTGCCGGAGGAGCCGCGGCGATCTTCGGCATCTCGCTCAGCGTTCTACCCGTTTTACTCCTCATGGTCATCCTGCTGGTCTACGACGCCATCGCGGTCTACAAGACGAAGCACATGGTCGCGCTCGCCGAATCGGTCATCGATCTCCGGATGCCCGTGCTCTTTGTGCTGCCCCGGCGGTGGGGATTCTCGCTCCTGAAGGAGACGAAGCTGGAGGAGGGCTTCTACATGGGGCTTGGCGATGCGATCATCCCCGCAGTGCTCGTCGTCTCTGCCAATGCGCTCCCCGCGACCGTGCGGTATTTCGGCCTGCTCAATGCCCCGGCGCTCGGCGCACTCCTCGGCACGCTGGCGGGCTACACAGCACTGAGCCGCATTGCGGGCCGCGGGACGCCGCATGCCGGCCTGCCATTCCTCAATACCGGCGCCATTCTGGGGTTCATCATCGGTCTCCTTCTCGGTTGACCCGATACCCCGTGAGCAGATCAACTCATCACAGTAACCCGCGCATATTCCGTAGTGCATCGAGCAGCCCATGCGCATAGTTGATGCACCCAAACGCGGTGAACAGATCGCCCTTCTCGCCATAGTACTTCGTGTCTTCGTAGTACCGCCGTGCATGCGCGACCACGGCCGCTTCAGCTGCGGTGAGTGTGACCGAATTGAGGTCAGCCATACTCTCCGCGAAGAGTGCGAGATCCTTCTGCACCCGTTCTGCATCGTTCATCCGCCCCTCACGCATACGCTCTCTCCATCTATCTATCTATCCCCCGTGATGGCGATAAATACCGTTTTCCTCACGATGCCCGAGCTTCCTGAGGTCGCGTCTCCCGGCAATCGCGGCCGGATAAAGTATTTATAGAGAGAACGACAACTGCAAAGGCGAGTGTATCCAGGTATGGTGGCATTCACGCTTCGAAAAGCACACGATGCGGATTTGCCGGAGATCATTCGGTTGTGGAAACGGAACATCAAGACGGCAAATACCTCGGAGGACATCGCGGAGTTCTTCCACTCCTCCCACTACTTCTTCTTCGTCGCTGGTTCGCGGACCGCAGAAGGTGGCGAGCAGCTCATCGGCTTCGTGGGCGGGAGTTTACGGGGGAGCCATGGGCATATCTCCGGGATTGCGGTGGACCGGGAATATCAGCGCTCGGGCGTGGGCAACGCCCTGATCAGGATGCTGGAACGCGAATTACGCGCTAAATCGTTCGATCTCATCACCCTCGAGGTACGGAAGAGTAACAGGAGCGCGATCCACTTCTATGAGATGCTCGACTATCGGCCTTCTTACCTTATTCGTGCGTACTATGCGGATGGCGAGGATGCGTATGTCTACGCCAAAAAGATCTGATGCCAGGGCAGCGTCACGGGTGTGACTCTTCTTTCACCAGCTCAAGTGCGCCAAGGGGGCAGATGTTCACGCATGCCTTGCAGCTCGTGCAGCTCGCCTGGTCGATCTTGATCCAGGTCCCCACCAGCTCGATGGCATCCGCGGGGCAGACGGAAACGCAGGCGCCGCAGTAGCCGCAGGTATACCGGTCTATCTCGATCATTCCTCGTTCTCCTTCCGTTCCTTCTCCGTAAAGATCTGGCCCTCGAAGGTGCTGACCTCCGTGCCCACCTCCAGCCAGGCATCCTGGGGCAAGCCGGCCTTCCAGCAGGTCTGGCATAAGAACTCCTCGGGCGACCACTGGTATTCGACCGCCACTTGCGGCAGCAGGAGCCCCTGAGCATACCCGCGTTTGACGATCAAGCCATGGCGGCCGATCTCCACGTGCCTCGGCAGCTCTGCGGGCTTCACCTTCACGACCGTGGGCAGTGACAGAACGGTCAGCTCCAGGGCGATATCGTTCAATTCGCGGAGCGTCACGGGCGGGAATCGGGGGTCGAAGACTGCTGCGGAGATCGCCGCCTCGATGATCGCGTCCTTCAGTGGCAAGACGGGATAGGGGAAGCCGATACAGCCCCGCAGTGCACCGAATTTGGTGAGCGTGACGAAAACGCCCCGCTCTTCGGTAAAGATCGCGGGCAAATCACCGGGTGCCCGGAACTTCGTGTGCTCGCTCAGATGATGCTTGATCGCGGCACGTGCGAGCTCCAAGCCCCTGCGGCCTTCCGCTGCGGTTAACATCGCGAGGCACCTTGGGAGCACCAGAGCGGTGAGGACGCTACCCTGCAAGCTCCTGCTCCCACCATCTACGCCTATATAGGCGCTCCTCATTTAAAGCTTCGACCGGGCTCGAATCGGTCGTGCAGTGCACCGCTTTTCGGACTGCCCTGCCAAGCTCCGCTAAGCAGGCTCCTGAAAGAGTCGTTCGAGCTTCTCAATCCCGAGCGCTCGTTTAAGCTCGTTCAGGCAGCGATCGCAGATGAGCTGCTCGCCGATTCGCATACCTGCAACGCCCTCCCCTTTCTCTTCGTACCTATCATAGCACTCCTCACCACAGAATATGCATGCTTGGGTCATACCCGCGTCTCACGCCTCCATGCAGCTGCCAACTCCCGACCAAATCACCGCTCAGGCTCTGTCTGCAGTATCAGTAAGGCACCGATCCTTAAAAACTCCTTTGTGCAGCGCTAATCGTACCTATCTAGCAGCTCAATTCAGGAGCAGGATCGCGGCGTTCAACGCTGTTGCAAGGCTCACCCAGAGCAGATACGGGAGGAGGAGCAGGCCAGCGGGTCTGGAGAGCGGTAAGAACTGAACAATGGTTGCGACAATAGCAATCCAGAGGGGGATAATGACCACGAGCCCGGCAAGCGGCGATCGGAGCCCGAAGAACGCGATCGACCAGAGCGTGTTCAGCAGCAATTGCACGCCGAAGAGCGCAAGTGCCAGTTTCACCCCGCGCGTCTGAACCCTCAACCGCCAGATAAGGAAGAGCGCGAGCCCCATAAGGGTGTAGAGGGTAATCCAAACCGGCGCGAAGAGCCAGTTGGGCGGGGTGAAGATGGGCTTGTTTAACGTGACGTACCAGGTTTGGACTGACGCACTGGTAGCTACGGCGCCAATCTGACCTGCAAGCTGAGCAATGAATATGCTCCCGATGAGTTTCAGGATATCCTTAAGCTTCATCCGCTCGTCCTCACCGCCCTGCGGAGTATACATCTCGATAGCCGGCAAATAAAGGTCACGGGTTCCCCCACAGGGAGGGCTGAACAGTAGCGAGGCATTCACAGGTAGAACGAGCTCACCAGAAGCTTAACCGACTCTTCGTGCAGGTACTGGTGCTCGGGCTTCGCGGCCGTGCGCGCAAAAGCGATAAGTTTATAAAGCACTTCGTACAAGAAGCAGGCATGGCGCGTGAAGCGGATTTATTCACCGAAGCACGTGGCTACACCAGAACTCGCGAGCCATTCGTACGAGCTACCTGGAGGTAACTAAAGTCGCATGCAACTGAGCGATCTGCTGGACGATGTCATAGCAAGTGAGGTTTATAAAGGTGTGAGAATACGGTGCAAGATCTACCAGGATCTCTCACAGTTGCCGCCTGATACGCTAGAGCAACTAAAATCGGATAGCAGCGTTAAGGAAGATTGTAAAGGTAAATTAACCCAAAAACTTCAAAAATTCTGTTACAGAGATCTGATCGTTACTGATCTTGATCCATCATCTAATAGTGTGGAGATCGAATATACCGCGTACTATACGGGTAGCAAGCAGTACCCAGAAGTGCATTTGAAAACCCTATTGATCTATTATGATAACCGCGGTGTTAATGTACGTGATTCCGCGGTTTTTGACCGAATAGTAGATGAGGTTCGGCGAGACTTAGGCGATAAATACCGTGACTGTAAGGAGAAACGGCTCAATCTTTTCGCGTCGCTCTTCAAAAAGGCGCTCGCGGAACAGGATTATAGAAAGCAGCAATGAAGAGGAATGGCTGACGTTAACCTGATGGAACTGACGAAGCAAATCGTGCGATTACAGAAGCTGATTTATCGTGAGTTCGTTAACTCCGGCCAGGTAAACCGCCGTAATGGGACCCTGTTGGCAGATTGCCTCGATTATTGCCGGTATCTGGTGGTCGATCTGATAGAGGGCCGCGACCAGGAGAAGAGCCAGGAACTGATTGACCACTTCATGAAATCTGAATCGTACTGTAAGAAAGAAGGTGACTGGCTCCATGCGGACTTCTTCGCGACACTGCTACAGCTCATATCGTCAAACTACAACATCTCGATGCTACGCGGGCAGGCCACGACACGAGCAGAGTTTGAGAAGAGCTGGCAACGCACGCGTGAGGCGCTTCGACTCTAAAAGCTGCTAGGTATGGTAGTGGTGCATCAGTTCTTATCGCCGAGAGGTACGTAGGTATACTTATATCCGGGCGTGAGACCTCAGACGCTATGGAGAGCCTGCGATGGGTAAAGAGCCAGTCGCATTCGATTACGAAGAGGAGAGGCAGAAGTTCAGGTGGGATATCCCGGCCAATTACAACTTTGTCGAGGTACTTAGAAGCTGGGCGGCGGAAGATAGCACGAAGCTCCTGGCTATTACTGAGTATCCAGACGGCCGGGTAGAGCAAGCAAGCTACCGCGACGTATGGGAGAGCGCGCTGAGGATCGGCACCGTGCTGCGCGCGTCAGGCATCCAGCAAGGTGATCGGGTTCTGGTGCTCCTGCCACGGGGCACGGATGTGTACAGGGTAAGCCTTGGCATCTGGGCGATCGGTGGCGTGGTTGTTCCGTGCACCGTCATGCTCAGGCGAGCGGACATCGAGTACCGGTTCGTGGACGCGGGCGTGAAGGCGCTCGTCACGAGTGATGCAGCCGTTGCTGCGGAGGTCGAAGCACTCAAAAGCGCGCCGGCCCCTGCGTATCGTTTCTTCTGTGGCCCGCGAGCTGGCTGGCGTGACCTCTGGCAGGAGAGCAGGTCAGCATCACGCGATCTCATGCTCGCCCGCCTGACTAAAGATGATCCGCTGGTCATCAACTACACCTCGGGGACAACGGGCGCCCCGAAAGGGGTGGTACACACCCATGCATGGATGCACTGCTTCGATCGGCTCAATCGCTATTACTGGTGGCATACGCAGCCGGGGGATCGCTGCTGGGCGACGACCGAGCCGGGCTGGGCGAAATGGTACTGGGCACCCCTTGGCGCGATCGTAACGGCTGGCGCGACGAACTTCCATTACGCTGGCCGGTTTGAGCCCGCAACCTGCTTTGCACTGCTCGCGAAATGGCGGATCAATCGAGCCTGCATGACGCCGACGG
Organism: uncultured Halobacteria archaeon; assembly: GCA_964473145.1. Taxonomy (GTDB): domain Archaea; phylum Halobacteriota; class Syntropharchaeia; order Alkanophagales; family Methanospirareceae; genus JACGMN01. The sequence continues at coordinate 12,268 of CAYYNW010000018.1, forward strand.
AACTCAGGGCGATGGCCGCCATTGAGGATGCAGACGAGCGATACGATCTGACGGACTTGCAGGTGATTTTAACTGCGGGCGAGCCCTGCACGCCCGGCATCATCCGCTACTTCGAGGAGAAGTTCGGCATTGCGGTGCGGGAGGGGTATGGCCAGACGGAGACGTGTGTGATTGCCTGTACGCTGCCCGGTATGGAGGTGAAGCCGGGCTCGATGGGCAAGTTCACGCCCGGGGTAGTGGGCGCTCTGGTGGATCCCGCGACCGGCGAACGAGTGCCCGTGGGCGAGAAGGGCGTCATTGCGGTTGAGAAGGCTCATCCCATGCTCTTTGCCGGCTATCTCAACAAGCCGGAGAAGACCGCGGAAAGCTTCATTGGCCCGTGGTATCTCACGGGCGACCTCGCACGCAGTGACGAAGCGGGCTACCTCTGGTTTGAGTCACGGGCTGATGACCTCTGCATCACCTCGGGCTACCGAATCGGCCCCTTTGAGGTTGAAAGCGCGGTTGATTCGCATGAGGCCGTGCTGGAATCCGCCATGGTTCCGAGCCCTGACCCGCTACGAGGCGAGATTGTGAAGGCCTTTATCGTCTTAAAGGCGGGCTACCACCCTACTGAAGGGCTCCGCGCGGCTATTCAGGAGCACGTCAAACGGATCACCGCACCCTACAAGTATCCGCGCGAGATCGAATTCGTTGACGAGCTCCCGAAGACGATCAGTGGTAAGATCAAGCGTAACGAGCTCCGAGCCCGGGAGTTTGAGCGCAAACGAGCAGTAATTGAGCGGCTCAAAGAGCAGGGAGCATGGCAGCGGGGGTAGCAGTGCAGAGTCTGGTGGCGACTGGTGGTCCCCTGAGGCAAACGGCATCTACCACGTACTGCGGAGATCGGCCGTGCGTAAACGGCGTTGTCTCTACTTCTCGTCTGCTCTTCTGCTGAGAAGCTCTGATCGGGAGCTACACAAACCCGGGCGCAGATGAGAAGAGCGACCAGCGTCGATAGCCCATGCAGCGCTTCAGCCGCTGCACGGCGAGCTCGACCGCGGCTTCCCGGGGCAGTATTCCCCTGGCCCTCACCTCCCCGAGCACCAGCTTGGTATTCCGACGCACCTTCTCCTCGATCGCCTGAAATGCCGCGGAGAGGAAGGCGCCCTGGTACTCCATGGCCGCGCAGATCACGCCGCCCGCATTGGCGATGATATCGGGAACGACAATTACGCCCTGCTCGTGCAGGTATTTTTCCGCACCGTAGGTGATGGGAATATTGGCACCCTCGAGCACCAGCTTCGTGTTCAGCCGGGACACGTTGGACTCGTCGATCACATCGGCCTGCGCTGCAGGGATCCAGATATCGCACTCGAGCTCGATCACCGCGTCGCGGTCGAGCTTCGTGCCATCCGGATAATCGGTCACGCTCTTGCCTGCCTTCTTCAACTCGACCAGGGCATCGACGTCAAGCCCGTGCGGATTGCTGATCGTGCCCCGGGAATCAGCTGCACCAACCAGCAGGGCACCCTTTTTAGCGAGGAAGCAGGCAGTATGTTTGCCCACGGCACCGAAGCCCTGGACGACGAGCCGGGCACCATCCAACGCGAAGTCGCAGTATCTCAAGGCGACTTCCGTGGCGTGGCTGAGGCCCCATGCAGTCGCTCCAATCTCATCGAGGGGAATGCCGCCGAAGTCGCGGGGCAAGCCCACCGAACGTCCGATCTCGTCCTTTATCCACGCCATGCATTCCTCATCGGTGCCCATGTCCGGCCCGAAGATATACTCGTGAATTTCGCGCACCGAGCTAGCGAAAGCACGGATCATTCGTTCCTTCTCTTTCTTCGGCATCTTCGGATCACCGTAGATCACTGACTTGCCGCCGCCGTGCGGCAGATCGGCCGCCGCGTTCTTCAGGGTCATCGCACGTGCCAGCCGGAAGCACTCCTTGGCGCACACTTCCGTGCCAATCCTTAACCCGCCGATGGACGGCCCTCGCGCGACATTGTCCACGACCAGCACGCCCTTGAGCCCCACGGACGGCTCATAGACGTGAATCACCTTCGCGGGACCCAGGTCATCCGCGAACCGAAATATATCCTCCATCACGTATCGCCTCGCCTATGCTTTCTTTCTCTCTTACCTCTCTTCTTCTTTTCCCCTTGCAGCTTGAACTGTTTTACGTTCACGCGAAGACCACCCGTGCATCGACAGCGACTGCCCCCGCCTCAGAGACGACGAGCGGGTTGATTTCGAGCTCCTGGATCTCCTCGAGCTCCTGTAAGATGTCACCGAGCGCGATAATGGCGGCCGCCAGCGCCTCCAGATTCACGGGCTTTGAGCCCCTGAACCCGGTCAGCAGTGGATAGCTCTTTATCTCCTGCATCATTGCCAGCGCCTCTTCGCGCGTGAGTGGTGCGAGCCTGAAGCTCACGTCCTTCACGAGCTCCACGGCAAACCCGCCGGTGCCAAAGATCACGGTGGGCCCGAATTGCGGGTCGCGCAGGCCACCGAGTAGCAGCTCGATACCCGGAGTGACCATCTCCTCCACGAGGAAGCCATCCAGCCGTGCCCGGGGTGCATGTGCTGCCAGGTTCGCCTGCAGCTCCCGTACAGCGGTGCGCACTGCCTCGTCGTCGTTGATGCCCGTGATCACGCCCCCGACGTCGCGTTTATGCATGATGTCGTGCGAGACCACCTTGAGCACCAGCGGTGGCGTCAGCGCAGGTAGTGCACCCGCCAGATCCGTTATTCCTCCGAAGCGGACAGCCCTGGGCACCGGAATGCCCCATGCGGCGACCAGAGCCTTTGCCTCCGGCTCCAGGAGCGCGTGCCTGCCGCTGGCCCGGGCATGCTTCACGAGCTCTTTCGCTTCTGCTTTGCTCATCGCGACTTGCGGAGTTCCCCGGTGTGCTGTGGTGTGCATCCCCCTGCGCCTTACCTCCTCCTGCCGGTCAGCACCGCGGCAGCCCTCGCGGCGCTCTCCGGTGTGGCGAACACCGGCATACCATTTGCCTCGAAGCGCGCGGCCATTCGCCGTGTGAACTCACCGCCGGGGCTGCAGATGAGTACCGGCTTAGACTGCTTAGTGCGTACCACGGTGAGCTTATCCGCGAGCAGTTCCGTGAGTTTCGGCGGCCCCCAGAGCACCGTGACGATCACCAGATCATACTCGTCCTGCAATCCCGCTTCGAGCGCTATGACGTACGCCTCATCAGTCACACTGCCGGTCAGGTCCAGCGGATTACGGGTGACGACGAACGGTAGGAGTTTTGATCGCAGAGCTGCTCGCGTACCCTCTGAAAGCTCGCGCACCTCGAGGCCAAGCGCTTCACAGGCATCGGCCATACTCACGCCGATGCCACCGCCGTCGGTAATGATCAAGACCCTGTTGCCGGCGACCCGCTGATAGGTACTTAAGACCTTAGCGGCATCCTTCATACCCTCATAGCCCTCCACCTCCACGATACCCGCCTTCTTAAATGCCGCACGGTAGATCTCGTATCGTCCCGCAATAGCCCCGGTATGGGATCGCGCGGCATGCATCCCCGCTTCCCGTTTGCCCACCTTCACGACCACGACGGGCTTCTTCTGCGTACACCGTGATGCGACCTCGACGAACCTTTGGCCGTCGTCGACCGATTCCATATAGATGATTATGACCTTCGTCGCCTCGTCGTCCATCAAGAACGAGAGGCAATCGGACTCGCCCACATCGACCCTGTTCCCGTAGCTCACCACGCGTGCAACGCCACTACCTGCCCTGGCCAGTTCATCCATGATCGTCTGGGCGAACGAGCCGCTCTGGGTGAGTATGGAAAGCCCGCCCCGGGGTGGTCGCTGCACCCGTGCCTCAGGCGTGAAGAAGGTATCAAGCTGCGAGATGGTATCATAGATCCCCATGCAATTGGGCCCGATGATCCGTATCCCTTTCTGCGTGGCCAGCGCTTTGAGCTGCTCTTCCCGTGTCACACCCGCCGGTCCCGTCTCCTTGAACCCGGCACACACAATGATCGCACCTTTAATATTCTCAGTGCGCTCCATAATCTCGAGCACCGTGGAGGCCGGAACCGCAAAGATAGCCACGTCGATCTCATCGGGTATCTCACTGAGTGCCCGATAACAGGTGGTGCCGTTGATGGCGGCATAGTGGGGATTGACCAGATAGATAGTCCCGGGATACCCGATCTGCCTGAGGCTTTCCAGGATGACCTGCGACGGTTTGCCGGGTCGTGGTGATGCGCCCACGAGTGCAATGGCTCGTGGGTTAAAGAAGAAGCTGATATCCTTTCCAGTACTCATCTACCCGCTCCTGTATCTTCCGTAGCGTCTCTTCCTGTCGCTCAGGCTTGAAGAGATGCGCGAACCGGCCCTGCTCTTTCAGATACTCTTCAACCGGCTTAAATCTACGGGGAATGACCGTATGGTTCACCGCACCATACACTGACTCCTTTAATGCCCATACTCCGGTCTCAACGGCCAGTTTCGCCAGTTTCACCGAGCGGCACGGATCTATGCCCCAGCCCGGCGGACAGGGCGCGAGGGTCAAGAAGAGTTTTGGCCCCTTGAACTGCTCAGCCTTCTTGAACTTGTTAAAGAGATCAACGGGATGGGAAGGCGAGACGGTGGCGAGATAGGGTGGCTGGTGGCTGTTCCAGATCGCGAAGAGATCCTTCTTGCTGAGATTGGCCCCGATAGGGCTAGCTATTCCGGGCGGGGTCGTTCCGGTACTTGATGCGAACGGCGTTGCGCCAGACCGCTGGAAGCCGGTATTCCCATACGCCTCGTTATCGTAACAGATATAGTAGAAGTCGAGGTTGCGGTGAATCGCTCCGGATGACGATGCGAGGCCGATATCGTAGGCGGTCCCATCTCCTGTTAAGACCACCACCTTCAGGTCCTCCGCGGGGTCGAGCCGTCCTTTTTTGAGCAGCATATCCAGGGCGTCCCGTATACCCTGTGCACCGGCCGGTGCACAGGCCATCGCGGTATACAGCCAGGAATTTGCAAAGGGCGTATAGGGGTAGATAACGAGGAGAGTGAAACAACCGGCAGCATTCACGATCACGATCTTCCGGCCCAGCGCCTTCAGACAAAGCCTTAAGCCCAACAGCCCACCGCAACCCGCACAAGCGGTCGTGCCGGTGAGTATATTCTCCTCAGGCGGGAGGTCTTTGATCGATTTGATACGCGCGAGCGCCATTTCAGGTCACCCCCTGCTTGCCGGCCAGGCGCTTCGAGCTCGCCATCTCGTTCCATTCCTCCTCGGTGTAGAGAAGCTGCAGGGTCTCCACCTCTTCCCTATCAGCCGCCTCACGCAGTTTCGTAATGATGAATTCGAACTCCTGCGGGCTGATGTTCTTGCCTCCCAGACCGCCAATAAAGGAGAGCAACCGCGGCTTACGGGTCATATTCACGAGGCAACTGGCGATCTCGGCATACAAAATGCCGCCCTTGCCTATACTGATGTTCTGGTCTATGACCGCGACCGCCCGCTTGCCGTGAAGTGCAGCCCGAATATCCTCCTCGGGAAACGGCCGCAGGAGCCTCAGACGCACGAGCCCAGCCTTCAGGCCCTGCTCCCGGGCACGCTTCACCGCAGCCTTCCCGAGCGTGGCGAAGGAGTTGGTCATCACGAGCACATACTCCGCATCGTCAAGCAAATACCTGTCAAGGGTATCATAGGATCGACCAAAGACCGTTTCAAATTCCGCATAGACCTCGTTGTAGACCGTCAGCGCTTTTAGACTGGCGAGGTGCATCTGGTATTTGAAATAGGAATACTCGGCCCCGCCAAAGACCACCACACCCTGTGCCATGGGCTGACTGGCCTTGAAAAAGGCATGGCTCGGCTGATACCGAGGTAGAAACTGTCTCACCGTCTCCACAGCGGGCACCTCGACGGGCTCACGGGTAAAGGAGAGATAAAAGCCATCCATGTTCACCAGAGCGGGTAAGAGCACTCGCTCGTCCTCTGCCACCCGGTATGCCATCAGGATCGAGTCGAGCACCTCCTGACAGGTTTCACAGTGTATCTGGAGAAAGCCGGAATCGCGCGCGGCGAGGACATCGTTATGGTCTGGCTCGAGCGTAATCGGAGCTGACAATCCCCGGGAGACGTTGACCATGACCAGTGGTACTCGCCAGCCGGCGACGTTATAGAGCATCTCGAACCCGTAGAGAAGCCCCTGGCTCGAGGTGGCGGTAAATGCACGGGCACCAGTCGCGGAAGCAGCGCCTGCTGCGGTGATCATCGAATGCTCCGAGTCCATCGTCACAAACCGGCAATCCAGGTTCCCGTCCGCGATCCATTTTGCCAGGGTCTCGATAATCTCAGTCTGGGGTGTTACCGGGAAGGCGGGAATAACGTCCACTTCCGCGAGCCGGACCCCCCAGGCAGCCGCGGCATTGCCCGTCAGCATCATCCTCTCCATCTTGTGATCACCCACCTACCTACGTGGAATCAGGCTCAGCATGCGTCTCCCTGACCTTCCCCAACGTCTTCGTGGGGCATTCCTCGACACAGATCAGACAGCCCTTGCAGTTACGGTAATCCAGATATGGGCGGCCCTCTTTGTCTACCAGGATACAACCGTCAGGACACCGGGCAACGCAGGCCATGCACTTCGTGCACGCCTCGTAATCCCATACAGGCCTGAAGACCCGCCAGGTGCCGGTCTGTCGCAAGGGCGTCGTGGCGGTAACGATAATGGCAGGACTGGAGACCGCAGCGGGCTCGAAGGGTACGGTAATAATGGTGCTCTTTTTCTGGACGCTCGCGGTCGTTGTGAGTGCTTTTACCGGTGTGATGAGCTGAAAACAAGCCAGTGCTGCCTCGATGTTCTTCTCGACAAGTGCTCGGTCGGTAAGAATCTCGGTTACTTCCTTCTCCACCGCGTCCCGTAACGACTCTTCTTTGAGCCCCACGATCCGTGCAGCCGCAGCACCGGCGAGGGTGCTGAGGACAGGCCGACCGAGCATCTCAAGGCTGATCTTCGTGATATCCAGGGTGAGGGTATGTGCGGTGATCTTATACATGGCACGTGCCTCTGCGGGCCTATGAACGGTGTTGATAAAGACGATCCCGCCCGCTTTCAGCCCGGACATGGGCATTGCCTGGGCGTCGTGTATGAGCGTTTCATCCATCACGAGCACGATATCGGGCTCAGCGATCACCCCGCGCTCCATAATGGGCTCGCGCGCGATGCGGGTGTAGGCTGCGATCGGTGCGCCGCGCCGCTCGGCGCCGTACAGGGGAAAATCCTGCGCGTCGTAGCCTTCCAGAAACGCTGCGGTCCCCAGCACCCGACTGGCCACTTTCACCCCCTGACCACCGCGGCCGTGGAACCGCACTCGGAGCATGGTTGGTAGTCCCTACCTTTAGGTAAAGCGCGTTATTAAAAAAAGCACGGTTAAAATCGATTTTTCAGCCTGCACTGCGAACGTTATTCACTCACCCTTCAGTGGCTCATAGTTCACCAAGCTCGCTCGACTTACTCGACTTATAGAGTTGACTACCTCCGGGGCGAGGACAAGGATAGAGATATTGCCAACGTATCACGTCACCGTGGGCTGGAACGCAGACACCCGTCTCGGCGTTCACGAAATGAAGAGAGGATAGCTAGCACTCCAATCGGTTCTGGTCGGGATCCGTCCACGAAGCTCATCCGAGGACGTACTGTAGGTAGTTACCAGGCTGATGACCGCTTATAGCCTTTCCCTTGCTTCGCCTCTTCCTCCGCGAGCGCGGCAACGCGAGCGAAATGCGATTCCTTCTTCTCCACGGGCATGATGTCGACCGCTTTGACCGTCTTCCGGCCAGCATGCTTCGCGAGGCTGACGGC
>CAYYNW010000019.1:0-19113 GCA_964473145.1 uncultured Halobacteria archaeon
ATCAAAGAGGCGAAACGATGTCTCAAATACGGGCTGTGATCTTTGATTGCTATGGCACCCTCCTCGATATCCGAACCGATGAGAACAAGGACAGGATCTTTCACTGCCTCTCGCTCTACCTCCAGTATTATGGCGGTACGATCGATGCGGAGAAACTGAAGTCGGCCTATGAGCTCGAGAAGGAGCGGCTGCTCCAGGCAAGTGCCGAGCGCTACCCGGAAATCGATCTCGAGCAGGTCTTCCAGAATATTCTCACTAAAGAGGGGCTCACCAATCCATTCCTGGCGGAATCATGCTGCAAGTTGCAGCGGCTGCTCAGCCGCGAACGGTTCCAGCTCTTCCCCGACAGCCTCCCGGTACTTCGCGAGATGAAGTCCGAGGGCTTTCCGCTTGGTCTGGTCTCCGATGCGCAGCAGGTCTTCTACTGGGAGGAGGGACGGATGGTCGGGATCGAGCAGTTCTTTGATTATATGATCGTTTCCAGCGAGTTGGGCTTCAAGAAACCCGATCCACGACTCTTTGCCATCGCCTGCACGCTCCTCAACGTGCCACCCCGGGAGGCGGTATATATCGGTGACAGTGCAAAACGGGACATTCCGGGCCCGAAACAGATCGGCATGAGGGTGATCCTGGTCAACCGTGGTCAGGAAGGAGAGAAGCTCGATGCGGAGCCTGATTTCGTCGCGAAGGATTTGTGGGATGCCTGGGCGTGGGTCAGGGGCGACGGTAAAGCTTAATACTTCTCAGCTTCTTTCTTTCGTTCGTTCGTAAGATACGATTCCTGGAGCTTCCGAGTATGACACCCAAGAGTATCTGCCTCGCCTTCGAGGTTCATCAGCCTTACCGGCTGCGGAAGGACTTCTTCTGGACGAAACAGATGTTCAGCCCGGTGGCGGGCTCCGGCGATCTCTTCGCGCTCTACTTCGAGAACGGGAAGAACCGTGAGATCTTCGAGAAGGTCGCGGTAAAGTGCTACTGCCCCGCCAACGAGCTGATCCTCAAGCTGCTTGATGCGCACCCTGAATTTAAAGCGACCTTCAGTGTCACGGGCACCTTCCTCGAGCAGTGCGAGCACTACCCGTTCGGTAGGGAGATCATTGAGGCGTTCCGTCAGCTCGCCGCGAGCGGGCGGATAGAGTTCCTCGATCAGACCTACTACCACTCGCTGGTCGGCCTCTATGAGGACGAGGGCGAGTTCATCGAGCAGGTGAAGCTGCATCGCGCTAAGATGCGCGAGCTCATTGGCTGTGAGCCCACCTTCTTTGAGAATACCGAGCTGCTCTATAACAACCGTGTCGCGCAGCTCGCGGAGCAGCTGGGCTATCACGGTATTCTAGCAGAGGGGGTTGAGTGGATTCTGAACGGGCGGTCGCCGAACTATCTCTACGAGCCCCCGGGCTGCACAAAGCTCAAACTGCTCCTCAGGAATTATCAGCTGACTGACGATGTCGGGTTCCGCTTCTCGCTGCGACACTGGCCGGAGTATCCCCTGACCGCATCAAAATACGCCGCGTGGCTCGACGCTACACCGGGTCAGTGCATCACGCTCTTCATGGACTACGAGACCTTTGGCGAGCACCAGTGGGAAGATACCGGGATCTTTGCATTCCTCGAGGATCTACCACGGCGGATACTGGCCTATCCAATGGAATTTGCCACGCCGTCAGAGGTGGTGGCGAAGTACCCCTCCAGCGGCGTGCTCGATGTCCCGAATTTGAAGACGACCTCGTGGGCGGACGTGGAGAAGGATACCTCGTGCTTTATCGGGAACACCATGCAGTGGTCCTGCTACGAGTATCTCCGGTGGCTCGAGCCGTACGTGAAAGAGACGAACGACCCCGAGTTGCTGCGGATCTGGCGCTACCTGGGCATTAGCGACCACCTCTACTACATGTTCACCGCGGGCGGTGCTCCGGGCGATGTCCACAGCTATTTCTCGCACTTCGCCCGACCCTTTGACGCCTTCATCGCCTTCTTCTCCGTCATCCACGATTTTGACGCTCGTGTGCGCGCTCAGCTCAAGGAGGCACGGAATCCCTTCGTGCTCCCGGACGGCCGGAAGGTGTGGAGTGTGAAGGGGCTCTGCAACCTCATAGCGGCGATGTCCCGCTCGGAAATTGCAGACACAGTCGCAAAATCCCTGGAAACTGGCGAGCTCGAGCGCTGGCTGCGCGAAGCGGTCGGCGATGATGCGCTGGCGAAGGAAGTACGAGCCGTGGGTGTGACCGCGAAGCGAGAGAATTACACCTCGAAGGAATTGCAGAACAAGCTCCTCAAGTCGCTCTGCCGCTCATTCTCGGCTGAGCAGCGAAGGTAACATTGTTCGAAACTGGCGATTGAATCGAGCAATTACGCTTGGGGTCCTGCGTCCGCTGGATGCTCCAGTCGTTTCTTCAGTTCAATATACCTGCTGCGGAGCGTAATAGGGGTTGTTCCCGCGACCCGGGCCACCTCCTTCTCCTCCACCGGTTCGCCGCTCAACTCCGCGGCCAGATAGATCGCCGCAGCGGCCGTACCCGTGGGAGACCAGCCCTTCGCTACACCCATGCCCCTGCTCTTCCTGATCAGCAGGATCGCCTTCTCGCGTATCGTGCTGCTCACGCCCAGCTCGGAGCAGAACCGGGGGATGAACCGCGCGGGGGTCGCCGGCGGAAGCTTGAGCTTCAGCTCCTTGAGGAGGAAGAAATACGCGCGCCGGATCTTCTTCAACGGCATCTTCGAGACCTCCGCGATCTCTTTCAAGGTCCGCGGCACACCATATTCGCGGCAGGTGATATACAGCATTGCAGAGACCAGCTCCTCGATGCTCCGCCCTTTGATCAGCTGCTCGCCCATCGCCTTCCGATACAAGAGCGCGGTCGCTTCACGAATATCCGTCGGCAGCTTGAGCGCGGACGCCATCCGTTCAATCTCACCGAGCGCGAGGGCGAGGGTCTTCTCGCTGCTGTCCATGCTCACGATCCCGCGCAGCCGCTTCGTGCGGGTCAGCTCAGGCGGCGTGAGCGTGCTCAGCCCCTTATTGTGGATCCGATAGCTCGCTGGTGGGCCTGCCCGCACCCGTTCCGCCGCTTGCTCTGCATCGTACGCGCGCCATTCCGGCCCCTGATCAATCAGCGCTTCCGCTAAGACCACGCCGCACGAGGCGCAGTACAGCTCTGCGTGCTTCGGGTCCAGCACGATCTCCAACGACCCGCATTCCGGGCATTTGCGGATGCGCTCAACCATACACATATATAAGTCTTTATCGTAAAAAGAGATTGCTGGGTCTCCTGTGCCGCGGCCACCCGGATAAGCACAAGTGTGCGTACTACGGAGCTTCTTTTTAGAAGAACCCCCTAGATAGAATACTAGAGGGCTAAAAAGTTGCCCTGGTTCTGAGGGTCGCTCGTTCTGAATAGGGCGTCGCTCCGTCTGGACGGAAATGCTGGGAAATGAGTGGATGTTTGGGGTGAAAGAAAGCCTGATCGATAATGAGCGAGACGAAAGCAGATGAGCCCGGAGATAAGGGGCAGATGCAAACTGCCATAAGGGACCTCACCAGCCAGCCGCAAGATGAGGAGGCGCTGCGGGGGTGTGAGCGCAGATACCGGTTTCTCTTCGAGGAGAGCCCGGGAATCAGCTTGATGATCAGTCGTGACGGCCTTTTAAAAGACGTCAGTAAGTTCGCGTTAGAAGAGTTCGGGTATCACAAAAACGAGGTTATCGGCAGACATATCTCGGAATTTCTCTTCCCGGATAAGAGAGAAGCGGCGGTCAGCGAGTTGGAGAAGGCGTTCAAGGGAGAAGGTACTCCCTGGGGCGAAGTGGAGATCGTAGCGAAGAACGGCTCAATCCATACCGTATTGTTCTCGCCCTCCCGGCTTGTCGTGCATGAAGAAGATGCTCTTCCCTCTATTCTGGTTACGGGCGTGGACATCTGCGAGCGCAAGCACGCGGAAGAAGCGCTTCTCAAGGTTCATCAAGTGGCGGATTTCGAGAGAGCGCGGATAGAAACCATACTGAAGAGCGTGCCCGCCGGCGTGGTAATCATCGAGAAGCCGGACGGCAAGATCACCTACGTCAATAATCGTGCGGTGGAGCTTCTCGGCGCGGATCCCCGGGGGCTGGAAGAGCACTCCATCAAGCTCTACCGGTTACTCAAGCCCGACGGCCGCGTGTATCCATTTGAGGAGCTCCCGGCGAGCCGCGCGCTGCTCCGGGGGGAGGAGATTTACGGCAAAGAGCTGATTATCGAGCGTTCCGATGGCTCTAGGGTTAATATCGTCGCAAGTGCGGTTCCGCTCTATGGCCCGGGCGGCAAAGTAGTGGGAGCAGTGGGGTCCTTTCATGACATCACCGATCGCAAACGTGCGGAAGAAGCCCTCCGGGAGAGCGAGGAACGGTTTCGAACGTCCGCGGAGCATTTACCCGATTGCTTCGGGATTTACTCGGCCATTCGCGATGAGTCGGGTCACATTATCGACTTCGAGATAGAGTATGTGAACCATCCGGCGTGCACGGTCACCCAATTGTCCAAGGATGAGCAGATGGGCATGCGCCTCTGTGAGCTGCTGCCTGCATATCGTGACTCGGGTCTCTTTGATGCCTACTGCCGGGTGGTGGAAACGGGCGTGCCGCTCATCGAGGAGTCTATCATCGAGGATCTCTACGGCACTGAAGTACGCAGACGGGTATTTGATATCCGAGTTGCCAGACTGGGTGATGGCATCGTCGCCCTGTGGCACGAGGTCACTGATCGCGTTCAGGCCGAGGAGGAACTGCGACGAACGAGCAGCTACCTGGAAAATCTGATCACCTTTGCAAACGCACCGATCATTGTCTGGGATCCCGATCTCAAGATTACCCGGTTCAATCGTGCCTTTGAAGTCCTCACGGGACATCGCGCGATGGACGTGCTCGCTGCTCCACTTGAGATCCTCTTCCCTGAGCAATCGCGAGAAGAAGCGATCAATCATATCCGGCGTACGATGGCAGGAGAGCGGTGGGAGACGCTCGAGATACCCATCCTGCGGAAAGACGGAACCATAAGGGACGTGCTCTGGAACTCCGCGAACATCTTCGATGAAGATGGCACCGCGGTGATCGCGACGATAGCCCAGGGCTATGACATCACCGAGCAAAAGCGAGCGGAAGAGCAGCTGAAAGCGTCGCTGCGGGAGAAGGAGACGCTGCTGCGCGAGCTCCACCACCGGGTGAAGAATAATATCCAGCTCGTCTCCAGCATGCTCCACCTTCACGCTCAGTATATCCGGGACCCCACCGCTTTCACCTTTTACAAAGAGCTACAGAATCGGATCAGCTCGATGGCGCTCATTCATGCCACGCTATATCAGGCCGATGATCTGGCGAGGATCGACTTCAGGAACTACCTCCGGGATCTGACGAATGCGCTGATTCACTCCTACGGATTTACCCCGGATAACGTCAGCGTCACGCTCAATGCCCCCGAAGTGCTGCTGAACATCAATACCGCCGTTCCTCTTGGCTTGATCATCAATGAGCTCGTCTCGAACTGCTTGAAACATGCCTTTACCGGCGATCAAGGCGGCAATGAGATCCGCATCGAGCTCCAGCCCGAGGCCGAACGAGGCTATGTTCTGAAGGTCGGTGATAATGGTGTCGGCTTCCCGGCCGAGCTGAACTTCAGGCAAACCAAAACGCTCGGATTACAGCTGGTCAGTACGCTCGTCGAGCAGTTGAAAGGGACGATCGAGCTGGACAGCACGGTGGGCACTACCTTTATCATGCACTTCAGCGAACGAAAATAGGTGACTATGAGCACGACGCGACAAGATCCGGTGATCCTGGTGGTGGAAGACGAGGGGATCATTGCCCGGAGCATTCAAACGATCCTGACGGATAATGGATTCCTCGTCCCCGCGATCGTCTCGTCCGGCGAGGAGGCGATCAAGAAGACCGAGGAGCTGCGGCCTGATCTCGTGCTCATGGACATCGTGCTGGCTGGTGAACTCGACGGCATCGGGGCCGCGGAGCAGATCCATGCACGGTTCGATATCCCCGTCGTTTATCTTACCGCGTACGCCGATCGCGAGACCATAGAGCGGGCAAAGCTGACAAAGCCGTACGGCTACGTCGTGAAGCCGTTCACCGAGAACGAGCTGCACGCCGCGATCGAACTCGCACTGTACAAGCACATGATGGAGCGTCAAGTAGGTCGTCACGCAGTGAACGAGGCCCTCGACCACGCGCTCAGAGCGCTGGTTGAGCGTGCAGGGGTGACGGCTGCCGCCGTGCTCTCGCGGGAAGGAGTGCTGGTGCAGGCCAGTGGCCACTCCAGGCTGATGCCGGGCTCACCGCTCCTCGCCATGACGGCGATGATGGTCCGCATGGCCGAGAAATGCGCACGGCAGCTCAATAAAGGTGATTTAGTCGCGGTGACCGCCACTTCGGAGACCGGCATGATTCGTGCGGAGAAGTGCAACGAGTTCATCTTCCTCCTGGTCGTCGATCGCGGTGTCGCGTTTGAGACTTTAAAGGAAGAGCGAGAGCGAGTCCGGCAAGCAGTAAAGGGAATTGTATGACCTGAAGCTCGCTAGTCATTTCAGCTCACTCACCTCATAGAGCTTTGGATACCGGTACCGCTGCACCACGCTCCATTCCATGCTGGAGGTGACCACATCGTTCCAGAACTTCGGCCTTGCCCGGAGTTCCTGCATCATCAGATCCCGCTCACCAAAGTGCTTCAGTAAACTGTCCCGTATTCCGGTATACACCGCTTCACTATCCGGGTCACCCAGCTTCTTCAAGCGCAGCGTGATCATGGTGGCCTGCCGGTCTGACTCCTCGACCCGCAAGCCGCTCTGCTTACCGAGGTAGCAGGCAGCCAGTTTCGCCACAAACTCCGCCTGCTCCCGATCACCGGCAATCCGGACCGTGGCCTTCGTCGGACTTCGTGCATCGTCCGCCCCAGCGGTTATTGCAACGGTGAACCCGAGGGTAGCGAGCGCCGGGAGATCCGTCACCCCGCGGAGTGGGATCATCTCCGCGAGAGAATTGACGCTCTCCTCGGTAGGGAGGCAGGCATCGGTGCAGCTGAGAAACCAGGTGAGCATCAATCGCGGTATGCAGATGCCCTGCAGCCGTTTCTCTACCCGCCGCGCCTCCTCAAGACTCCCGAATTTCTGGAGCATGAAATCCACGAACTCGATCATCTCGCGAATCGCTGCACTGAGGTTCCCCTCATGCTGCTCCAGGAGAGTCGCAAGCTTCTTCACGTCCTTCTCATATAATGAGATATTCTTCCGTATCATCCCTCCTCTACTGACCTATATGGCCTACGTGGGTATAACCTTTACCCTTCTCGTGACACTCCGTAGCACGAACCAATGACTCGTGCTCGTCGCGGCTAACTGCTCACAAACCCCTTTTTCTGCGTACCATCACCTATCTCTCCTCTAGTAGTAGGGGATGGAGGTGAACAGGGGGGAAGATGAAAGGAGTAATTCTCGCCGGTGGGTATGGCACCCGGCTTCGCCCGCTCACGCTGACGCGGCCGAAGCCCATCATTCCGCTGCTGAACAAGCCGGTAATCGAGCATGTGGTCGAATACCTCGCTTCGTATGGCGTGACGGAGATCGTGGTGACCACGACCTTTCTGCGCGAGATGATTATGGGGCAGTTAGAAGTACGGGAAGAGGTGCAGCTCTCCTTCCCGACCGAGCCGGTTCCGCTCGGTACCGCCGGTTCAGTAAAGAATGCGGGCTTAGATAAGGAATCTGAGCCGTTTGTGGTGATCCAGGGCGATAACATCACGGATCTGAACCTGCACGACCTGATCGAGTATCACCATGATGCCGGCGGCCTGGTAACTATCGCCTTAAAAGAGGTCAACGATCCCTGGCACTACGGCGTTGCACTCCTCGACGAGCAGGGCTGCATCACGCGATTCCACGAGAAGCCGCCGAAGACGCGGTGCTTCAGTAACCTGGCAAGCACCGGGATATACGTAGTAGATCCGAAGGCGCTGGCGTACGTGCCCGAAGGAATATCGTTCGATTTCGCCAGGGATCTCTTCCATCTGCTCCACCGAAAGGAGCGGGGACGACTCTTCGGCTACACGCTGAAACCCGGACAATTCTGGGCTGATGTCGGGCAGCCCGAAGGATACCTGCAGGCCACCGAGTGGATGTTGAGCCGGGAACACCGGGATATACTCCTGGGTGATAACGTTGAGCTCGACCCCGCCGGGCTGAGGGGGCCGGTGGTCATCGGTGACGGGGCGCTGATCGAAGAGGGGTGCACGATAGGACCACGAACGGTACTCTTCGAAGATGTCAATATCGGCCGCAATTCATGCTTGCAGCAATGCCTGGTCGGTGAGGGGGCCATGATCGGTACCGCGGCGGACATCCACGAGGCCACCATTGGCCCACACTGCATGCTCGGCAATGAGGTACAGGTTCATCACAGTATGGTATGGCCGTTCGTCATCATCCCCCATCACGCCACCGTCGACACCACGATTAAGCGGTTTGTGCGGTTCTCCACGCACCGTGAGGCGCGCAAGGGCGGTGCGAGGAGGTCAGATCTTACGCGGCTTTTCCGCACCGTCTCCGAGGAGGAGGCGTTTTACTTTAACCAGGTGCAGGATGACAGAGTCGTTCACACTGGATACGTAGCGCACACCCTCCAGGAGTTTCTGGAGATCCTGAAGAAGGTGGATCTGCGATCGATCGAGTATCATCTCGGCAAGATCGTACGGCCGCTGGAGAACCGCCCCTTTATCTTTTACAACGATTTCGCATCCTGGATTCGGAACGTGCTCGGGGAGGAGCATCTCGCCAACGCGGTTGCCGCACTCGACCCCAGGAACCCGCGAGAGGAGTTAGTCTGCAGTATCCAGGAGTGGGTGAGGGCACGGGAATTGCAGGTCGGTAGAGGAGGCGCATAAAGGTATGCCACTACGGGAGACGAAGAAGCGGCGAGTCATCAGCCTCGCCAAGATGAGAAAGGCCGAGCTCTCGAAGCTCGCTGCGGCGCTCTTTTCACCGAGCGATAAAAACCCCTACTACTGTGAAAGCATGGCCATCGCGAACTTACGCGAATTACACCAGCAGCTCGATCTCTTCACCCCCGAAGCGGCGTTCTGGCTCGCGCAGTGGCTCGAGTATCTCGGTGACCCCGCCACAGCTTCGAAGATCAGAGCGGAACCAGGCCAGTTCAAGCAAATCATCGTGGACCGCTACGAGGAGCTGAAGGAATTTGCACCGTAATGTAATGTACCTGAGCTGAGTCAGCAAGCATGAAGATTGCGCTCTTGAGCTGGGAATCCCTGCATTCCATCGCCGTCGGCGGTATCGCACCGCACGTCACGGAACTCGCCGCCGCGCTCAACCGGATCGGGCATGAGGTGCATGTCTTCACGCGCAGGGGGCAAGGCCAGCGTTACGACGAGGCCATCGAGGGGGTCCAGTACCACCGCTGCAATTTCGACTTCAATTCCAACTTCATCGTGGAGATGGACAATATGTGCCATTCCTTCGCCCACCACCTCTTCAAGACCGAGGACGTTTCAGGCCCCTTCGAGATCGTCCACGGGCATGATTGGATGACCGTGAACGCGCTCGCGGAGATACGGGATGCGCGCCGGAGGAAGACCGTCTTCACGCTCCATTCGACTGAATACGGGCGATCCGGGAACGTCTTTTATGAGGGCCAATCACGCGATATCCGCAATTTAGAATGGTACGGCGGGTTCGTGGCTGATAAGATCATTATCACTTCAGAGACGATCAAGCAGGAAGCGAAACGGATCTACCAATTCATGGAGCAGAAACTCGCACTCATCCCGAACGGGGTCTCACTGCAGAAGTTCCTCTGCCCGGATGATCCCTGGAGCGTAAAGCAGGGGTGTAATATCGGGATGCGGGATCCCGTCAGTCTCTTCGTGGGCCGGATGGTGGTGCAGAAAGGCCCGGATCTGCTCCTGGAGGCTGTACCTTCCGTGCTGCTCGAGTTCCCGGCTGCGAAATTCGTCTTCGTCGGCGATGGGTATATGCGCCGTGGCCTGGAGCAGCGCGCGTGGCAGCTCGGAGTCGAGCACGCCTGCCGGTTCCTGGGTTACGTAGACGAGTCTGAGCTTATCAATTTCTACACCGCCTGTGATATGGTCTGCATCCCCTCACGGAACGAGCCATTTGGCATCGTCGCGCTCGAAGCGTGGGCTGCCGGTAAGCCGATCATCGTCACGCATAACGGCTTTGATTTCGTCTGGCACGACGTTAATGGCTTGAAGGTCAACGACTATCCCTCCTCGATCGCCTGGGGTTTGAAGACGCTCCTCGCCGATCGTGGCCGGGCGAATTGGCTGGGCGCGAACGGGCGGAAGACCGCGGAAGGATACGGCTGGGAGAATATCGCACGGAAGACCACGGCCGTGTATGAGGAAATTCTGAGCCACTAGATAGTTACAATCTATTTAAGCTTGAAGACCCTCTACTGCATAGAAAGAAGAGAGCAGAAACGATGAAGAAGGAGGTGAATCGACAAGCATGAACGAGGAGATAGGGAACGTTGCAGGTCAGATCTGGCGTCTGCTCAAGGAGCGGGGCGAATTGAGTATATCTAGCGTCGTCCAGGGAATTCCCGCACCACAGAGCTCCGTCTATATGGCGCTCGGCTGGCTCGCCCGTGAAGACAAACTGCAATTCATCAAAAAGACCCGGGGCATGGCTGTGACGCTGAAGTAACCTGCCACCATGCATTCTCGCGCGAATGCGATGCCCCTTGTACCTGTCGAGGGCGCGTTGGTATTTATGTACACACGCTCTGGTGGGCCATAAGTAGGGGTGGGCGTGAAGAGCAACCATGAGGATCGGGTTCTTCGTCTGGGAATATCCGCCTCATATCGTCGGCGGGCTCGGCGTTTACGCGGAGAATATCACACGCGCCATGGTGAAATTGGGGCATGATGTCGCAGTCTTCACGATGAATGATGGTACACTGAAGACGCGCGAGACCCTTTATGGGGTGGAGGTGAACCGGCCGATCATTGTGGACGCCGCGGGCATCCTCCCGGTCTGCATGACTGACGACCTGAAAGCGTGGGGCACCGCGATCAAGTTCTTTAACGACGTGCTCATTTCGAACATCCTCAGCGCCTCAAAGTTCGCCAACCAGCTCATCCGGGCGGAGGGGTATTCATTCGATCTCATCTGCGCGCACGACTGGCTGAGTGCGATGGCGGGCATTATCGCGAAACGGGAGACGAACCTGCCCTTCGTCTTCCACTTCCACTCGACTGAATGGGGTCGCGCGCTCGATGGCGGTTCCGCGACCGTCACGCACATTGAGAAGGTCGCGGCCGAGGTGGCGGATCGCGTCGTCACGGTCAGCTATCCGATGCAGGAAGATCTCGTCCGCCACAGCATCAGCCCCCGGAAGATCAAAGTCTGCTGGAACGGCGTACAGGTGGATCGCTATGATCCCGCCAAGGTCACGCAGGAAGAGATCCGCGCAGTGCGCGCCCGTTATGGGATACGTCCGGACGATATGATGCTCCTCTTCATTGGACGGTTGACCGCGGTGAAAGGGGTGATCAACCTGCTCAAGGCGATGCCGACGATTCTCAGCAAGCACCCCAAGGCGAAGCTCATCATCCTCGGTAAGGGTGAATTGGACCGAACCATTAGTGACCTGATCGCTATCCTGAATTTGAAGGAGCAGGTGAAGACACGATTCGAGTTCGTCAGTGAGGAGGAGCGCATTCTGCACTATGCCGCCTGCGATATCTTCGTCGCACCCTCAGTCTACGAGCCGTTCGGGATCGTCGCGCTTGAAGCGATGTCAATGGGAAAGCCCGTGGTCGTCGGCGCCCGTGGGCTCAGTGGCTTTCGCGATTCGGTGATCCCCTCGGGAGAAGACCAGACGGGGATCCACGTCGATGGGAATAATTCCGCTGATATCGCCTGGGGCATCACAGCACTCCTTGACAATAGGGCGAACGCGCGCGAGCTGGGGCGACGAGGACGGCAACGAGCTGAGCGGTACTTTAGCTGGGATAAGATCGCCGCGTATACGCTCGGGATCTACGAAGCGGTGCTGGGTGAGGTGAAGCCGCAGCCGTGAAGATCGCCTTCTTTATCCCGGAATATTCACCTCGGGTCACCAGCGGGCTGGGTCGCTACGCGGAGAATATCTGCCGCGCGATCCGGAACCGTGGTCATGAGCTCACGGTGTTTACCATGAACGATGGCACCCTGAAGACGAGCGAAGTACTCAACGGCGTATCGGTACACCGACCACTCCTGGTCGACGGCGGCACGATACTCCCCGAGGTGCTCACCATGCAGCACCTGCTGCGATTGAGCACGACCTCACGGTACTTCAACGACGTGCTCATCTATAATATCCTCAGTGCCGCGAAGTGTGTGAACGAGCTGGTCAGGAAGGAGGGCAAGTCGTTTGATATCCTCTGCGCGCACAACTGGCAGAGCGCGATCGCGGGAAGCATCATCAAGGAGGAGACAGGCCTACCATTCGTCTTCCATCTCCATGCGATCGAAGAGGATCGGATGACCCTCAACGAGGCCACGGTTATCCGGTCCCTCGAGGAGACGGCTGCTCAGCTCGCGGATCGGGTCGTCACCGTCTGCTATCCGCTCCACGAGTACCTGATTCGCCACGGGTTCGATACTACCAAGCTCCAGGTCTGCTGGAACGCCGTCAACCTGGCGACCCATGATCCTGCTAAGCTCTCGGGTGAAGCGATTCGGGCTCTGCGGAGACGCTATGGGCTCGATGAAGAAGAGCGGATGCTGCTCTTCGTGGGCGATCTCGCACAGATGGTTGATTTCCACATCCTGCTCGAGGCCATGCGGATCGTCTCCCAGCAGCATCCGGAGGCGAAGCTCGTCCTCCTCGGCCGGGGCGAATGTGCGCATCGCATCTCACAGCTCATTACGGAACTCGACCTGGAGGCGCAGGTGAAGACGAGGTTTGAGTCCGTCACGGAAGCTGAGCGAAAGCTCCATTACGGTGCCGCGGAGATGGTCGTCCTCACCTCGCTTCGCGGCCCCTGCAGTATCATCTCGTTAGAGGCGATGGCGATGCAGAAACCAGTGATCCTCGGCTCGAAAGGCTTCTGCTCGCGCTGCGATCACGTCGTCACATCAGGTCGCGATCAGACCGGTGTGCTCACCGACGGCCGTGATCCCCGCGAGCTCGCGTGGGCTATGCTGCAACTGCTGGAGGATAGGGCCGGTGCCGCGGAGATGGGTGCGCGTGGTCGGAGGCGAGTGATGACCTATCGCACCTGGGATGAGGTCGCTGCGCAGACTCTCGCGATTTATGAGGATGCCATCCGAGCTAATCAGGGTTCGGGCTAACCCCGTTCTTACGGCCGACGCGCATTTATAAGGGAGCTCTATCTCTTACTTCTTGTGAGTAACGGGATAGATGGCCATGGACCGACTGCACGGTTCTTTTATTGAGAATTATTTCCATGCCGCGCTCTTCAGCATGGAGATCGGGATAAATTCCAAGATCCCGACGTATAGCGGCGGCCTTGGTGTCCTCGCCGGTGACATCTTACGATCCTGCGCGGATCTGCATGTCCCGATCGCCGCGGTGACCCTGGCGAGTGACAAGGGGTATCTCACCCAGCTCCTGGACGCGGAGGGCAATCAGACCGAGGGTACCATGTGCTGGCGGATCCATGACTTCGCAACCCTCATGACCCCCAAGATCTCGGTCCCGATAGGAGAGCGGGACGTGCGGGTGCAAGCATGGCGGTACCTCATCACCGGCCTGGAAGGGCATCAGGTGCCCGCCTATCTCCTCGATACAGACATCTTCGAGAACCGTGCGGAGGATCGCGAGATCACCGGTCATCTCTACGGCGGTGATTTGCGTTACCGATTAATGCAGGAGATCGTACTCGGCATCGGCGGCGTGCGCATGCTCGCGGCGCTCGGGCATGCCAATATCCGGAAGTATCACATCAATGAAGGGCACTCTGCACTGGTCACGGTCGAATTGCTGAAGCGGCTCAGGAAGGAGTACCCCGATCTGCCGAACTGGGAGATCCTTGAGTTGTTACGCCAACGCTGCGTCTTCACCACCCATACGCCCATCCCCGCGGGTCACGATCACTTCGAGTCATCCCTGGTACGGGAGCTGCTCAGTAGCTACTGTGATGAGCAAGAGATCGAAGCCATCTGTCATGGGGGTGAGTTGAACATGACGCTGCTTGCGCTGGATCATAGCGGGTACATTAACGGGGTGGCGAAACGCCACGAGGAGATATCACGTGACATGTTCCCGGGGTACCCGATCGATTCGATTACGAACGGCGTGCATCACGTCTTCTGGACCTCCGAGCCGTTCCGGAATTTGTATGATAAGTATATCAGCGGATGGCGGAAGGACCCGTTCAATCTGCGGTATGTGATCTCCGTCCCGGTGGAGGAGATCAGGCAGGCGCATCGTGAGGCGAAGAAGCGGCTGATCGACTGGATCTACACCAAGTATGGCGTGGCTATGGATTACGACATCTGCACCATCGGGTTCGCCCGGCGGATGACCCGGTATAAACGACCGTATCTCCTCTTCACCAGGCCTGAGCGCCTGGTGGAGATCACGAAGAAGGTCGGCCCGATACAGGTCATCCTCGCGGGTAAAGCGCATCCGAAGGACACCGGCGGCAAGGAGCTGATCAAACTGATCTTCGCGGCCATCAAGCGCTTACAATCCGACGTTAAGGCGGTCTTCATCGAGAATTATGATATGGAGATCGCGCAGTGGCTGACCTCCGGCGTGGATGTCTGGCTGAACACGCCGAAGATACCCTGCGAGGCCTCGGGCACCAGTGGGATGAAGGCCTGCATGAACGGCGTCCCGAGTTTGAGCACCCTTGATGGCTGGTGGGTCGAAGGCTGTGTTGAGGGCGTCACGGGCTGGGCGATTGAGGCAAAAGCCGTAGCTGCCTGTGATTGGGGCATGATAGATGATTCTGAGGATGCGGAGAGCTTATACCGGAAATTGGAGCAGGTGGTACTGCCCCTCTATTACACCAATCCCACCGCATGGGCTGAACTCATGCGCTACGCCATTGCCTTTAATGCCTCCTTCTTCAATTCACATCGCATGGTCCAGCAGTACCTCATGAACGCTTACTTCTCGTAACGCCCGGTGCGGAGTGAACTCCTTCCGTTTCTCCTCTACGCTTTTGACACCCGGTGAACGAACAGGGGTGCAAGGCCGTTCTGGCTGAGCACGAGAGCGCTACCAGCTTCTCACGCGCCATCGCGTCTGGAAGGACTAGAGTGTACTGCAACCCGCGTAAAAAGAAACGCTGGGGATCCATAAGAAAGAGCATGGCAGAGGTAGACCCGCTGGACACGCTCGTGCGCAATCGGCACAAGCAGACGGAAGGCATAAGGACCCTGCTCGGTGATCCGCGCAAGGCGATCCTGAAACTCGCCTTGCCGATGATCGCGGCGATGTTGATTCAAACGCTCTATAATCTGGTGGATGCCTTCTGGGTCGCAGGACTCGGTGCTGACGCACTCGCGGGTATCGGCTTCGTCTTCCCCTTCTTCTTCTTCGCCATGGCGCTCTCCAACGGCCTGGGGGTCGGAACTGGCTACGCGCTCTCTCGCCGGATTGGCGCGGGAGACAAAACGGGCGCGGACAATGTCGCGGTACATACGATCATCATGATGGTGCTCCTCACAGTTGCGTACAGCGTACCGCTCGTCATCTTTGCGGAAGAGCTCTTTCGGTTGATAGGAGCAGGAGAAACCCTCGCGTTGGCCGTGGCCTACGGACGGATCGTCTTCGCCGGCAGTGTCTTCTTGTTCTTCACCAATATTGGCAATGCCATCTTACGTGGCGAAGGTGATGCCACGCGCGCCATGTACGCCATGGCGCTGGGCGCCGGGCTGAACATTGTCCTGGACCCCATCTTCATCTATACGCTCGGCCTGGGTATTGCCGGTGCGGCATGGGCGACCGTTATCTCGCTTGCCATCACTTCACTCGTCATGCTCAACTGGCTGCTCCTCAAGAAGGATACGTACGTCTCCTTTAGCTTCCGCGAGTTCACCGGTGACCGGCGTATAGTCGGGGACATCTTCGGCGTGGGGCTGCCATCGGCCGCCATGCAGCTCTCCATGTCGCTCACCATGCTCGTACTCATTGTCATCATCGTGATGGTGGGCGGTACGGATGGCGTGGCAGTCTATTCAACCGGGTGGCGGGTCGCCAGTATCGCGATCCTCCCGGCGATCGGTATCGCAACCGCGGTCGTCCCCGTGAGCGGCGCGGCATTTGGCGCTCGATTGTATCGCAAGATCAACGTTGCTCACCTCTATGCCATCAAAATCGGTGTAGCGATGGAGACGATGATCGCGCTCGCCACGTTCCTTCTCGCACCCCAGATCACGGCGATCTTCACGCAAGCGGAAACAGCGGCGCACCTCGCACCGGATTTGACCGTTTTTCTCAGGATTATCTGCCTCTTCTATCCCGCGCTATCCTTTGGCATGCTCTCCTCCGCGATTTTTCAGGGAACAGGGAAAGGGATGAACGCGCTCCTCGTTACCCTCTTGCGCACAATTGTCCTCACGCCATTGCTTGCAGGCCTTTTCGCGTTTGCGTTCGATTGGGGACTGGTGGGTGTCTGGTGGGGGCTCGTGGCTGCGAATATTCTGGGGACACTAGTGACGTTTTTATGGGTACGGCACTACATCCAGGGGTTGCTGCAAACGGCAGGGTAGCTCCACCTGCTTGGTACCAGCGAACGAGGTGAAATTCGTGGTACTAACATGGCGGACGAGGTTAGGTGAAGTGAAAACTAAGGTATCCTGGTAGATAGATGCGAACCAGCAGCTACCAAGGGAAGGCTACGGGGGCTTGCGACGTGCTAGCTGCCCGAGCAGATGCTTACGAAGCGCATGATGTGCCAGTGACGCGGTAATATGCCCCTTCTCCAGTATCGTGATCGGCCGGTTACCATAACAGACCCGGTGCCGCTCAAAATGGATGATCTGATCGTGACGCGCCAGTAACGGGAACACGTTATTGCCTTTTATTCGGGTGAACTCCGGCTCGAAGTTGAGCACCTCCTTAAGCTGCCCCGGGTTCTCACGCGCTAACCGTCCGGTCAGGTTACGATAGAGACTGGCGGTGAAGACCTTATCCAGCGCTGCGCCCGCGAGGAGCGGCACATAGAGGTCCGCGGTATTGTAAAACGCCCGGTGGAGGTTCGTCACCCAGCCGCCGAGACTGATGCCCGCGACCATCACCCGGGAAGTCGTTCGCGCTTTGAAGTACGAGATCAGCGCCTCGACGAGCGTCGTCGAGACGGCGAGCATCGCCACGAACTTCGCTAAGTCCCGCAGCTGCTCTGCATACGAGATCAGCGAGCGCCGATGAAAGGGAGCGGCAAGCGCGACGAGGTTTGCCGGAAAAGGCTCACTCGCCCGTAAGAAGATCTGCTTGAGGCTCGTATGGCTGAACCACCGGTGCTCAAAGGGCCGCTCAGCATTCCCGTGGTGCCACAAAATGGTCGTATACTCCTCACCCAGCCACTGGACGATACAGAAGGCTGGCGTGAGGCGCCCAACGAGCGTCCCGGCACTCACCTCGTACACCCCCGCACCCTCGATTCGCGGCAGGTGCAGCTTGGTCGCTTCGAGCTGGTCCCCAAGTCGTGGACTCTCGATACTCGCACTGAAGAATTTGTACCTGCCCAGGACCAGTGCGGAAAGTTGTACCGCAAGATTGTCGATGAGTTCGTGGTGGTTCATTTCACAACAGTCATCCTGAGGCGTTGAACGTGCTACGCGCCTTGTTCTCTCTCCTGAGTACCTTTGCGGCTTGCGCCTATTACTATCTATCGTACGGGCCGACGTTCGCGTCTAAAACCTTTAAGGGAGCAGGCAGTAACGTACCCATGTGAAGTGGCTGAGTCGCCTCCGGGGCAAGGACGAAGAGGAATTCCCAACCACCCTCACCTTCGCCGAACTGGATGCAGGGCTGGAGCAGGTCTCAGGGTCGCTCTTCCGTGAGCTGAGCGAGAACGCTGCGCACTGCTATGCTGAGATCGCCGCGGTACTTGAGCAACTGAAAGACCGGATCGAGCAGCTGCAAACTGCTGAATCGAGCGAGCAGGTGCCTGATCGCATAGCGAAGATCGGCCTGCTCTACCGTGACAAGATGGCGAAGCATCTCGCCACAATCGCTGAGAAACTGGTGATCCCCAACCAATCGGATTATCAAACCGTGCTGTCCTTCTATAAGGAGGCGACCTCGAACTTAGAATTCCCGTTCGGCAAGTCCCAGCGGAACGTCTTCTGTGTGCGCTCACTCTTTCCCGGAGAGATCAAAGAGCTGATCGCTGAGCTTAATCAGCTCCGAAGTGCGCTTAACCAGCTGGTCGCACCCCTGAAGGGGAAGGAGCAGCTCATTCGGGATTGGGAGCTCGTGCCAGTGCTGGTGCGAGCCCTCACGGAGCTCCAGGCTGCGCGTGCGAAGGAAGGGGAGAGCATCCATGCCAGGGCGGAAACCGCTTCTATGCTCAGGCGAGAAAGCGAGGAGAAAGCGAACTGCCTGCGCATGCTCGAGGCCAGCGACGACTGGACCCGGTACAAGGCGCGGGAAGCTGAGCTGGCAGCAGTAGAAGCGGAATACACGGAGTTCGAAACGAATGTCCGGAACTTATTCGTACCCTTGACCAAGCCGCTTGAACTGTTACAGAAGCAGGACGAAACAGGCCGGCACCCGCTCAGCCCGGAAACGAGAAAGGCCGTAACCGCGCTCCTCGCATCGCCACTCGAGTCGCTCGGCGATGAGTTGCCAGACCGGCTCCGTGCCATTCAGCGGACCATTGCGGAAGACCCGGTGGTCCTCAAGGATCGCAAGCGCGAGCAGGCATTGAACTGGCTCGAGAAGCTCTTCCAGGCGAACCTCGCGGCGCTCAAGGAGACCCAGCAACGGCTGCTCATGCAGCGGACTGCGATCAAGGCGGCGCTGTCAGACGTGCCGGTTCTCGCGGAGAAGGAGCTGCTTGAAGCTGCTCGTGGAACCATGCAGACGCAGCTCAGGCACCTGGAGAAGGAGAGCGAACAGTCACGAAACCGCCTCGAGATC
>CAYYNW010000020.1:0-18957 GCA_964473145.1 uncultured Halobacteria archaeon
TAAAGTTCTCATGGATATCATTATATGTTTTATAGTATTTAAAGATTATTATATGACCGCGGGGTCAGGAGGTTTTTCGAAATCCTCTTAAATAGGGATACCACCAATAAATATGCGGAGGAGCGCATTCGACGGGAAAGAAGAAGCGATTCCTCGAGTCAGGACGATCGTGTGAAGGCCAGCAGCAACGGCAGCGAGCTATTCACAAATCGTTCAGTCTCGCTCCTCCTGTGGTTTTTTGCCGTGTTTTCGATTCCCACGGTGGTTCCTGCTAGCACGCTGAGCATTAGCGGCATTTCGCTGCTCGATAGGTCATCTTTCTGAAGGAGCGCCCGCGCGGGGACTCGCGGGCACATCCGATCGGGAATCGAGAGACCGTTTCAAGCACGTCCCACCGAACTCAACCGTACCGCTGTCCCACTCCGCTTCACTTCATTCGAGCCCCACCTTTCGCATAGCTATCACCTCGAGGGGAACACTGGGAATGAGTTCAATGGACATCACATCGGCCCAATAGCGTGCGAATGTGGCGAACGTCAGTTCATCAGCTTCGCAGACCATCACAACGCAATTTTGACCATAGGCGCTCGGGAATTCGAATGCATGAAATTTGATCTTCTTGTACGCACTGAGGACTTCACTTGGTGCATCACCCTCGAGCATGCCAAAAAATCGCCGACTTACTTCTTTGAACTTGTTAGGTTCCCATCTACCAATGACAACTGCTCTCATGGTTCTCACCTCCTCACTTCTGGGTACTTATAGCGCGCCCCTCCTCGGCGCCTTCGCCAGATGGAATGGATGATCGCGATGTGCATGGGCTATCAGGATGATCGAAAAGCTACTATACCTAAGTTTCAGCGTATTAAATAATCATAGACGTTCCATCAACCAACGTTGGCGCATCTATAACCTTTGTGGACGTAAAAGCACGGGGTACCACGCCAAAACCAAGCTGATATCACCACTGAAGAAGAATGAGTTCATGGTCGTGATGGATGATGAAGCGGTACGAGTGCACGTTGTGTGGCTACATCTATGATCCCGCGAAGGGCGATCCGGATAACGGGATCGAGCCGGGCACCGCGTTTGAAGATCTGCCCGAGGACTGGCTCTGCCCTGAATGCAGCGCGACCAAGGCGGAGTTCATCGAGCTCGCGGAATAACCGCTCGTCGGGGCGAATGCGTGGGCGGTCAGCTGCTCCTTGAGGCCACTCACGTATACCGCTATTTAACCTATATCATGCCCAATGACGCATGAAGATCCGGTGATAAAGCATGAAGAAGTACGAATGCACCGTCTGCGGCTATATCTACGATCCCGCGAAGGGCGATCCTGATAACGGGATCAAGCCGGGCACGCCCTTCGAGCAGCTGCCTGATGACTGGGTCTGCCCAGAATGCGGTGCGGGTAAAGAAGAGTTTCGGCCACTCGAAGCATAGTACGAATAACTGCCGAGGAGAGCGAAGCCCGGCGACCTCGTGCGCCAGGGACAGCCCGTGGCGAGGATAAACGCAGCGCAGAAGCACCGCAGAGGTGCTACAGACCGCCTACTGTGCTGCACTCGGGCGAGTCGAGGAAGGTGTAAATCGCCCACCTTTAAATACCCGTCAGCACATACTTCACTCCAGTGATGCATACATGGCAGAAGACAACGTGATCTATGTCGGGAATAAACCGGTGATGAGCTATGTTCTCGCGACTGTTACGCAGATCAACAGCGGCTCTAACGAGATCGTTATCAAGGCGCGGGGCAGGGCCATCTCGAGGGCAGTGGATACCGCAGAGGTCGTGCGAAATAAGTTCCTTCCCGGTCTCCAGGTGGGCGAGATTAAGATAGGGACTGAACAGCTCACCGGAGAAGGAGGCGATAGAGTTAACGTCTCCGCGATCGAGATAACCCTGAAGACAAAGGTGGCATAAATTACCAGAGTCTGGGACTAGCTAGCCATCCGCTCGTTCGTACATGACACGAGTTGCGGGTTCGTAGTCGTTCTCACTTGGCGGTTTCAGCGGTGCATGGTCCTGGTGCAACGGTGAGCTGATAGCTTACCAGCCCCCATACAGACGTGGATTACCGACTCGATTCACATCCAAGCGGGGCGCGAAATTACTATTCGATGGGGTAGCAGGTACTGAATGATCCGCGTCTTGTAGACCGTTCCTACGTGCACCGTCGCTATGGTATATATGGCCTCAGGGGAGATCTCTCCACTGGGAGAAAGATGCCTTTTCGCTCAGCGCAGGGGACTGCAGAGCAGCTGAAAGAAGCGATGTTCTACGAGCGCCTGGATGAGCAGGCCGTTCGCTGTCATCTCTGCCCCCATACTTGTAAGATCACTGAAGCGCGACGGGGGATCTGCGGTGTGCGCGAGAACCAGCAGGGCAAGCTCTACAGCCTCGTCTACGGCAAGGTAGTCGCGCAGGCGATCGATCCGATCGAGAAGAAACCGCTCTACCACTTCTACCCCGGCTCAACGGCCTATTCGATCGCGACGGTCGGCTGTAACTTCCGGTGCCGGAACTGCCAGAACTACGATATCTCGCAGATGCCGAAGGATCAGAAACGGATCAGCGGCGAGTATATTGCGCCACAGGAGATTGTCGCGATCGCCAAGCAGTACGAGTGCAAGAGTATCGCGTACACCTACGTCGAGCCGACCATCTTCTTCGAGTACGCCTATGAGATTGCGCAGCTCGCCCGAGCGGCAGGGATCAGCAACGTCTTCGTCTCTAACGGCTATATCTCCGAAGAGGCGATACGGACGCTCGCGCCCTACCTGGATGCGATCAATATCGACTTGAAGTCATTTTCCGAGGAGGTTTACCATACCAACTGCGGCGCGCACCTTCAGCCGGTGCTCGATGCGATCAAGCTCTACAGGAAGTTGGGCGTCTGGGTCGAGATCACGACGCTGGTCATCCCGACGTTGAACGATACCGACGAGGAGTTCCGGGCGATCGCGGAGTTCATCAAGAGCGTCGGCATCGAGATACCCTGGCATATCTCGCAGTTCTACCCCACCTATCAGCTCATCAATCTCCCGCGCACGCCGGTCGCCACGCTCCACCGGGCACGGGACATCGGGAAAGAGGTCGGCCTCCGGTACGTCTATGAAGGCAATGTGCCCGGCGAAGGCGGCGAGAGCACCTACTGCTATCACTGCGGTGCCTTGCTCATCAACCGTTACGGGTTCTATATTCGGGAGAACCGACTCACGAGCGACGCGAAATGCCCCAACTGCGGCACGCAGATCGATGGGGTGTTTTAAGTTCGCATTAATTTATGCATGAACCCGCTATGGTTATCAGCGTGGCATCGCTGGGCGTATGTCGGATAGAATACTTTCCGCTGGAACGGTTGTAAGCGACGATGGCCAAATATTCATCCGAACAGGTTTCACAAATCATTGGTGCACGGTTACTGTTTCTGGCGTATGCAGTGCTGCTCCTTTTAGTGATGGTTGTGGTGGGGAGGGTTGGATTTGATAAAAACTTTTTTTTCCTTTGTTTTAAGAAAAATGCTTCAATCGAAAATTTTATATGGATGCTTTTACACACAGTATAAAGGAATGTAAAAATAAATGAAAAACAAAATCGCAATAGGAATCGTATTTGTGACATTACTGGTCGTTATCGCATTTTCTGGATGCATTGAAGAAGAGACACCTACAAAAGCTCCAGATGTTACCACTTTGCCAGCAACAAATGTTGAGGACATTGAAGAGGAAATGATTGAAGAAGTAATTCCAATATCTGGTACTGATCAAGATATAACTATATCCAGCGATGTGCCAGTTAAATTAGTTGTATCAGGTATGAGGAACGTTATTACTGTTCCTCACGATGTAACAGTAATAAAAATCGTTATATCAGGAATGGATAATACCGTGTATATTCCTCAGTTTGCAAATCCTCTAGTTGAAATATCTGGAATAAGAAACGAAGTTGTTAGATATGAAACATCTTCATTACCAGAACACCCTATTGTGACACCTACTCAACCTATGATATCGGTGCCTACTACACAAAATATAAACGGCAATTATAAGGTTCAAGACGTCTCTGGTGATACAATAAATATAAACGGCAATTATAACGAGATTAAGATACTCAACGTGGATGTTTCATTAATCATAGTTAACGGCAATTACAATACTGTTTATTATCCTAAAGAAGCCAGACCAACGATAAAAGAAAATGGCTTCGGAAATGAGATCAAAACTTATTGACGCTTCACTATCATGTCCAAGGCTTAGATTTTGAGATAAAATGGGAGAAGAAAAGAAAATCTTTTATAGGAACTGTGGAGAAATTTTAAGACTGGCGCTTGATATAGAATCTACTCTGGATTTCTTCATATCTAATTATTTTTGTTCTCCTCAAAGTTATAAAACATTTCTCTTTAAGGATTTAATTTTGATGGAACAGACGGGATTGGGATTTAAACGCAAAATTGAGATTTTCAAAAAGATTTGTGAAAGGGAAAAAATTGGTAGAGAACGAGTTAAAAAGATAATTGATGCTATACAATTTGTAAGAGAAAAAAGAAATATGGTTTCTCATGGAGAAGCATTTGTGTCTGATATAAAAGACGGTATAAAACTTCAAAAAGGTAAAAGCGTGAAAAACAAAAAAGATGAAATAAAAATCACCGATGAACTTGTTAAGGAAGTCGAGGAAAAAAGATTATTCTCTACACGAGAAATTGTTAAGATTCATATAGAGCTGTCTGATCCTTCAGGAGAGAAGAACATAGAATGGTAATAGCATGAAAAGGAAATTTTTGGCTATGATTGTAGCATTGGCTATTTTGGCGTGTGTATTATGCGGGTGTGTTGATTACAAGGTTGAAACTCCAGTTTCAACGTTAACTTCTACGCCTACTTTGATACCAACTCTACAATCTACGCCAACACCCATAATAACAGAAGAAAAAAAGAATGTAGGAATAGTAACAGATATTGTTGAAGACTATTATAAAACTCATACTTATCGCAAATATGATCTTTTTGTTTGTGCAGACATGGCAATCGATGTCTGGGATATGGTTGAAACTCAGGGAATTAATGCGGAAATCGCAGTAGGAAATGCGGACAATCCCAATGCCAATTGGACAGAATACAATCACGCATGGGTTTTGGCTGAGGTGTCACCTGGTAAATGGTTAGCTTTGGAGACAACTGGAGGGTATGCCACATACGATAAAAATTATTACAGCGGATATTTCTTTAGAAATCCAAGGGAGTTTAAGAGGTATTTGGAACTTATGAAGGAATACAACGCACATATTGATGGAATTAATGATTTACAGATGGAATATTCAGATACTTATGATGAATGGGTTAGAGTGGCTAATTATTACGAAGATTTGGTGAGTGAATACAACAGAAGATATGCAGGACGTTCGCTTTCGCCAGAGGAATATCAAGCATCTTTGGATCTTCAAAGCAAAATATATGCTCAGTATGCTGTGGTGGAGCGGGTGTCAGGCAGAGCTGACCAACTGGTATATACAATCAATGAAAAAAATAAAAGACTCACAGAAATAATCAACGAGTTAAATGAGCTATTAACTTAATAACTGTGAATCCACATCAATCAAAGATAGGAATTGGGAACCCTCAGCTATTCAAATATCCTCCGGCGCCTGTGCAATCTTTACTAATGCCTCTCTCTAAGAAATGGAGTTCACCGGGAACAACGAGCACATGCGGAAGCTCACTAAATTCGTAGTTCTACTCACAGTGGTAGCTAATCCGGGAACCTCCTTTCACGCAAAAATAGAAGCGATTCACGGATCGAAGGATTATCGAGAAGGTATAACAGTGAGCTACAACTCACACCCCATCGTATTTTGGTCTTTGTATCAATCGGCACGCAGTCATATCAACAGGTACGAGGGCGATTATCAAGTATTACGAAGGCTGCTGAGTGGTGTAAAAGCAGTCCAGCGGAATTTGAATGAGTTGTAGGCAACGTAGCTGGTCGGGTAAGTGGACGGTCCGAGTCAAAAAGGAGCGAATTCAAGGCTACGTACGAGAGGATAGCACGCTCTTTAGTTCGTTCAAGTCAGTGATCGGCGCCTTACAGGTGTAATTCTCGCAGAGGTAGACCGTCGGCCGTTCCTGGATCGCGACCTTGTCAGCGAGTAAGGGTGCCAGTGCGGGCAGCTCGTTCAGCGTGACGCCGGGCTCTGAGAATACCGTGACCTTGGTGGGCAGGAAATGACGCCCCAGCTCGGCCGCAAACGGTTCTACCGCTGCGGCAGACCCAGCTGCCAGGACGATCTCCACCGGAGGACTGAGATAGAACTCGAGTGCGCAGAGCATCTGCGCATGCTCCAGCGGGGTTGCCTCCAGTGACTCGTGGAAGACGCGGAAAATGTCCTCCGCCCTGCCGCGAAGATCCGCATCCTCACTGAGCGCGGCGAGCCGCAGGAAGTTCTGCGCGGCGACCGAGTTGCCCGAGGGGATCGGGCCGTCGTATGCCTCTTTGATCGCGACGCCAAGCTCGTTCCGCTCATGCACGGTCGTCTCGAAGAGGCCGCCCGATGTGGTATCCCAGAACAACTCGATCATACGCTCGTTCAGCACAAACGCTTCCCGGAGCCAGGAGGAGTCGAACGTCGCTTCGTAGAGGTCGAGCAGTGCCGCGGTGAAAAAGGCGTAATCCGAGAGCGTGCCGGGTATTGAGGCTTCACCATCCCGGTACCGGTGCAATACCTGCCCGTCGCTTCTCAGCTGCTCAAGGATAAAGGTACTCGCCTCGATCGCAGCTGCTCGATACCGGGAATCACGAAATACCTGGTAGCCAAGGGCAAACGCGGAGATCATCAGCCCATTCCAGCTCGTGAGGATCTTGTCGTCAGTCGCCGGTCGCACCCGTTGATTTCGCGCTGCCAGCAGCTGCTGCATAGCACGTCGAATCATGGCCGCATCGGCATTCGCCGCTGACGCCGCTCGGGAGAGCACACTCGTGCCGCCCTCGAAGTTACCTTCGCTCGTCACACCAAAGTAGCGAGCGAGCACGTCGCCGTCCGCGTCGCCCAGCACCGCGGTAATCTCCGCAGGCGACCAGAGATAAAAGGCGCCTTCCCGGCCCTCACTGTCCGCATCAAGTGCCGAGTAAAACCCGCCGGTACGATCGGTCATCTCACGCAGTACCCAGTCCAGTGTCCGGTTCGCGATCTCCGCAAGGAATCCTTCGCCCGTTACCTGGTACGCTTCGGTATACGCACGTGCCAGGAGCGCGTTATCGTAGAGCATCTTCTCAAAGTGCGGCACGAGCCAGAGCTGGTCTGTGGCATACCGGTGGAACCCCCCGCCCAGCTGGTCGAAGATGCCGCCCCGTGCCATAGCATTCAGGGTCTTCGTCACCATCTTCACCGCAGAGGGCTCGCGGGTTCGGTGATAGTACCGGAGCAGGAACGCGCTAAAGCAGGGGAGCGGAAACTTCGGAGCCTTCGCCGACCACGCCGGTACCTTCGCGCCGAAGCCGCCGTGCGTGGCATCAAACTGCAGCACGAGCTGCTCATACGCATTCGCAAGGAGGTCCTCGGTGAGCTCCTCTGCCCCCGCTCGCCGTGGCTGCTCGTACATCGTGCGCACCAGCTGAATGACCTGCTCGGCATTCGCTTCGAGCTGCGTACGCCGCTCGTGCCAGAAGCGGCTGAGCGTTTCCAGCAGCTCCGTGAAGGCTGGTAAGCCGTGCCGTGGTTCTGGCGGGAAGTACGTGCCGCCGTAGAAAGGCTTCAAAGCCGGGGTCAGAAAGACTGATAAGGGCCAGCCACCCGTGCCCGCGATCAGCTGCACCGCTTTCATGTACAGCGCATCCAGCTCCGGCCGCTCCTCGCGATCGACCTTGATACTCACGAAGTGCTCGTTGAGCAGCGCGGCCGTTTGCGGATTCTCGAACGACTCACGAGCCATCACATGGCACCAGTGGCAGGTAGCATAGCCGATACTGAGAAAGATCGGCTTGTCTTCTTCCTTCGCACGTCGTAGCGCCTCCTCACCCCAGGGATACCAGTGGACCGGGTTGTACGCATGTTGCAAGAGGTACGGACTCTTCTCGTGGATAAGTGCATTGGGCGTTCTGCCCACCGCTCGATCAGTATCGAGCATGGATAATCACCCATGGCTAGGTAGAGCGTCCGGCCATAAAGAGTGCACAGGGCGGGTTCACCTGAGCCCGAAGGAAATGCAGGTGAGCGCAGAACCAAGCGGTCCTCCCCTTCGTTTCACGCGCGGCCGCTCATCGCTCTAGTAGCTTCTTGCGCCGCTTCAGACGGTCCAGGAACCCGCGCTGCTCCAGGATCTCACGCGTCTTACCCGTTACAATCACTTCCACGTCCCGCAGCTCGCGGGGAATTCGGCAACCGGTTAAGAACATCGCCACCTTTAATTCTTCAGCCATCTCCTTGATCTTGCTGATGACGCCCGCCGCGTTGCCCTGCTTCACAATCAGTTTCAGGAATGGTAATGCAGCGCTGCTGAGATCCGCACCCAGCGCGATGCTCTTCGCCACATCGATGCCCGTCCGTATCCCGCCAGTGGCGATGATGGGTATCGGGAAGGGAATCGCACCGCACTCCACAATGCTCTCCACCGTCGTGATGCCCCAGTCCCAGCCGAAGAGGCACCCTAAATGCTCGCAGAGCGCATCGGCTTCGCCCTTCGCGCGGTACGTTTCCGCAGCCGCTAAGCTCGTGCCTCCCAGCCCACCCACGTCGATCGCGGAGACGCCGATCTCGTGCAGCCGCTTCGCCGTGGCGTAACTGATCCCCGCACCGGTCTCTTTCACGATCACGGGCTTCTTGATCGCTTCGCAGACCTCTTTGATTGCGCTGAGGCACCCGCGGGCATCGACGTTGCCCTCCGGCTGGATCGCCTCCTGCAGGAAGTTGAGATGGATGGCCACGGCATTCGCATCGATCATCTCGATGACCCGCTCCACCCCCGCGAGCCCGTACTCTTTCACCTGTGGCGCGCCCAAATTCGCGTAGATAAAGGCGTTCGGAGCAACGTCGCGAACCACGCGGAACGTCGCTTCTTGCTCCCCACTCTCCAGCGCCGCTCGCTGTGAGCCCACGCCGATACCCACGCCGAGCGTTTCCGCAGCTTCCGCAAGAATCGCATTGATTCGCTTCGTCTCCGGATGCCCGCCGGTCATTGAAGCAATCATGAGGGGATACTTCATACTGAAGCCGAGGAACTCCGTCTTCAGATCGATCTCATCCTTATTGATCTCCGGTAAAGCGAGGTGAACAAGCTTGATGTCCGCGAAGCACGTATTCGCCACTTCCACCTCCTTGTCCACACAGATCTGGAGTTGCTCTATCTTTCGCTTCGAGGTCTGGTTCATCGCCACGTCTAAACTCTTATCTTCTAAATGAGCTTACCAATAAAATAGACCCCCTTTTTGCTCGAACGAGCCCTCAAGGAAACGATCCATGCCCCTCACCAGGATCTTCCCACGATCGCAGAAAATTTGTCTCGAGACCTTCGGCTGCACCGCCAATCTCGGCGACACGATGAAGCTGCGCGCACTGCTGCAAGCACAGGGACATGCCATCGTCACCGAAGAGGAGGCCGAGGTGGTGGTCGTGAACACCTGCACCGTGACGAAGCGGACGGAGCTCAACGTGCTCAAACGACTGAAGGCGCTGCGGGATGCGGGTAAGCAGGTGGTGGTTGCAGGCTGTATGGCCGCGGCACAGCCCGACCTGGTGCAGCATCTCCTCGGCGAGGCGGTACCACTGCTGACCCCGGCCGAGCTTTCCGCAAGCTATGAGCGCTTCCC
The DNA here is from genome assembly GCA_964473145.1 of uncultured Halobacteria archaeon. Taxonomy (GTDB): domain Archaea; phylum Halobacteriota; class Syntropharchaeia; order Alkanophagales; family Methanospirareceae; genus JACGMN01. Next base: position 9,806 of record CAYYNW010000020.1, read on the forward strand.
GGAGCTCGCGTTTGATGGCGTCGTCTGCGCTCTTCCGATCGCGATCGGCTGTGTGGGGAACTGCACCTACTGCATCGTGAAACAAGCGCGTGGCGAATTGCACTGTTATAGTCCCGAGACGATCCTCGAAGCGGTGCGAGGTGCAGTTGCCCGGGGCGCGAAGGAGATCCGACTCACCGCGCAGGACTGCACCGCATACGGTTGCGAGAACGAGCGAGGCATGAAGCTGCCCCAGCTCTTAGACATGATCACAGCCTTAGAGGGCGATTTCCGCGTTCGCGTCGGCATGATGAACCCCGATACCGTGAGCCCGCTCCTCGACGAGCTCCTCGATGCCTTTGAGTCCGAGAAGATCTTCAAGTTCTTTCACCTCCCGGTGCAGGCCGGCTCGGATAAGGTGCTGCGAGAGATGAACCGGCATTACACGGTCGCGGAGTTCGTGGGGATGATCAAGCGTATCAGGGCGCGTTTCCCGGACTGCACACTTTGCACGGATTTCATCGTCGGGTTTCCGACCGAGACCGCTGCGGATTTCTCAGCCTCGGTGCAGCTCCTGGAGTTGCTGCGGCCGGAGAAGGTGAATGCCACGAGATACTCGCCCAGACCGGGAACGGAGGCGGCGAAGTTGAAGGATCTGCTGGAGCGCGAGAAGAAGGAGAGATCGCGGATTATCGCTTCACGCTGCCTCGCGATCGCGCTCGACTACAACCTTGCACTGCGCGGCACTGTCCTCCCGGTTCATATCATGGAACGGGGAAAGAAAGGCGGGGTGATTAGCCGCGATTCCTCCTATCGCCTCATAGCGCTCAATGCCGAGCCGCCGCTCGGGTCGACCGCAACTGTCCGGATTACGGGGGTAACGAGCACGTACCTGCGTGGTGATCTTCAAGCCGGCGAGTCCGGCGCGGTACTTATCGGCCCGCGCGGCCGCTAAATTGCCCGCCACGGGTCCCCCGGCAACGTTTAAATGCAGTACCGCTCTCTTCAAAGCTATGGCACGGAGACAGTGCACGGTCTGCGGGAAGCCTGCTCTCTACCGCTGCAAGTACTGCGGCGATACCCTCTGCCGTGACCATCTCCAGCCCGAGCTGCACTGGTGCGTAGGCCTGGACCTCTACCACAAGGATCGGGAGGTACACGGGACCGCAGGCTTACCCCTTGAGTCGACCCTGCAAGACTCGGAAAAGCGTGTGATGCTGAAAACGCCCTTGCACAGCATATCCGGGAACTACTCGTTCCTCCTCATGCTCATCATCGCACTCTCCTTCCTCCTCCAGCTACTCATATCCGGCTATACTGACCGCTTGATGCTCGTGCCGCAACTGGTACTCGAGCGACCCTGGACGCTGGTCACCCACATCTTCCTCCACGGCAGCTTCGACCATTTCTTCTTCAACATGCTCTTCTTCGTCTTCTTCGGGCCATTTCTGGAGCGCAAGATCGGGAGCGCGAAGTTCCTGCTCATCTTCTTTATCTCCGGTATCGTCGCGGGGATCGGCTGGAGTTTAACCGCGGTCAATCCCGCACTCGGTGCGAGCGGTGCATTGAGCGGGATCTTCGCCACCCTCGCGGTGCTCATGCCGCGGCTGCGGGTCTATCTCTTCTTCGTCATCCCGCTGGAGATCTGGTTGGCCGTGATACTATTCGCGCTCATCGATTTCCTGATGATCGGGTCAGGCGATATGATCGCGCATACTGCGCATCTCTCCGGACTCTTCTTCGGGCTGCTCGCCGGGCTGAGTTTGAAGCGAAGAATTGCTGATTCGTGAGCTCGACTGCAGGATTCGGTGGTGGCACTTCAGCCCTGCTCAGGAGTGAGCATGAGGAGCTTGCACGTGGCAGCTGCCAACCTTTTTATAGCGCGGGCACTAAGTATGAGATGGATCTCAGAAGTGGCATGAATGAGAAGCGGGTGAGTGGGGACGTTATACTCTCGTTACGCAAGCTCGCGCTGCTCGGCGCGATCGAGCAGCCGATCAAGTTATCCTCCGGGTACTTTGCCGAGGCGATCAGGGCAAGCGTACAGACCGCGGCGCGACGGCTCCAAGAGCTGGAGCGGGAAGGGCTCGTCCACCGCCGCATCACGGCCGACGGCCAGTGGATCATGCTCACGCAGAACGGCGTTGGGCTCTTAAAGCAGGAATGCTACGAGTATCAAGAGCTCTTCTTCGCCCAGCCGAAGATCGAAGTGGAGATCGCAGGCCGTCTGGTCACCGGGCTGGGTGAGGGCTGCTATTACACCACGCTCGAGGGCTATAAGAAGCAATTTGAGGTGAAATTGGGTTTCATTCCCTTCCCCGGGACACTTAATCTCAGCCTCGACCTGCTCTGCATCGTCGCTCGGAAGAAGCTCGATGGCCGCAAAGGCATTAAGATCGACAGCTTCGTCTCGGAGAACCGCACCTTTGGCGGCGCCAAGTGCTTCCCCTGTAAGATCCTCGACGAACGAGCTAAGGGGATTAAAAGCGCGGTCATCATCCCCGAACGCACCCATTATCCCGATGATATCCTCGAGATTATCTCGCCGGTCTATCTCCGGGGTGAGCTGGGCTTGAAGAACGGCGAGGAGGTACGGACACGGGTGGTACTATGAGCGTAATGCACACGCAGGGGATTCCCGAGTCGGTGAAACGCGGGATCGCGGAAATACGAAAGGGGAATATCGTCCTGATTTACGATGCGGAGGATCGCGAAGGTGAGACGGACTTTGTGCTCGCCGCCTCCTCGGTCACCCCGCGGAAAGTGGCTCAGTTCAGGAACAATGCGGGTGGACTTATCTGCGTCGCCATCCATCCCACCGCGGCGAAGAAACTCGGTCTCCCCTTCATGAGCGATATCGTGCGCAACGTGAACGAGAACTATGCATCTCTCAGACGGCTCGTCGAAGGAGTGGGCGATATCCCCTACGATAAACGCTCATCCTTCTCCCTCTGGGTCAATCACCGGAAGACCTTCACGGGGATTACGGATAACGACCGCGCACTGACGATCCAGAAGATCGGCGAGGCGGTTGAGCAGGTGCTGAACGGCACGGAGAGCGGCTACGACTTCATTGCGGAATTCCGTACACCCGGGCATGTCTCCATTCTCCGGGCGGCCGATGGCTTGCTCGATGAGCGGCGAGGCCAGACTGAGCTCTCCGTGGCATTGGCCGTGCTCGCTGGCATCCCACCGGCGATGGTGATCTGTGAGATGCTGGATAGCACCACGGGGACTGCACTTGCCAAAGCCCAGGCGCGTGCGTTCGCCACGGACCAGGGCGTGGTCTTCATGGAGGGCGAAGAGATCGTCAAGGCGTGCCGCGCGCTCTGCCCTTCGACGCCCTGAGCTTCGCCGTGCTAATGGTAGCGCTCTTGCCCGGCGCGAGCAATCCTGCTGCGGTATGATGATTTTAGAGTAAAATAAGAGAAGGTATGTGATTTAATGGCCATTATTGTTACGAACGGGAGAGATAGAAACATCAGCTGAGCATGAAAAGGAGCACGGACTTCGCCGGCGAGGTGACGTGGTCGTTGCCACCGGCAACGGCTAGCGGTAGCCCATGAAATTGCTCCGCGCGGCCATCGATGCTAGTTCGGTTCCCAGCACAAAGATGGCATGCTTGTGCTCGTCCTTACTCTTATGGACCTGGAACGGGGTGATCTCGAGCTCGTTATACTTCGAGAAATCACACTCCAGACCCTTCTCCTCACAATATTTCTTAAGTTGAGCCAGGAGCATGTGGAGATGCACCAGCTCCTCCTTCTTCATACTCTCCCTTTCTCGGTTTAGTGCTTATAAATATTACGTACCTTAGATACTAGCTGGTGGATGCCGCTGTGGCTCAGGGGTGGAGCGGCTGACTCGTAATCAGCAGGCCGTGGGTTCAAATCCCACCAGCGGCTTTGATATAACGGTTGCATCGTCAATATCGGGGAAAATCGTCCGCTCGCTGTTTTCTGGCTTCGCTCGTAACCGCGGGAAATCGTACAAAGTAGCCAACGTCCTCGCCATTGCGCAAATCGCGACCAAGTACTCCTTTCTCTTTTGAGCTCATACATACACGTAACTACTAACTCCGGGACTGGAGGGTGAGTGAGGCGATGAAAAAGGGGATGAGAGTAGGTACATTATGTGTTCACGCAGGTGAAGCGCCAGATAAGATCTTCGGCGCGCATACCACACCGATCTATCAGACATCGACCTTCGTCTTTGCGAGCGCTGACCAGGCCGCAGCACGGTTCGCCGGCGAGCAGGAGGGCTACACGTATATCCGCGTAGGCCCGAACAGCCCGACACACCACGTGCTGGTCCAGAAACTGGCCGCGCTCGAGGGTGGTGAGGCCGGCCAGACCTTCTCCTCCGGCATGGCTGCGATTACCGCGGTCGCCCTGACGCAGCTGGAACAGGGTGATCACCTCCTGGCAAACGATGTGCTCTACAGCTGCACGTACAATCTCTTCGCCTCTCTGCTCACCCGATTCGGCGTTGAGGTCACGTTCGTCGATATGTCAGATCTCGAAGCGGTGAAGCAGAGCGTGAAGCGAAGTACGAAGCTGCTCTTCTTGGAGACACCCGCAAACCCAACTCTGACCATCGCGGATATCGCGGCGATCACGAACCTGGCACGGGAGATCGGCGCGCTTTCCGTCGTCGATAACACCTTTGCCACGCCCTATTTCCAGCGCCCCTTAGCGCTCGGCGCGGACGCCGTCGTGCACAGCTGCACGAAGTACATCGGCGGCCATGCGGACCTGCTCGGCGGCATCGTCATTGGCAGCAGCGACCTCCTCGATCGCATGAGCCCGGTGGCCAATGATACCGGGGGGACCATGGGCCCGCACGAAGCATGGCTCTGCACCCGAGGCTTGAAGACGCTCCATCTGCGCATGGAGCGGCACGCGAGCAACGCGCTGGCGGTGGCTCGGTTCCTGGAGGCGCATCCGCGAATCGAGTGGGTCCGCTATCCCGGCTTACCCAGTCATCCACAGCACGAGCTTGCGAAGAAGCAGATGAGCGGGTTCAGCGGGATGGTCACGTTTGGCGTGAAGGGCGGGCTGGACGCGGGCCGCAAACTGATGGACCGCGTGAAACTCTGCTCGCTCGCCGTGAGCCTGGGGGCAGTTGATACGCTCATCGAGCATCCCGCCTCGATGACGCATGCGACGGTAGCCCGCGACGTGAGGATGCGGGTGGGCATTACCGATGAGATGGTCCGGCTCTCCGTGGGCATCGAGGATGTCGAGGACATCATCGCCGATCTCGAGCAGGCCCTGGACTGGTAAGGAGCGACGATGAACTGAAGGTCGTCTATTACGAACGCTACAGGGAGGTCTATTCGGACGATCCCTTGCGCTGCGCTGGCAGACAATGGTGCATTTGAATTCGTCGAGCCAGCTCCTCTGCCGAAGCAGACGTGAGACTGGTCCATACCCAACGCCACGTCGAGGACTGGGGTGACACACTCGAAACTGAAGATTATCGAGCAATTGGAGAATTGGTGAAGGAGCATGCCGAGCGCGTATGCGACGGCAAAAAAAAACAGCAAAAGGGGCAACCAATAACCTTTTATGCTCCGCGCGATTATACGTGCTAGTAAATGACGGAGGTTCGGGAGAAGATATGAATGCGCTATTCCTGGTAATGATTGTACTTCTGGTTTTACTGCTCAGCATCGTTAGTTACTTCTTCCTCACTTACAATCGTTTCCAGAGCCTGAAGAATGCGGGAGAAGCCACGCTCGGACAGGTCAAAGTCGCGATGAAGAAGCGGCTGGATATGATCGAGCAGCTCGTTGAATCGGTGAAGAGCTATGCACGGTTTGAGCGGGATACGTACGAGAAGATCACCAGTATGCGGGCGAGCCTGGGGAAAGCCGGCGCGGGGGAGCTCAATCGGATCGATGCAGCGAGCCGATCATTGCTCGGGAACCTCATTGCGGTTGCCGAGAACTATCCTGCCTTGAAGACTTCTGAGACGGTCATGGTGACGATGAACGCGATTAAAGAGCTGGAAGAGGAGATCGCGCGGCACAGATACACCTATAATAACATCGTTCAGGAGTTTAACACGAAGCTTGACGTCGTGCCCTCCAAATTCGTGGGGTCTTCGATTGGGCTGAAGAAGATGGAGTATCTCGAGTTTCGAGAGGAGGAACTGAGAAGGCCCGCGGTGAGCTGGAGTTGAGTGAGAAGAGACAGCTTGCTATTCTGCTACTGGTAGTGCTCGTGATCGGCTCTGCTGGCGTGCTTCTAGCGGCTGCTTTAACCGGCTACGGAGACGTGTATGTTGACCATTACCGGGCTGATCTGTATCTGAATGGAACGCTTGAAGAGACATTCAGGTACGAAATCGAGGCATCTGGCAAGTACCGGATGCTCTATCGGGTTTGGGAAGCACCGCTTGCGTGGGATAATTTGGGTGAGCCCTATGTGGAACCGGTCAGCATCCTCTCACCTCCGGGAACGATCCCGTATACGAAGGACTATTATGGTGAGGTCAAACTACTTTCCACATCACCAAGCGCCTATGTGGGGGATATTCGTTCCTTAGCACTCAGGAATGAAGCGGGCTGCTACAACCCTGCACGATTTGAGGCCGGCGAGTACAGCATTGACTACGTCTTCAGAATGCATCCCTACCTGGAATGCGATGCGGAGTCGTGCCATCTGAATGTGAAGCTCGCCACTGAACATCTGCCGTACAAGCAGGTCACACTTGCGGTTCATGACCCTGACGGCTCCGTTACCCAGGTCTACACGCATCCGCCACGGGAGGCCCGCAAGGAAGGTAGCGTATGGCTTGTAAACGGCGCGAGCCCGAAGGATACCCTCCTGGAGCTCGAACTGCTGCTCAAGCCCGAGATCATCGATGAGCTGGATGGCTTTGCACGGGATGTGCCGGACGTTGCGGGCAAGACTGAGGCAGCGAACTTGCGCTATTCTCTCTCGTACCGTTTCTTCACTGCTCTCCGCTATCTACTCACCGCGCTCATCTTCCTCTTCCCGGTGCTCCTCGGTCTTCTGTATTACCGACACGGGCGAGAGAAAGAGTTCACGGTGCCGAAGTTCCTGAGCTACGTGCCCAAGACAAGGAAACCCTGGCTCGTGAACCTCGTCTTCAAAGGCGATCCATTTGCTTTCGATGAGCATGGCTTCTATGCTACCTTACTCGATCTGCAGCGGCGCGGGATACTGAAGATAGCAACGGAAGGAACTGAAGGTCGAATCGTGAAATCAGGTGGCAGGTTGCGAATCGAGCTACTGCAAGATCCTCACGCGGGGATCGATGAGTATGAGCAGCGCGTGCTCTCGTTTTTGCGCGACTACGCGGAAGATGGTGTCTTTGACACCGCAGCCTTTGAGGCACGGATCAAGGGGTTAAGAGACTCAACGCGCATGGGTGACTATGCGATGCTCAGTCTCAGCGGGATCCATAGCAGATTGACCGGCTTGATGCATGTAGCGGATAAGAGTGTCGCGGAGGAGTTTGTCCTGAGCGGCAGAATGCACGTGCTCACATTCATCTTCCCGTTCCCGATCATCTTCCTTGCCATGCTCGTGTTGTTCTTCTCTTCGGGGGCCGTGTATCCGCAATTAGGCGCGTGTCTCGTAGCTTCTCTCCTCCTCTCTCTGCAATCCGTTCCGCCGCTCGCTGCCCCAGCGGCACTCTTTGGTAGGTGGAAGACCGAGTACTACAAGGAGAAACTGGAATGGGATGCATTCAGAACATTCCTCTCTGACTTCGCCTCGATCCAGAAGTATGCACCGGAAGACTTGACCATGTGGAAGGAGTGGCTGGTCTACGGCACGGCGCTCGGCGTGGGCGATAAGGTCGCGAAAGCGATGGAGCAATTGCAGGTGAACGTTCCTGATCTTGATGCTCATGCAGCGGTTTACATGCCACTCTACTTCGGGCATGCCTTCAGGATGACGACCCCGGTAGCCACGGGGTCAGGTCCCGGGGGCTTCGGAGGCGGAGGTGGTGGTTTTGGTGCAGGCGGTGGGTTCGGCGGTGGTGGTGGCGGCGCGAGATAATAGTCGTCCCACTCAGTCAGGGCAGATATCTTTTGAACCACTCCACACTCAGCTCGATCGCTCTGTTCAAATCCTCGCTTCGCGAGAGGACGTGATCGGCACCGGGTAGAATTTCCAGTTGTTTGTGCTCTCGTGCAGCCTCGTACAGCTGCCGCGCGTGCTCCACCGGCACTAATTCGTCCGCGCTCCCATGGAGAATGAGCAGTGGCGGTGCGCTCTTTATCGCTTCCAACACCTGATAGGTGCGGAGATCCTCATAGAAGCCACTTTTCAGTCGCCTGCCCGATAGCAGCAGGTAATAGCCGCCCACGGCTCTGCGGGGTTCCGGCATCGTGTACGGGGTTGAGAGCACGACCATCGCCTTGATCCTGACATCCTGAGCTGCGAGCGCAACCATGCCGCCGAAGCTCGAGCCGATGACGCCCAGTCTGCTCGTATCGACCTTCCCGGTCTCATGGAGGAACCGTAGGGCGGCCTGGTAGTCGCGGATCCGCCCTGTCAGACTCACGTCCTCAAACTCGCCCGCACTCTTCTCCGGTCCGGACCCGCAGCCGCGGAAATTGAACCGCAGGCATGCGATGCCGGCATCATAGAGGCGTGCGGCGACGAGTGGCCATTTACCGCTGTCCTTGCTGCTCTCCAGGCCGTGCAGGGTGATAATGCACGGTGCGTTACGGCAAGGCAGGTGCAGGTTTCCAACGATCCTCTGATTTTCAGAGTAAAAGGTAACCAATTCCCTCATCCCTAGTATACTTAGGAAACAGATTTATTCAAATATCTTTCCCGAGGAACTGGAAACGGCATTCATGGGGTCGGCCAGTGTGAATATGCGTTGCAAAGCCTCACGAACAGCGGTGCTGAAGGCTTAGAATTGTGGGTTGAAGCATGTGCTAGGATAGCCAGGCTGCTTTGCCAGGCGAGTTCTCAAGAATGGTATAAACAAGAGCTAGCAGAAGTATAAAGCGAATGAGGGAGTTAGGAAGAAAAGGGAAATGATTAAAGTTTATTTCGACGGGGCATGTGAGCCAATCAACCCCAAAGGGGTGGCTACATTCGGGTTCATCATTTACCAGAATGGTGATAAATTGAGCGAAGGCAAAGGGCTAGCATGCGAACCATTATCCTCACAAGCGAGCA
>CAYYNW010000021.1:0-7230 GCA_964473145.1 uncultured Halobacteria archaeon
GTTATGAAGATGGAAGAAAGCGGCAAGACTCGGAAGAGGCGGCAGTGGTTTACGCACACCAAATAGCACCCCGAAACACCTTTTTACATCGCCAAACCATTTCCGCGCGAGACGGGGGAACGCGGCGGCTTCTTTTTATCCCGCCTATAAAATACTTAAAGGCATACAAACGGTTGACAGTTTCCTAAATAGCTTTAAATAATAGAAGGATCTTGGTTCTTTGAAAGGCTAGAAGATCCTCCAGGTCTTAATGCTCTTTCACGAACACCTGAAAGAAGTCTAGCGGCCTTTAATCCGATTCGACTGCGCGTCATAAGAGGGAGAGGTTCAGCACTAGATGGAAATCATTTTTGATATCGTGGAGATGTTAGTCATCCTTACGGTTTTAACCTTACTCGTCAAGCCGGTGGGAACGTATATGGCAAACGTTCATCAAGGAGAACGTACCCTTTTGAGTCCTCTCCTGCTGCCCCTTGAGAATCTGATCTATAAGGTGGCAGGCATCAAGCACGATGAAGAGATGAACTGGAAAGAGTATGCAACGGCTATGCTGGTATTTAACGGTCTGGGAATCATCGTGTTGTCCTCGATACTCCTGCTCCAGGGGAGCGTTCCCCTCAATCCTCAGGGTTTCTCGGGTTTTTCCCTGCCTCTCGCATTCAATACAGCCGTAAGCTTTGTGACAAATACAAACTGGCAGGCGTATAGCGGTGAATTGACAGCCACTTACCTCACCCAAATGCTAGGGCTGACAGTACAGAACTTTCTTTCTGCTGCTACCGGTATGTGTATAGCAATCGCTCTAATTCGCGGGCTTGCCAGACATACTACTCAAACCATTGGAAATTTCTGGCAGGATATGACCAGAAGTGTAGTCTACATTCTCCTGCCCATTTCCCTCGTGGCAGCCCTGCTATTGGTCTCTCAGGGCGTTATTCAGAATTTTAATCCTTACCAGAATAGTGCATTACTCCAATCTTTCACAACCGTGGATGGACAACTCATTGGTAATCAGATGCTCCCTATGGGGCCTGTTGCATCTCAGGAAGCGATAAAAGAGTTGGGTACAAACGGTGGTGGTTTTTTCAATGCTAATTCTGCACACCCTTTTGAAAACCCTACCCCATTCACCAATTTCCTGGAAATACTCCTTATCCTTCTCATCCCGTTTGCTCTTACCTACACATTCGGACGCTTCGTCCGCAATACTCGACAGGGGAGGGCATTATTTACAACGATGATGATGCTGTTCATTGTATTCCTTGGCGTGATGTATTGGTCTGAGTATACGGGCAATCCACTGGTGCAAAAGCTGGGTGTTAGCGGCCCTTATATGGAAGGCAAAGAGGTGAGATTTGGGGTCGGTAGCTCGGTTCCCTTTGCTGCCAGCACTACAGCTGTCGCTTCTGGCGCGGTAAACACCATGCATGATTCATTAACGCCCATCGGTGGCATGGTGCCCATGCTCCTTATACTGTTAGGTGAAGTTGTTCCCGGCGGTATAGGGGCCGGGCTCTATGCGATGCTTGCCTTTGCAATTATAGCAGTCTTCATTGCAGGTCTTATGATCGGCAGAACGCCAGAATATCTAGGCAAAAAAATAGAGGTTGTTGAGATGCGGATGGCAGTGTTAATAGTCCTCACCCCGGGCATTCTGGTACTCCTTTTTGTTGCTCTTGCACTCATAACACCGTGGGGGCTATCGTCAATTTTGAACCCCGGTCCTCACGGGTTAAGTGAAGTGCTCTATGCGTTTGCCTCGGCATCAAATAACAATGGTAGTGCCTTTGCTGGACTTAATGCCACCACTCTCTTTTATATTCTACTGACCTCTCTTGCAATGCTCGGTGGCAGATTTATTCCGGCAGGAGCTGCGCTTGCCATGGCCGGATCTCTTGCAAAGAAAAAATACATTCCACCGAGCATCGGCACGCTTCCAACCCATCAGGTTTCATTCGTTCTGTGGCTTGCGGTTGTTATTCTGATTGTTGGAGCCCTGACCTTCTTTCCTGCCTTGTCCCTGGGACCGCTTGTCGAGCACATGATCATGCGGGGAGGTCCATAATATGGGTGATAGTAAACCAAAAGATCAAACAATCTTTGAAGCTGAACTTGTACGCCAGGCTCTAGGGGGTTCGTTCCGAAAGCTTAACCCCTTGAGCATCTGGCGAAACCCGGTCATGTTCCTCGTGGAAATCGGAAGCATTATTACCACGGTCAGTTTCCTCGCAGGCGTAGTTTTAAACTCAGGCGAACCTTCATGGTTCACCGGTACGGTGTCATTATGGCTCTGGCTGACCGTGATTTTTGCAACCTTTGCAGAGGCGCTTGCAGAAGGGCGAGGGAAAGCACGCGCCGAGTCGCTTCGCAAAACGCGCACAGAAGTAATGGCAAAACGGCTTGAAGATCCCGCGTTAAAGGAAAAATACGAGCTTATCTCTTCCGGGGATCTCCGTAAAGGGGATTACGTCCTCGTGGACGCGGGGGAGATAATTCCCGGCGACGGTGACGTGGTTGAAGGTGCAGCTCTCGTGAACGAAGCAGCTGTTACCGGTGAGTCAGCTCCTGTGGTGAGGGAATCAGGCGGAGACCGAAGTGCTGTAACAGGCGGGACAAAAGTCATTTCCAATCAGCTCACCGTGTGCATAACAGCGAATCCCGGTGAAGCGTTTCTGGACAGGATGATTGCCATGGTGGAGGGTGCAAAGCGGCGCAAAACGCCAAACGAGCTTGCACTGGAAGTACTGCTGATCTCTTTAACCGCGGTCTTTCTGCTCGTGGTTATCAATTTCAGCTCCTTATCCCTGTACAGCGTAAAGGCTGCGGGACGGGGTGCTCCGGTCTCGCTTACCGTGCTCATAGCGCTTTTTGTGTGTTTGGCCCCCACCACAATTGCAGCGCTCTTGCCTGCTATTGGGATTGCAGGTATGGATCGCCTCTTTCAGAAGAACGTGATTGCCCTTTCAGGAAGAGCAATTGAAGCGTCTGGAGATGTTGATACCCTTCTCCTCGATAAGACCGGAACAATTACCCTGGGTGACCGGCAGGCAGTGGAATTTATTCCCGTGGGTGGTCATGCTGAGCATGAAGTTGCCAATGCAGCGCTACTTGCATCTCTGACAGATGAGACGCCAGAAGGTAGGAGCGTAGTTGTACTGGCAAAGAAGAAATACCAGATGCGCATAAAAGAGCTGCCCCGCAGTTCAAAATCCATTCCATTTACCGCTCAAACACGCATGAGCGGCGTAGATATCGACGGGCAATCGTATCGAAAAGGCGCTCCTGTTGCAATCACGGAGTATGTCCAAAGCACAGCAGGAAATGTACCCTCTGAGCTTGATCAGAAGGTGAAAAGTATCGCGAAATCGGGCGGAACACCGCTTGTCGTAGCTCATAATGCTGAAATTCTAGGGGTGATACATCTCAAGGACGTCTTAAAAGGTGGTATCCGTGAACGCTTTGTTCAGTTGCGGAAAATGGGGATTAAGACAGTTATGATCACCGGCGATAATTATCTTACAGCAGCAGCTATTGCCGCAGAAGCAGGTGTGGATGATTTTCTTGCAGAGGCAAAACCTGAAGATAAGCTTCGTTTAATTCGTGAAAATCAGCAGCAGGGCCATATGGTAGCCATGACAGGAGACGGCACAAACGATGCACCTGCACTTGCCCAGGCAGATGTGGCTGTGGCAATGAACACAGGAACCCAGCCGGCGCGGGAAGCTGCAAATATAATAGACCTGGATAGCAATCCGACCAAGTTAATGGATATAGTTGAAATTGGAAAGCAGATACTGATAACTCGAGGAACTCTGACAACCTTCAGTATTGCTAATGACGTAGCAAAATATTTTGCCATCCTACCGGCAGCCATGATCTCCATCTATCCTCAACTGAATGTTCTCAATATCATGCATCTTGCAAACCACTATAGCGCAATTCTGTCTGCGGTTATTTTCAATGCGCTCGTTATCCCTCTGCTGATACCACTTGCGCTGAAAGGTGTAAAATACCGCCCCATGCCTGCTGAAAAACTATTGATGTACAATCTTCTCCTTTATGGGCTCGGCGGAGTTATAGCGCCGTTTATCGGCATAAAACTTATAGACATTATGATAAGCACGGTTATGTAATCAAGGAGGACAAGTAATGAAACAAATAAAGACGGCACTAAAACTCTTTGCAGTTCTGCTGGTGGTTGTGGGTGTTATCTACCCGGTTGCAGTAACTGTGTTGGCGCAGTTAGTTTTCCCAAAGGAAGCAGGGGGAAGTCTTCTCTATGATGCCAGCGGTAAGGTCATGGGTTCGGCCCTGATCGGACAGCCTTTTTCTGATCCAAAATACTTCTGGCCGCGTCCTTCAGCCACTTCAGCGTATCCCTACAATCCTCTCGCGTCTGGAGGGTCCAATCTTGGACCTACAACTAAGAAGTTGATAGACCAGATTGAGCAAAGAGCAAATTCTCTGGTGTCATCCGGTATTGAGGCGCCTGTACCTTCAGACCTCGTAATGGCGTCAGCAAGCGGTTTAGATCCTCACATCAGTCTGCAATCAGCTCTCGTACAGATACCCCGTGTTGCCCGGGCACGCAATCTCGACGAGGAAACGTTACGTAACCTGGTGCTTGACCACCTTGAGGAAAGGCAGTTCGGCTTTTTAGGCGAGCAACGCATTAATGTCTTACAACTAAATCTTGCCCTAGACAGTTTGAAGTAACGTTCTCATGACGGATCAAGAAGACGAAAGACCGGAACCCGAATCTCTTTTGGCCATCGCCCAGCAGGAAGAAGCAGCCAAAAAACGTGGAAAATTGACCATCTATTTTGGCGCTGCACCTGGTGTCGGGAAAACCTATTCTATGCTCTACGAAGCCAGGATACGTCAACAGGAAGGAATAGATGTTGTTGCTGGCTACGTTGAAACACATGGTCGGGCAGAGACCGAAGCACTCCTGGAAGGGTTAGAAATTATTCCTCCCGTTGTTACTGACTATAAGGGCGTCCTGCTCAAAGAGATGGATTTAGATCGTGTTCTGGCGCGCAGACCACAACTCGTACTTGTTGATGAATTAGCGCATACAAATGCGCCCAATTCGCGCCATATTAAGCGCTATGAGGACATAGAGGAGCTTTTGAATGCAGGAATTGATGTTTATACCACCCTGAACGTGCAGCATCTGGAAAGTGTAAATGATATCGTCTTCCGTATAACCGGAGTTCGTGTTCATGAAACTATCCCGGACACTGTTTTTCGGTTAACTGATAAGATCAAGCTTGTAGATCTTCCTCCTGAGGAGTTGCTCAAGCGATTGAAAGAAGGTAAGGTTTATACCAGGGATATGGCAGAAGATGCTGTGAAGCGATTCTTTAAGTCGGGGAATTTGCTTGCACTTCGTGAAATGTCACTGCGGCTTGTAGCAGGCAGTGTAGATGAGAAAATGCTACAGTACATGAGGGCACATGCAATTGGCGGGCCCTGGTCTGCTACAGAGCGAGTCCTTGTCGGCGTATTAGCCAGCCCCTATGCAGAGCAACTGGTCCGCTCAGCTTTTCGCCTAGCCGCTGAAATGAATGCAGAATGGATTGCACTCTATGTCGAAACTGCTAAACATGCGCAGTTATCCGATGAAGAACGGGAATGGCTTAAGAATGCTCAGGATCTCGCTGAAAAGCTGGGTGCACGTGTTGTATGGATCAAAGGGGATGATGTTGCTGAAGAGATAGCCCAGTATGCACAGAGCCATAATGTAACAAAGATTGTGCTCGGCAAACCACGGCATTTTGGGCTGTTTCCTTCTCTCGCTCAAAAGATCATGGTGCGTACAAAAACTATAGATGTTTTCCTTTTTGCCGTTAAGAGCGAGCAACCATTACCTAAGAAAAAAATACGTGTGATCAGTCCGCTCAATTATGCTTTAAGCGCGCTTGCTGTTATTATCGGTTCTTTAATCGGTTTTCTTCTTAGCGATATTCTTGGTCAGGTTGACTTGCTCTTCTTAATGCTTTTACCTGTCGTAGTGATCGCTTTTTTCTTGGGACGTGGTCCCTCTATCTTTGCAGCAGTCTTAAGCGTTACCCTTTTTAATTTTTTATTTATTCCACCGTATTACACCTTTGATGTTTCAGATGTACGATATTTTCTATCTTATCTGTTGTTTATTTCGTCTGCCTTTGTGATCAGCAATCTTGCATCCCGGCTTCGCTATAAAGTGCAGCAACTTCAACACAGAGAGTCCAGAAATGCAACGTTATATGAATTTAGCCAGGACCTCGTCAAGGCCCACAACATTGATCAAGTTTTACACCTGATGATTAGCCACACAAGGCAACTATTTCCCTGCGAAATGGCTATTTTTCTTCCTGACAATGGACAAGTTGCGGTCAAGGCGTCTACCGACGGGTTTCAGATCAATCCAAAAGAACTTGTCATAGCAACCCTGGTCAGACTCAACAGCGAACCTGCTGGTATGAGTACGGACACGCTCCCCGAGGCATGGGCGTACTACCTCCCTATGAAGACGACAGATACCGCAAAGGGTGTTGTGGGATTTCATTTCGACAAACCTGAGCAGATACTTACCCGTGAAACTAAGGTGGTACTCGATACTATTGCTCGATTGGGGGCTCTGGCGATTGAAAGAATCGGCGCCAAGGAATGATTCTTCTTTTTTTCGAAATCCAAGGGTAGCCAGACGCTGAAAACTAAACTGGCGAGAACGGTCGAAAAAGCCTCTGGAGTGATTGTGAATTTTCTTTTGAAAGGAACGAAAAGGACGAAATTTAGACCACCAAATTCATTCTAGTCGAGTTGGCAGTCCGTAGTGCGCCCCGGTGGGATTGGAGACCCGGTTAAAAGTGGAGTATGCAGGGATAGCGTGAGAAGCCGGACTGGATGGAGCATGACGTGAGCCGAACCATCACGCAAGTCACGGGTTGTTGCAAAGGATTACCCCTGGGGTCGCAAATGCTCAGCGCGGACAAATAAGTCCTTGCGCCGCTGCTTGTTCCCGTCAGTGATCTCCACAATAAATGCCCGTCCGCGCTCACCCTTGACCGTGCCCGTCTTGCCGTGGAAGCGCTGGTGCGGCATGCCCTTATGGATGCTCGGATCAATGTGGATATGGACGTGTTCACCCACGGCAAAGCGCTGGATCGCTCTGCTAATGGGCGAGAGCCCGCGCTCACGTTTCTTCTTGCTCAGCTTCTTCCTCGTGTTCTTCCGCTCACCGTG
>CAYYNW010000021.1:7330-18126 GCA_964473145.1 uncultured Halobacteria archaeon
CGCGCTCACGTTTCTTCTTGCTCAGCTTCTTCCTCGTGTTCTTCCGCTCACCGTGCGACCGTGCCATTCGCTCTTACCTCAACTACGTTACGTACTCAGTACGTCTTTATAAACTTCCGGGAGAGGAGCGCCGTTAATCACGACGAGGGACGAGCAGTGGTAGATAATCTCCACGAGCTATGGTCAGGAATGCAAGAGAACGTACCTGCAGCTCGATTGAACGCGGAGATACTTGAAGTAAAGGGAGGAATAAAAAAGATCCTCTCACTTCGTCCAACCCCCCGGGAAGTGTTACGCCAGGAAATCATCCGGCTTGGGCATTTCCAGTTTCATGCCCTTCCGCTTCCGTACGTCCATCACCTTCTCGCCGAAGAGCGTCTGCGGTATGGGCTTGAAGCCAGCGAACTCCGTACTCCAGAGTGCTCGCCCTTCGGTCGCTGAGCGTATGTCGCCGGCGAAGCCGAACATCTCCGCAACGGGCGTTTCAGCCTTCAAAGAGACCATATCGCCTTCCGTCTGGATATCGAGGATCTGGCCCCGCCTGCCCTGTAACTCGCGCGTTACGTTGCCCAGCAGGTTCTGCGGGACGCTGATGAAGACGTTCTGTATGGGCTCAAGGAAGGTGGCCTTCGCAAGCAGGATACCCGCGAGCAGCGCGCTGCGCACCGCGGGAATCACCTGCGCGGGTCCACGATGGATCGAATCCTCATGCAGCTTCACGTCCACCAATTTCAGCTTGATGCCGCGGCACTTCTCTTTCGCTAAGGGCCCGTTCAGCATTACCTCCTTGAATCCTTCCTGGACCAGCTCCATCGTCTCGCGGAGATACTGGATACCCTTGGTCATGTCGAGCAGCATGTTGCCCTCGAGGATACTGACGACGTTCTTCGCCTCATCCTTGTCCAGGCCTGCGCTGACCAACTGGTCACGGAGCGCGACCTTGTCCTTACCTACCGTAACGCCCTCGGAGATGATCTTCTCGAGCACCGCGGGCTCCAGGGGCTCAAACTCGAAATAGAATTTGTTGTGCCGGTTCGGCGACTTGCCCTCCACCGGACCCACTTTGCCCTCTACCGTCTCGCGGAAGACGACGATGGGTTGTGATGCGATGATCGGCACGCCCTCATCATGCTCGATGCGATACGTAATGATCTCAAGATGCAGCTCACCCATGCCCGCGACGAGGTGCTCGCCGGTCTCCTCGTTGATCTCCACCCGGATCGTGGGATCTTCCTTTGCCAGTTTCCGGAGCACCTCGACCAGGTGGGGCAGGTCTTTCGTGTTCTTCGCCTCCACCGCGACCGTAACGACCGGCTCACTGTAATGCCGTATACTCTCGAAGGGGGCCATCTCCACGGAGGAAAGCGTCGAACCGACGATCGAATCCTTTACGCCGACGAGCCCGACGATATTCCCCGCGGGCACCTTCTCCACCTCAACCCGCTCTTCACCGATGAAGATACAGACCTGCTGGATTCTGTTCGTCTTATACGTGCCGGAGACGAACAACTCCTTGCCCCGCTCCACGGTACCGCTGAAGAGTCGCCCGGAGGCAACCTCACCGGCATGCGGGTCCACGGAGATATCCGTAACCATGAACGCGATATCACCGTCACGATCGCAAGTCGCCATGCTCATCCCGATCTTACTCTCAGCTTCGCCGTGCCAGATCACGGGGACCCGGTACTTCTGTGCCTGTAAGGGGCTGGGAAGATGCTCGATGACCA
Source organism: uncultured Halobacteria archaeon (assembly GCA_964473145.1). Taxonomy (GTDB): domain Archaea; phylum Halobacteriota; class Syntropharchaeia; order Alkanophagales; family Methanospirareceae; genus JACGMN01. The sequence continues at coordinate 9,058 of CAYYNW010000021.1, forward strand.
TATCGAAAACCGCGACATACGCGGGGCATTTATCTGCCAGCTCCTTCATATTACCCTGCCGGCAATACTCATAGACCTCTTTAAAGCTGATCCCAGTCTTCTTCATGGTCGGGACGCTCACGGCCCAGTTATAGAGTGCGGACCCGAACGCCACGTTCCCCCGCGCGGCGTCGAGCTTCCATTCCTCGTACTTCGCCTTGTTCATGCCCTTGATGAGCTTGTTCACCTTATCGATGATCTTCCCCAGTCGCACCTGCATCTCCATCGGGTCGACCTTCAGCTCGTTCACCATGCGATCAACCTTGTTGATGTAGAGGACGGGTTTCACGTTCTCTTTCATCGCCTGTCGCAGCACGGTCTCGGTCTGCGGCATCGCACCTTCGACCGCGTCGACGACCACCACTGCGCCATCAACAGCACGCAGCGCCCGGGTGACGTCGCCACCGAAGTCCACATGACCGGGCGTATCAATGAGGTTGATGAGGTGATCTTTACCGTTGTAATCATAAACCATCGACGCGTTCGCGGCAAAGATCGTTATTCCCCGCTCCTGTTCAAGAATATAAAAATCGGTAAAGAGTTGCTGGCCAGCCAACTCCTTGGAGATGATCCCCGTGCCGGCGAGGAGGTTATCGGTCAACGTGGTCTTGCCGTGGTCGATATGCGCGATGATCCCGATGTTCCGTATCCGCTCCAGCTTGTCCATCAACACTTTTGCCTTTTCTGCTGCCTTCTTACCTCGTGTTGCCATCACTTCTCACCTTCTGCTTCTCTATTCTCTTCTTCGTAGGACGTTTTATTCTTTCGACCCTCGCTCCCCTATCGCGTTAAAGATTTAAGTAGTAATAGCGGGTATAACGTATAAAGCATGCAAGCCCGGGTGGTGTAGCGGCCTATCATTGAGCCCTGTCGAGGCTCGGACTCGGGTTCAAATCCCGACCTGGGCGCTTCTTTTCCCGCTCCTCCCTGCAGCGCTCCAGCTCCTCATCTTCCCGAGCAGGGCGCATACTCACCAAATCAACCAACCCGTTCATGCCTACCAGACCATTCGTACTCGGCATAGGTGGTGTACTCCTCGCCATCGTTGCGATTGCACTTGTCTTCACCGTGCTGCATGAAATGGATTCGTCAGAGCCGGCTGCGGTGGAAACGACGGGGCGAATCGAGGTAGGAGAGCGGATACCACTGCCGTCACCCCGCACGGTGAGTGAGACCTCGGTCGAGGAGGCACTGGCACAACGACGCTCCGTACGTGTTTATTCGGAAGCGAACCTCAGCTTACTGGACGTAGCACAGCTCCTCTGGGCTGCGCAGGGTATTACCGCGCCCGGGGGAGGTCGAACGGCACCCTCAGCGGGTGCGCTTTATCCCCTTGAGCTTTACCTCGCCGTCGGTGCGGTCGACGGGCTTGATACGGGCGTTTACCGGTATTGGCCGGAGAAGCATGAGCTGGAGAAGGTAAAGACTGGTGACGCGCGGGCTGCGCTCGCCGCCGCAGCTCTTAATCAGGACTGCGTGGAAGACGCGGCGATCGATCTTGTCTTTGCCGGAGTTTACGAGCGCACGACTGGGAGGTACGGTGACCGCGGGATACAGTACGTCCATCTGGAGGCCGGCCATGCGGCTCAGAACGTGTATTTGCAGGCGGAAGCCCTCGAGCTTGGCAGGGTAGTCATCGGCGCCTTTGATGAGAGCGAGGTAGCGCGCGTGTTGGGCCTTGAAGAGCAGAGCACGCCGTTATACATTATGCCAGTTGGCAGGAAGGAATAAGCAGCACCATGCGCGATCTCGTCAGCTTCTTAACGCAGCTACCGGTGGGTGGTGCCGTGAGCCTGGAGCGGGTCATCGCCCAGAGCTCTCTCTTCCCGATCATTGGCGCATTGATCGGCATCGTGGTTGCGCTCGTCGCCTTTCTCGCCTTTCGCTTCCTCGGTGCGGCACCTGATCTGGCGGCATTGCTCACGCTCCTGGGGTTATACCTCTTCACGGGGCTGCTCCATCTGGACGGGTTATCTGATTTCTTCGATGGCGTGATGGCACCGGGCAGCAAGGAAGCGAAGCGGCGCGCGATGAAGGACGATCAGACCGGCATTGCAGGTCTCTTCGCCACGCTCATGCTGCTCCTCCTCTCGCTCGCAGCCATCAAGACGGTCGGAGTAGAGTGGGCATCCCCTGTGGGCGACTGGACTTTCAGCTCCTTTTACCAGTTCGCCGCGGTATTCGTCACCGCTGAGGTCGCGGCCAAGCTCAGCATGAATACGTGCGTGCTTCTGGGCCGGGGTTATGAGGCTCCGGAGGGATTGGGACGGCTCTTTATCCAGGCTTCATCAGCGCGCAACTACCTCATCGCCCTCATCCTTTCCGTGCTCCTCGCGCTCCTCGTTACCGCTTCGCTACAGTGCCTCACCGTGCTCATGGGCGTGCTCGTCGCCGGAGGCGTGACGTATCTCGCGAAGCTGAAATTCGGTGCGGTGAGTGGCGATGTGATCGGCGCGTCGAACGAACTTGCCCGCTGCGCGACGCTTCTGGTATGGGCGTTCTTCTAACTTTTTCCAGTAAGTCGCGTTAAACCTGCTGGCCTGAATGATTACTACCCACTTTTTTAAAACAAACAGAAAGAGATGGTGAAAGAATAAGAGCGCCAGGATCAGGATTTGAACCTGAGAGTCCCTTACGGGACAGTGGCTCTCGAGGCCACCGCATTAGTCCACTCTGCCACCCTGGCTTCCCTCTTCACGTAGTACTTGATCTTCTGAGCTATAAGAAGAGGTTCGCAACGAAGGCAAAGAGCCAACTGGCATAAACCAGAATGACCGAGCGAACACATGTCCCGATAATCACCGCCAGCCAGGTCATCAAGGGTGTCATGCCAATAAGCCGCCCCACAATCGAGCCCACTCCAGCGCCCGTCCACTGGAGCGGGAAGATAACGAGCGCGACGAGCCCGACGAATCCGAACCGTTTCGCCCATTTGTACTTCTGCAAGGCTCGCTCGCCGCTATCGCCAACCCGTACCACGAGGATGCCCAAGCCCGGGATCTTCTTCGCGTAATCGAAGTTCCAGACCAGGAACATGGCGAGGACCGCATCAGTAAACATGATAAAGGCGATGAGCGGCACGGGATGGATGCCCAGTTGCAGCCCGGTGGGAATGACGGAGATAGTGCCGACAATCGGCACGAAGGAGTAAACGGTGAAGACGGTGAGGTATTTCCCGAAGTCCTCGGGCAGGAAGAGCCATAAGAAGAGCAGCGCCGCAGCAGCGAGCCCCCAGGGAATGAGGAACTTCGCCAGTTTAATCTTGTTCATGACCATGACCTCACGAATCCCGCCACGCACATTCATCTCTAGCTCCTTAATCATCTGCCTCTCCTGGTTCTGCAGCGTCTTGCAATGGTTAAGTATGGAAGAGCGGATATAAAGAACATCCGGGCCTGGAGGTCATTTTGACGGCTGCCGCGGGGTTCTGTTTGGTGAGCTTTACGGCGTGATCGGCGGTTTTCACGGCTCTGAGAAGCTGGAGCTGCTGCGCGAGTTCCACCTGATCATGCCCTGCCACGGCACGGCACAGAGAAAAGAGATTGTGAAGCGGTATCCCTCGAAAGTTTTAAATATGAACAAGTTCCCAGTATCTTCAGCGCGGCAATGATGCGAGAAGAAAGACGGAAACCCTTAACGGCGAAAGAAGCCTCTGAAGTGAGCGTAAAATTCCTGGCTGAGCTGAAAAACCTGGCGAAATACGACATTAGCCTTGAAGAGATCGAATTAAGCGAGGATAAAAGCTGCTGGCTGGTTACGCTGGGCTATCCCCCCAGTGGGCTAGAAACGGAGCGAGAGTACAAAATCGTGAAGGTGGACGCCCAGACCGGTGAAGTGCTCGCCATTAAAATTTTCGGTAAATAGCACAGTTCAAAACCAGCTCTCAGCCACATCGTCTCCGGGCAGTCAGTGACTGGAGATCGGGTGTCCGAGGCAGGAGCATGCGGTGACGAGGGCGGCACGTGCTGTGCCAGTCGATGTGGCGTTGCGGTGCATCGTACCTTTCACTGGCTATGTGTGGATCTTCAAAAGCTTTAAAATACTCTGAGACACCTCTAGTGGTTGGTGTAACACGAGCATGAGAGCGGTGGAGAAGAAAATAGGTGCGAAAGAAGCAGTACAGATCGCTACTCGATACCTGTCAAACATGAGAAATCTACCCGCAGTATACATCAGCCTGGAAGAAATAGAAGTAACCGATGACCGGAAGACGTGGTTAGTTACGTTAGGGCATCCCAGGAGCTATGAGGGCCCGGTCGAGGAGTATAAGCTGATAAAAGTGGACGCAGGGACGGGGGATGTCATTTCCATGAAGATGCGCAGTCTCGAATGAGCTGACCTTGTTTGTGGTTGCATGCCGCTTCGCCGATTCTCTCCCCCCTGCTCATCGTCCACGAATTCATAGCTTTAAATACCCGTATTACCATCCAGTATTCCCGGCTATGAAGCTAGCCCGGCAGTATGCGGCCAAACCGCCTCACAGGTAGGCTGATAGCTTCTGTCCCTCGGAAGGTGGTACCCATGCAGGCTAGCGTCGTGCCGTTGGTAGCGGGATTGCTCGTCTTCACAGCCAGCTTGATCTCCCTCAGGCTCGGGATATCCGTGGCCATCGTTGAGATACTCCTAGGCGCGGCGGCCGGCAATCTGGGATTGCATGCTGAGGACTGGATGACCTACCTTGCCAGCTTCGGCGGGATCCTTCTCACCTTCCTTGCCGGCACAGAAATTGACACGGCGCTGATGAGAGACAAGTTCAAAGCGTGCTTCCTCATAGGCACGATGTCGTTTGTGCTACCCTTTGTGTGCATCTTCCTCTACACCTTCTATCTAGCCGGGTGGGGCATGCAAGCGGCCTTGATTGCCGGGGTGGCGTTGTCGACTACCTCTCTTGCCGTCGTATACTCCGTGCTGGTCGAAACGGGACTCTCGCAGACAGAGATAGGCAAGCTGCTCATGGCTTCAACCTTCATTACGGATATGGGGACTGCACTGGCCTTGAGCGTCTTGTTCATCAAACCCACACTCTACACCCTCATCTTCATATCCGCCTCGCTGAACGTGATCTACTTTGCTGACAAGTTCTCCAGCCGTATATTCACGAGCAATCGGCTCAAGAACAGGGTCATAGAGCCGGAGATCAAGTACATCTTCCTCCTCCTGTTCGCCTTCATGTACTTCGCGAACCTCGGTGAAGGACACGCGGTATTGCCTGCGTTCGTCCTCGGCTTGCTCATGTCCAAGCACTTCACCGAGGAGTCGGAAACGAAGATCGTGAGGAACCGGCTCAGGACAGTGGCCTATGCCGTCATCACGCCCATCTTCTTTATCGTCGGTGGCCTGAAGATATCCCTACCCCTGATAGCCACGGGTCTCGGGCTTTTTATCGCACTCTTCATGCTCAAGCTGCTGACGAAATTCATCGGCGTCTATTTCATCGCCAAGAGCTGTGTCCCGCAGGGGCGGATGTATATGACGCTCCTGATGAGCACTGGCCTGACCTTCGGCACCATAGCGAGCGTCTTCGGGCTCCAGGCCGGGTTCATTGACCAGCAGCAGTACTCCGTCCTCGTGGGCGTGGTCGTGGCTAGCGCAATCATACCCACGTTCATAGCCCAGAAATGGTTCATGCCCGCACACATGGAGGATATAGTTAACGAAAACGGTAACACGAAGACCAGTACGTAAATTAACGAGTGGTGGTAATAATTGCCTAGAAATGGGTCGAATGGGGATGAATTCCACCTTCCGCCTATTTTTGATGATATGAATTCAGCTATACGAGGTTCACCGATGTATAAACCGGGATTTGAAAGTCGGACCGCGGATTATGTGCTGAACTGCAGGTGTAACCGTGGTGGGTTCTGCTTCTATATGTTGGACGAGCCAAATGGCTCAGATACCTACTATGCCCTATCGACCCTGAGATTATTAGGCGCTGACCGTAACGACGACGACACCGTAGCTTATTTAAAACGGATGCAAAAAGATGATGGCACTTACGATAGCATTTATTCTGCGTACTACTCTATCAAGAGTTTACTGCTGCTGAATGAAAAGCCGCTGTATAATCCCGAGTGTTATATTTTGAACCATATGAGGATCTATAATGTTGATCATTTACCTGCAGGGATCAATTCAATCTTTAAACCGATGTTCTACTTGATAGAGGTAACGTCCAGCATGAATGTTGAACTGGATATCACCTTTAGGACGGGCATACTCGATTTTATTCTCCAGTTCAAGCATGATGATCACGGATTTGGCTATAATTACTCTACACTCATCGATACAGCTCAAGCATTATCGATCCTCAACTGGTTGAACTATCCCATAGATTCATTAGGTACAACGCGTTTTTTATCGGGATGTGAAAGTGAAGTTTATGGCTTTTGTAACATACCAAACACAGCTCCCTCTTTCATTGAGCACGTGTATGCCGGTATACTAGCATCGACGCTAGTGGCTTATGAACCGCGGTATTTTAGCCGATGCATTGAATTCATACTGAGATGTCAAAATAGAAATGGCGGTTTCGCTAGATCATCAGTGGGAATAGCCACACTAGAGTACACATATTATGCTATCTATTCATTATCATTATTATCCGTATTGAAAAAAAATCATTTCAAACAATTAGCCAAGGATGATAAAAATGCCAGTTGATATATTGAATTCAGTTTTTTTGCCGATTGCTGCTATATTCGGTATTATAGAATGGATAATTGTTTTTCTGGAAACTTACCGGCATTTTCAAAAGATGGAAAAGCACAAACGAATCAGTAACAGCATCTACGATGCAACAATTATGACTGCCATTTTAACTGCCATTCTTTACTTTTTCATGTATTTACTGCTTAAAATTTTGTAATTTTGATACCAGAGGGAGTGAATATGATCGTTAGATTTGATGAATAACGGAAGATGGAGAGCTTATAAATAGGAGTGAAAAAGGTGATTACTTACCCGACTCATTCTAGTTCAAAAAGAACGGCATTTACGTTTGTAATCTTACTGGGTGTCGTGAGCCTCTTTGCAGATGCAACCTACGAAGGGGCACGCAGCATCACCGGCCAGTATCTTGCAATTCTGGGGGCTAGTGGCACCGTCGTGGGAATTGTTGCTGGATTGGGCGAGTTGATCGGGTATAGCCTGCGCCTCGTCTCTGGCTACCTGAGTGATCGAACCGCGAAATATTGGACAATAACCCTTTTGGGCTATAGTATAAACCTCCTCGCAGTTCCTCTTCTGGCGTTGGCAGGGCGATGGGAACTTGCCGCCGTGCTCATCATTGCAGAGCGGATGGGAAAGGGGATTCGCACGCCCGCCAGAGATGCGATGCTCTCTCATGCGACTGCAAACCTAGGACGTGGCTGGGGATTTGGTATACATGAGGCACTTGACCAAGTAGGAGCAATGCTTGGCCCACTCATTGTGGCTGGAGTCCTTTATGCTCGGGGAGGATATCAGATGGGCTTCGGCATCCTGCTTATACCCGCGCTCGTAGCACTCAGCGTGCTCATCGTGGCCCGGTTGCTTTATCCTCGCCCACAGGCGTTCGAAGCCGGTGTGGTGAAGCTAGAACGAAGAGGGTTTCCACGCGTATTCTGGCTCTATCTTGCTGCCGTGGCGATGATTGCCGCGGGATATGTTGATTTTCCACTGATCGCTTATCATTTCAAAACGATTGCTATCGTTTCAGATGATTGGATCCCCATCTTTTATGCGGTCGCTATGGGGGTTGATGCTCTTGCAGCACTGGTCTTCGGGCGATTATTTGATCGGGTAGGCATCCCGGTTTTGATCGCGTCTACCATCATTTCCTTCTTCTTCGCTCCTCTGGTCTTCCTGGGCAGCACGCATTTCGCGCTTCTGGGGATTGCCCTGTGGGGTGTCGGGATGGGTGCGCAGGAATCCATTATGAGAGCTGCGGTGGCCGGGATGGTCTCGGTAAATAGACGCGGTTTAACATACGGGGTTTTTAATGCTGGCTATGGACTATCCTGGTTCGTAGGCAGCGCATTAATGGGAATGCTCTATGATACCTCGATCACTGCCCTCATTGCCTTCTCAGTACTGGTGCAACTTGGTTCTATTCCGATTTTTCTTTTGGTCAAAAAAGGTCGGTAAGTCGTTTTTCTTGAAGGCCCCCGTACAAAAGCTCCTTGCTCGGCACCCCCTCCTTCCCGTTTCCTCATCACTCCTTCGCCCTTGGCTCCACTAGGAAGGTAAAAAAAGAAAAAAAAGGTAGAGCTTTCTCCTTTGGAAAGAGAAAGCCTACTTAAGGTATGAGCGCGTGGGTGGCAAACAGCATGCCGAAGGTGATCGAGAGCGTGCCGAGCAGCTTGACGAGCACGTGAATTGACGGCCCCGCGGTGTCCTTCAGCGGATCGCCGACCGTGTCGCCGACCACCGCGGCTTTGTGCTGGTCCGTGCCTTTCAGGCCGCTCGCTTCGATGAATTTCTTCGCATTGTCCCATGCCGCGCCGCCATTGTTCATCCACATCGCGACGATGAACCCTGAGACCGTAGCGACCATGAGGAACGCGCCCGCAGCCGCGGGGCCGAGCACGAATCCCACAATGATCGGCGTCACGATTGGCAACAAGCCGGGCACGATCATCTCCTTCTGCGCGGCTGCCGTTGAAATGTCCACGCATCGGCCGTAATCGGGCTTACCTGTGCCCGCCATAATGCCCGGGATGGTCTTGAACTGCCGGCGCACTTCCTCGACCATCTTGAAGGCCGTCCGGCCGACCGCGCGGATGGCGAAAGATGCGAAGAGGAAGGGGAGCATCGCACCCAGGAACCCCGCGATCAGGATATGCGGCTGCACGATGTCAACCACCTCGACGCCCGCGACCTCAAGGTACGCCCGGAAGAGCAGCAGCGCGGCCATGCCCGCAGAAGCCATCGCGTATCCCTTGGTGAGCGCCTTGGTGGTGTTGCCCGCGGCATCGAACGCCTCGATCTTCTCCCGTATCTTCTTCGAGCCCCCGGACATCTCCACGATCCCCGCGGCGTTGTCCACAA
>CAYYNW010000022.1:0-17679 GCA_964473145.1 uncultured Halobacteria archaeon
TATCGGTCGAAATTTGATGCTCTAACTGGAACTGTTTTATTAGAGTATTTAGAAGATGAGAAGAAATTCTTAGAATCTCTTGATGTCTTATGGACATATGCCTACGCTCAAAACAGCTTAAATGTCAATGACGAATTCTTCGAGTCTTTTCTGTCAGATATACAGGATGTGGCCACAGAACACGACAAAGCTACTTCTTTTGTCACTCTAAAGCTTACAGCTATTTCAAAATCTGAATGGGATAAGATATTTGATGAAGAACCGGGACTGGATAAATATAAACCATTTCTTGATTCCACCTACGTTCGATTTATAGATCACCGACCTCAAAATGAATCACATGCCGCATTTTTAGCAAGTATTTCAAATCAACGGATGAAGCTTGAGACAAATGCAATAAAGGAAGTTACAAATAACGTGACCGTAGCTGGAAACATAACTCTTGATAATGGAGTAGAGTATGCAATTAATTCACCGTCCTATTATTCTCTCCTTTCAACTGACATCAATAGAGACAACAGAAAAAAATGCTATGATAAGAGGTTTTATCATCTGGTGAATGAATCTAATAAAATGGCAAAACTCTATTGTGAAAAGATGGCGTTGGATGACTTGTATGCAAGAGAGCTAAATTATTCAGATTCTTATGACGCCGAGATGTTTTATTCCTATCTTACAAAAGAACAGATTGATGACATGAATTCGGTCTTCAAAGAACGAAAAGACGTCTTTGATAGGTACCTTACGTTCAGGAGAGATAAACTTGTGCTTGATCGATTAACGCCTTATGATCTTTATTTACAATTAATGGAGGAACCAGATCAAAAGTACAATTACACTGATTCATTAGAGGATATACAAAAATCATATTCACAGATGGACCCGGTGTTTAACGACATTTTTATTAAAACAATAACAGGTGGATATATAGATGTTTATCCTAACCCTGAGAATGGTAAACAGCCCGGCGGTTATTGTATCGGTCTTCACGCTTTGAAGTTGCCATCGATTATATTTTTGAATTACAATGGGTTGATTGGAGACCAAAAAACGATTACCCATGAATTAGGGCATGGGATAAACTTTTATTTGATGGGCAATAACGTTGATTTCCTTTATTGTGGAGGAGCAGAGTATGAATTAGAAATTCCATCCACTTTCAATGAAGAACTTTTTGTTGATTATGTTATTGAAAATTACGATAAAGACATCGCAGTAGCAGTTTTATCTCAACATATCGGAGAGTATCAAAACTATTTTACATTCCAGCCTTTAATTACAGAATTCGAATGCGAGGCGCATGAATTATATGGTGAACGAGGTAACATAAGCGGCGCAGACCTCAATTCATTGTGGACTAATCTCTCAAAAGCATATAGAAGCGATTTGGTTATATATTATGAGGAGAATTCTGCGGAATGGACCTATATTAACCACATATATTTCACAAATAACTATTACACTTACCAGTATGCTCTTTCAAAGGCCATAACTCTCTCGCTTTTCAAAAAATATAAAGATAATCCTAATGAATTTAACAAGAATTACATTGAATACCTTTCAGCGGGAACAACAATGACTCCGCCAGAAAAGCTGAAGAGGTACTTTGGTATCGAAGTGAACGAGAAATTATTTGAAGATGCGATGAATATTGTAGAATTAAGAATAAATAAACTAACCGAGCTTGAAAATAATTAAGACGCTGGGAGTCGGAGGTTGTTCCTGCTTTCTTCTCCCTTTTCATAATCGTCACTATTTGGAAAGTAGCTGGGTCAGATTTCATCACTCAGAACGTGAGCGTGCACAAAACCGAAAAGCTTATATCACACATTCTTCCTACCTTATCTCGTTAATCTACCCCTGTGGGCTGAGTCTGTGTTTCAGGAAAGTCGCGGCATGTCTCATGAACTGAAAGGAATCTACAAGACCGGAGGGATTTTGTTCATTATTAGCGGTATTCTATTCTTGTTGAAAAGCACTCTAGACCTTTTCCGGGTCACTAATAATATCTTCATATAGTGCCCCGATCTACATTTCATCATGATTAAATCCAAGACCTCCGGAGTACATAGTGGTGGCTCTACCAACTCAATCGGCATGAAGTTCGTGCTGATCCCCGCGGGCGAGTTTGAGATGGGCTCGGAAGAGGCGCTTACCGAACAACCGGTACACCGGGTACGAATACCCAACCCCTTTTATCTCGGGATCTATCCGGTGACCCAGCGTGAATGGAAAGCTCTGATGGGAACTGCCCCTGCTTACTTCAAGGGCGATGACCGGCCGGTTGAGTCCGTGTCATGGAACGACGTGCAGGAATTCATCAAGCACCTCAACGCCCGGGAGGGCACTACCACCTACCGGCTGCCAACTGAGGCTGAATGGGAGTATGCCTGCCGCGCGGGCACCGCCACCCGTTACTCATTCGGCGAGTCTGCATCGAACCTGGGCGAGTATGCCTGGTATAATGCTAATTCAGACTCGCAGACGCATCCAGTCGGCGAGAAGAAGCCCAACCTCTGGGGACTGCATGACATGCACGGCAATATCTACGAATGGGTGCAGGATACCTGGCATAGTTCGTATACCGGCGCACCCCGCGACGGATCCACATGGGAAGGCTCGGGCGCTGTCCGGGTCATGCGGGACGGTGGCTGGTGCAGCGATGCTGGGAACTGCCGGGTTACTTATCGCTTCGGCTATGACCAGAGCTACCGCAACTTCAACCTCGGGTTTCGCCTGCTGAAGGACGTATAGCTCTTTAGCCAACCCCGAAGAGCTAAATACTTAACTGTGTAAGTCATAACCATAATTCGTTAGGAGGTGAGAATATGACACGAGAAAAAATCATCGATTTGCTCAACCATGCGCTCGAATTGGAACACGGCGCCTTCGTGCAGTATTTGAGCCATGCAGAAATCGTCGATGGAATAACCGCGGAGCCAATCATTGCCAGACTGAAAGAGATCGCTGAGGACGAAGAGAAGCACCAGGAGAAATTCAGGAGCCTTATAGGCCTTCTCGGAGGAGTGCCGAGCATGGGGATTGCTGAGACGCATCCTGCGAAAAACGTTGAGGAGATCCTGAAGCAGAATCTGAAGGACGAAAAAGTCGCTGTGGATACGTACGCGAAAATCCTGGAAGACCTGAAGAAAGAAAAGGGCCAGGGTTATTATTTCACGCTGCTCGAGCACGATATACGGCACATCCTGATGGAAGAGCAAGAGCACATCACGGAACTCGAGCTTCTGCTCGGCATTTCAGGAAGCAGCTATTAGCGAGCGAAACACAACGCGAGACTACCTAATTCTGGGGGTTATTCCCTACGAGTGGAAGCGTGAAGGGTTAAAAAAAAACATAGAAGGTGCGCTGAATGGAGAGGATCATGACTTGAAAAGATATGTCAGGTAAAGATAGGTGCCCATGATCCTCCCCCCAATTTCAGATGCTTCCAAATTATCACTTCACAAATCTCTTACCTAAGGTAGCCCACTGCTCACTGTATTCTAACCTTTCAATAGCCTTTCTTAGCGCGTCTATAGCTAGTTGGGGACCCAAATGCCACTGGACCGGAAGTTCCCCTATATCCCCGAGCACGGTACCCTCTGTAATCTTCTTGGCTTCTTGGAGCGTCTTTCCCTTAATCATCTCCGTGACAGCGGAGCCTGATGCGAAGGTTCCTGCAGACCCTTGGGCTTCAAATTTCGCGTCTCTTATTACACCATTCTCAACCTTCAGGTATATCCTCATACTATCTCCGCAGGGACCCCCATAGGAATCCACGCCCTCGACACCTTCAATTACACCCACATTAAGCTTCTTCATGTAGTAATCCACGGCCTTCGCTGAATATCCTACCGCTCTCAATATTTCCACTAATCCCGCTTCATTCGTCATAACTACATCACCCTTGGAGGATGATCGTAGTTATCAAACAGAATGCCTTTTAGTAAACCATGTTATAACGTCTGGCGGGTATCTGGCTTCGGTACTTCGCACCCCTGCCCAAATCCTCGCCTGTTATACGCCATCGAACGAAAAAGGGGGGTGTTTTGGCGGTGCATTCAAAATGTAACAACCTTATCACTTTCCTTTATGAGCTCATATAAATCTTTCATCGTTGATAAAGGACACATTTCCGAACCTTCTGACTGGCGAATTTTGAGACAGCTCCCACATGCTAATGTTATGCCACCGTTATCAACAAATGTTCTCATTTGTTCCGTCACCTTGAATTTATCCGTGTCCAGAGATTCACACTCTACCCCTTTCGCCAACAAAAACACCTTTACGTCATCGCCATTTTTCAAAGCAAAATTCCCAAATCGAAAAGCGTTCCATACAGTTTCCGAATCATTTGAATATATCACTAGTCCTATCTTCATTTTATCTCACCTCTATCTTTTACGAACGTCGATATGTATCGTTTGTGACCACCGAGTATAAAAGGAGGTTCTCACGTCGTGAAAAGCCGGTAGATCCGTGTTATCTTCTCCGGCAGCTTTACCACCCCGTGCGTCGTCTCCGCGTGCGAACTGCCCTGGTATTTGATGCCGTTGACCTCATTGTGCCTTTAAATGACCCTCGTTATCCCTTCAACCGTCTCTAAAAAGGTATCGACCTCCTCCACGGTATTGTAAAGATAGAGCGATGCCCTGACCGTTCCATTTTTCAGCCCCAAATGGGTCATCAGCGGCATGCAGCAGTGATAACCGGACCGCACCATGACGCTCGCTGCCTTATCGAGCATGAATGCGACATCTTGCGGGTGCAGGCCGTCAATCGAGAAGGAAACCACGCCAAGCCGATCGCGGCAGTTCAGAGGGCCGTAAACCTGCACCTTCTCGATTACGAGCAGCCCCTCAACGAGTCGCTCGGTTAGCCGTGCCTCGTGCGCGCAGAGTTGTTCAGACCCGATCGCCGTGAGATAATCGACCGCACGACCCAGGCCTATCCCGCCCGCGATATGCGGCGTTCCAGCCTCGAAGCGCTCGTAACCAGCGGTCAGAGTAAACTCATCCCGCGAGACCGTTTCGATCATCCCGCCGCCGAAGAAGGTGGGCTCCAACCCCTGCGGATCCTTGAGCCAGAGGACGCCGGTACCAGTAGGGCCGAGCATTTTATGGCCGGCGAAGGCAAGAAAGTCACAGCCGAGCTCCTTCACGTCGATCGGGAGGTGTGGAACGGACTGGGCGCCATCAACGAGGAACAACGCGCCGTTACCGCCCCCTTGCTCTCCGCAAATCGCCGCGATCTCTTTGACGGGCGAGATTGCACCCAACACGTTTGAGACATGCGTGACAGCGACCAAGCGCGTGCGATCGCTCATGGCGCGCTCGAAATCCGCGAGCTCGAACCTGCCCTCCTTCGTCGGCTCCACGAGCTTCAGGACCACGCCGCGCTCTTTCAACCGCAGCCAGGGGAGGAAATTGGAATGGTGCTCAAGGAGTGTTGTGATCACCTCGTCACCCCTTTTCCAGGGCAGGCCGTAGGCGACCATGTTGATCGCTTCCGTCGTATTCTTCGTAAAGACCACCTCGCCCTCGCCGCCCGCGCCGATGAACTCTGCGACCTTCCGGTGCGCGTCTTTATACCGCTGGGTCGCCACCTCCGCCAGACGGTGCACACTCCGGCCCACATTCGCCTTATACTCCCGATAGTAGCTCAAGGCCGCCTGCAAAACGGGCTCCGGAGTGAGGCTCGTGGCTGCGTTATCGAAATAAATCACGTCACGCAGAATGGGAAAGTCAGTTCTGACCGCTTCATTCATCGTGATACCCACCCTGTCGCAGCTATCTTTATCTAGCGCCATCCTGGGATAAGAGAATACTTCGCTGCGTTCCAGCTTCGGAAAGGTGTTCGCACTGCACTCGCTGCGGTGCGGCGGGCGTTGCTTGCCTTGCTGTACTGCACTGGCCTGGCCTGGTTGGACGGCGATGCGGATAGCGCGCGCTTGCGCTCGGTTGGAGGTGATCAGCTTTCCGTACTATCTTCTCTCTCGCACTGCGCATTCGCCCGCGCCGAAGGCTCGCTACAGGGTGGTTCTTCCCCGGGAGCAGAAACGTTTTTGGGGTAGAAGGATATAGTCTCCAACGAAGTGAGGGCGGGCTAGCACCATGAAAGTCTTGATAGTCTATTATTCGCTCTATGGCCACGTGCACCGACTGGCCGAGGCAGTGGCCGAAGGTGTGCGTGAAGTGGATGGCGCGGAAGTCGCGCTGCGGCGCGTTCCTGAGGCACTTCCCGCGGACGTGCTGGCGAAGCTGGGCGCGCTCGACGCCCAGAAAACGTTTGCACACGTGCCGATCTGCACGGTGGATGAATTGGGAGCTGCGGATGCGATCGTCTTCGGCACGCCGACGCGATTGGGGAACATGTGCGCGCAGATGCGCCAGTTCCTCGATGCAACGGGCCGGCTGTGGAAGCAGGGCGCGCTCGTCGGTAAGGTCGGGAGCGTGTTCACGAGTTCAGGGACGCAGCACGGGGGCCAGGAATCGACGATCCTGAGTGTCCATCTCACGCTGCTCCACCACGGCATGGTCATTGCGGGCCTACCATACACCTTTGCGGGTCAGTCGAGGATCGATGAGATCACGGGCGGCTCGCCCTACGGCGCGTCAACCATAGCGGGCGGTCGTGGTGAACGGTGGCCGACGGAGAACGAGTTGGCGGCCGCGCGATTTCAGGGTAAGTACGTCGCGCAACTCGCGGCGAAGCTTGCGCGCTGAGGGTGTTTTTGTTGATCCTAGCTTACCCCTTCCGCTAAAGTAGGAATGTCATCTGTGCAACCGATGTAAAGATATTTGCCCTGTTGATGCTCTGGAGCATACGAGAGCGAGTGAGGGTTAATAAGAAATATGGGGATGAATAAGGAGCAACGAGGCCGGGTGACGCTCGCCGGGCACCCGGAGAGGTTAGTGGAGCTGGCTGAGTATCAGGAAGGTGCGGTGGTCAGTCGAACACTGGTGGAGAAGAAGACCGGGACGGTCACTTTGTTCGCCTTTGCCGATGGTCAGGGCTTGAGCGAGCATACCGCGCCCTTTGACGCACTGGTTCAGATCCTCGACGGCGAGGCGGAGATCACCATCTCGGGCAAAGCCCTGCATCTGAAGGAAGGCGAGATGGTGATCATGCCGGCGAACGAGCCGCACGCGCTGCGTGCCGTGACGAGGTTCAAGATGCTGCTGACTATGATACGGTCATGAGACAGCAACCGGTACATCATCTGAACCGCATAGCAGCGGCAGGAGGAGCGCAACGATACGGCTGAGCTGCGGCTAGCGGGCCGTGGGAGCGATAACATGATCCGCCTGAAACGCGTGTATGAGGAACCGGGCCCGGAAGATGGCGTCCGGATACTGGTTGAGCGGCTCTGGCCACGCGGCCTCACCAGGGACCGCGCAGCCGTGGATTTGTGGCTTAAGGAGCTCGCGCCAAGCTCAGAATTGAGGAAATGGTATGGGCATGATCCCGCGAAATGGGAGCAGTTCTGTGAGCGCTACTGGGCGGAACTCACGCAGCAGGAGGAGTTAGTACGCACGCTGCAGCAGAAGAGCGAGGAGGGAACGGTTACCCTCGTGTATGCGGCACGTGATGAGCACCGCAACAGTGCAGTCGCCCTGAAGAGGTTCATTGCACGTGCATGAACGCGGCAGTATCCAGTCCAAGCCCGAACCAGCTGCTTAAGCCGGGTGTTCCACGAGCTTGAGGTTCCGGAATCGGCTCAGGTCCACCTTCTCCGCTAATAGTTCTATCCCGAGTATCTCACCTTCAGGGTCGAGATCCACGATGAGGTTATCGGACAGCGGTTCACTTTCCACGACTTTTCCCTTCTTTAGCCGTATATACAACGCATTACAGCTTGGATCATATTCGAGTGAAACCATAGCGCTTCAATCTCCTCTTATCCGCCCAAACCGCAGTCACCACCTCTAGTATTCTATAGTTATGTCGCTGATAATCCTTTATCCGCGAAGCACCGGAATGCTGCGAATCGGCTGAATTTTACCGGTATCTCCTCCTACGGTTCGTTAACCACGAGCTCAACTTCCTGCTTTTCGATGTCCCGCTCTTCCATACGTTTTAATGCATGGAGGGTGAATTCTACGTGCACCTCTCTGTCTCACTCTCGTCTTACGTTTAAGCGGAGAAAAACGTTTATCGCTGACAAATTCCAATGCGTGCAAAAGAGATGGATGAACTAGAAAAAGGAAGAGGGGCAAAGCAATTCACCGCCCATTAACCTCGCATGACTTTTCTGCCAGGCAAGTGACCTCCTGAGGAATGAGGTTGATATTCTTTATCCTGGTCTGATCATGTATGAGGTGAAGCTATCATGAGGAGGTGGAAGAATGGAGCACGATAGGAGCTCATACCATGAATCCGTTCGCAGGATGTACGAGCGGATCAAAGACGACAAGATGACGAATGTCTGGGATCGCTATGAGGCGCAAGGCTTTGGCGGCGATCCGGACAGACGCTGCCCCTTCTGCCAGGCGGGCACGCGGTGTGATCTCTGCTCCAATGGCCCGTGTCGTGCGGATGCCGCCAGCGAGAAGCGGGGCGTGTGCGGCATTACCGCGGACGGCATGGCGATGCGGATGATGCTGCTGCGGAACGTGCTGGGCGCGTCGACGTACCACTACCATACCGAGGAGACGGTCAAGACACTGCGGGCGACCGCGAACGGCCAGACGCCCTTCGCGATTCGCGAGCCCGAGAAGCTCAAGGAGTTCGGCGAACGGCTCGGTCTGAAGGGTGCCGAGAAGGAAGTAGCACTGAGGCTCTGCGATCTCGTGGAGGTCGATTTCAATCGCAAATATGACGAGCCAAGTCAGATTGTGGCATTGTTAGCGCCCGATGAGCGCCAGGCGGTCTGGAAGAGCCTGGGGATCTTTCCGGGCGGGATTTACGGCGAGATGATGCTCGCCACGAGTTCGTGTCTCACCAACGTCGACGGGTACTACGTGAGCCTCGCGCTCAAGGCGATGCGGCTCGGGGTGGCCATGGTGTACCAGAGCCAGATTATCAACGAATACTGTCAGGATATCCTCTTCGGGATCCCGCGGCCACACCCGATGCGCGTCGATCTCGGTGTGCTGGAGCCCGAGTACGTGAACGTGCTCCCGAACGGGCACGAGCCGTTTCTCGGTTTCGCCATGGTCCAGCTAGCCAGAACGCCCGAATGGCAGAAAAAAGCGCGAGCCGTGGGTGCTAAGGGCTTGCGCGTGGTTGCGAACATCGAGACGGGCCAGGAGATGATCCAGCGCTGGGAGATGGACGACGTATTTTACGGCTTCACGGGGAACTGGCTGATGCAAGAAGCGGTACTTGCCAGCGGCTGCGTGGATCTCTTCGCCGCGGATATGAACTGCTCGATGCCGATCGATCCGCTCTATGCTGAGCGCTACCAGTTCAAATTAGTGCCGGTGAGCGAGCTCGTGGCCTTCGACGGCATCACCGATAGGATCAATTACGATCCTGAAAAGGCTGCGGAACAGGCCGGGCAGCTCCTGCAGCTGGCCATTGCGAACTTCCGCGAACGCCGTGCCGCGGTCGAGGCGGTCAGGGGCCTTCCATACCGTGAGGCGGTGGTTGGGTATTCAGCAGAGAGCATGCGCGAGATGCTGGGCGGCAGCTTCGAGCCACTGATTACCGCGCTGAAGCAAGGGGCGATCCGCGGCATTGCCGGGCTCGTCTCCTGCACGACGCTGCGCGATACAGGCCAGGACGTGCACAGCGTTCGCATCGCTCGAGAGCTGATCAAGCGCGATATCCTCGTGCTCTCGATGGGCTGTGGCAACGGCGCCATGCAGCTCGCGGGGCTTTGCACACCGGCAGCTGCGGCATTCGCAGGTCCGGGTCTCGCCAGCTTATGCGAGACGCTCAAGATCCCGCCGGTTCTCAGCTTCGGCACCTGCACTGATACCGGGCGGCTGGCTGATCTCTTGGCGCAGATCGCAGCTGCGCTTGGCGGCGTGCGCATACCGGATCTGCCAGTCGTCGCCGCAGCACCGGAGTACATGGAGCAGAAGGCCACGATTGACGCGGTATTCGCGCTCGCACTGGGACTCTACACCTATGTTAACCCTGTACCAACCGTTACAGGCGCACCGGGGTTGGTCAAGCTTTTGACGCAGGACTGCCAGCAGCTCACCGGCGGCCTCCTGAACGTTGAACGAGATCCCGTTAAGGCCGCGGACGCCATGCTTGCGCGGATCGAGTCGAATCGGCTGAAAGCGGGTATCTGACAAGCTCGCCGTGAGGTGGTTCGAGACTCGAAGCTTGCTGAACCTGCGATGAGTATTTATCCCGCCGGTGACAACCTCAATCATTGACCATGACGTTCGAGCACGTGAAAGGAAAGGACAGGGGCAAGGTAGTTCTCTACGCCTTGAGCACCTGCGTCTGGTGCAAAAAGACGAAGCGGCTCCTTATGGAGTTAGGTATCGAGTTCTCCTATGTCTTTGTCGATCAACTGCAGGGCGCTGAACGCGAGCAAATCCTGGATGAGCTCGCACACCACAATGCGATGCACTCATTCCCCACGCTCGTGATCGACGATAACCTGACGATAATCGGCTTTCAGGAGCGGCGGATTCGCGAGGTCCTGGGAAGATGAAGAAGGAAGCTGATGTGCCTGATGAGAAGGTCGAAAAGCTCGTTAAACGGCTGCAGCAGGAGGCTGAAGCGGGAGGTTACCACCTCAATCCCGAGGTGGAGCACACGAAGGAGCTGGTGCAGGGCCTGCTCCTCAACGAGCAGCGGTACGGCTACTGGGCCTGTCCGTGCAGGCTGGCTGCAGGCACGAAGGATGAAGATCTTGACATTATCTGCCCCTGCGATTACCGTGATCAGGATGTCGTAGAGTTCGGGGCCTGTTACTGTGGCCTTTACGTCTCTGACCGGGTGCTCAAAGGTGAGCAGTCAGTCGCCTCGATACCAGAACGACGACCGCCACGTGACGCGCGGAAACGGGAGAAGCGCGAGCCGGCGACCTTAACGATTCTCCCGCTGCCCGTCTGGCGCTGCCGCGTCTGCGGCTACCTCTGTGCCCGTGAAGGGCCACCGGAGATCTGCCCGATCTGCAAGGCGAAGAAGGACCGATTTGAACGATTCCTCTGACTTCTCTACCGCAGGTTTTAGACTGCCTTCGCCTCTTTTGGGCGCACAACCTGTACTGATTGATCAGGGTGCTGGAAAATGGCGGAAGCGCGGAAGAAGGCGGAACTGAAGATCTCGGGCATGACCTGTGCGACCTGCGCAACGACGATCGAGAAATCGCTCCTGGGCACGATGGGCGTTGCGGATGCGCAGGTGAACCTAGGCACCGAGACGGCCACGATCGAGTACGATCCGGGCAGAGCGAAGCTCGACGACCTCGAGCGGGCGGTAATCGACGCGGGGTACCGCGTGATCCACGAGCAGGCAACGCTGAAGATCGGCGGCATGACCTGCGTGATGTGCGTTAAGACCATCGAGAACGCGCTCCAGAGCCTTGAGGGGGTCATCGAGGTCACCGTGAACCTCGGCGCTGAGCGAGCGTATGTAACCTACAACCCGCGGCTGACGACGGTTGCCGAGATGCGGAAGGCGATCGAAGAGGCGGGCTACCAGTACCTCGGCCGCGCGGGCGAGGATGCGGAGGATCGCGAACGAATCGCGCGTGACCGTGATTTACGGGCGAAACGCAACCGGTTCGTTGTGGGATTCGCCGTTGCTATCCCGCTCATGATGCTGATGTACCTCCCCGTGATGCTGCCCATCCCTCTGGGGTATTTCATGCTCGCCGTCTCCACGCCCGCATTCGTCTATGTGAGCCACCCGATCTTCGCCGCGGCCTATCGCGCGCTGAAGAACCGGAATCTGAACATGGATGTGATGTACTCGATGGGTATGGGCGTCGCATTCCTGGCAAGCCTACTGGGAACGTTTGGCGTGGTGCTTACCGGCGAGTTCCTCTTTTACGAGACGGCACTCATGCTCGCCGCCTTCCTCACCATTGGTCGATACCTGGAGGCACGTGCAAAAGGGAAGACCTCAGAGGCGATTAAACGGCTGATGGGGCTGCAGCCTCGAACGGCCACGGTCATTCGAGATGGGAAGGAAGGTGAGATCCCCATCGAGGACGTGCAACTCGACGATCATGTCCTAGTCAAACCGGGCGAGAAGATACCGGTTGATGGGGTGGTCATCGCGGGTGAGAGCTACGTGGACGAATCGGTGATCACCGGTGAACCGCTTCCCGTGCTGAAGCAGGCGGGCGCGAGTGTCATCGGGGGAACGCTGAACACGAACAGTGTGCTCACCTTCCGGACGACGAAGGTGGGTAAAGAGACGGTGCTCGCACAGATCATCCGGCTGGTGGAGGAGGCCCAGTCCTCACGACCGCCCGTGCAACGCATCGCGGACAGAGCGGTGAGCTATTTCATCCCCACGGTCTTAGCGATTGCGCTCAGCGCCTTTGCGGTCTGGTACGTGCTCCTTGGTAATACGCTCCTCTTTGCACTCACCGCGCTGATCTCCGTCCTCGTCATCGCCTGCCCCTGCGCGCTCGGGCTCGCAACACCAACTGCAGTCACGGTCGGCGTGGGCCGCGGCGCGGAACTGGGCGTGCTGGTGAAGAACGGCGAGGCGCTGGAGATCGCGGAGAAACTCACCACGATCGTCTTTGATAAGACCGGAACGCTCACCAAGGGCAAGCCGGAAGTCACCGACGTGATCGGTCTCACGCTCGGTGATCGCGCGCTGCTGAAGCTGGTAGCGAGCGTGGAGAAGAACTCCCAGCATCCGCTCGCCGAGGCGATCGTGCGGAATGCGGAAGAGCAGGGGATTGAGCTTGACGCGAGCGAGCGGTTCGATACCTTCAGCGGCAAAGGCGTTGTCGCGACCGTCGGCGGCAGTGAGGTGCTCATCGGGAACCGTACGCTCTTCGAGGAGCGTGCGATCGCGTACCCCGAGAAGGTGGGAGAGCAGCTCGTGCGGCTGGAGAACGAGGGCAAGACGGTTATTCTCGTCGCGCGTGAGGGCAAACTCGCGGGGATCATCGCAATTGCCGATACGCTCAAGGAGAGCGCCCGGGAGGCCATACGCGCCTTTACGGCTATGAAACTGAATGTCGTGATGATCACAGGCGATAATACACGTACCGCGCAGGCGATTGCGAAGCAGATTGGCATATCGCGGGTGCTGGCCGAGGTGCTCCCGCAGGAGAAGGCGGAGGAGGTGAAACGGCTGCAGAGCAGGGGCGAGGTCGTCGCCTTCGTCGGTGATGGGATCAATGATGCGCCCGCACTGGCACAGGCCGATGTCGGGATCGCGATCGGCAGCGGCACGGACGTGGCGATCGAGAGCGGTGAGATCGTCCTGATCAGGGATAATCTGCTGGACGCCGTGGCAGCCGTGCAGCTGAGCAAGAAGGTGATGGGCCGGATTAAGCTGAACCTCTTCTGGGCCTTTGCATACAATACCGCGCTCATTCCACTGGCCGCAGGGATCCTCTACCCCGTCTTCGGGATCACCTTCCGGCCTGAGCTCGCGGGGTTCGCGATGGCGATGAGCTCCGTCACGGTCGTCTCGCTCTCCTTGCTCTTGCGGGGCTACGTGCCGCCGGTGAAAAAGCGTAAGCGGGAAGAAGAAGCTAAAGGAGCAGGAGGTGAGTGAGAGCAACAAGATGGCAATCGATCCGGTCTGCAAGATGATGGTCGACGAGAAGACCGCGAAGTTCAAGACCTCGTACCAGGGGAAGACCTATTACTTCTGCGCGCCGGGCTGCAAGAAAGCGTTCGAGGCGAATCCTCAGAAGTACCTCGGATAGATAGATGCCCGCAAAGGTGCTGAGCTGAGGTGCCAACATCATGAGAACATCCGTCCTGCGGGATCTTCGAGCCGCATTCGTGCTTGCTTGCCTGAGTGAGTGCTCACACCGAACATTTTTTTCTAGCCGTAGCCCCAAGGTAGTTACAGGAGGAATGATTGATCATGGCATCTGAGAGTGAGCTTAGTCCCGATGCGGAGCTGGATTGTCTCGGTCTTTACTGTCCGATGCCCATTGCCATGACAAAGGAAGAGATCGAGAAGCTCGAGGTCGGGCAGGTCTTGAAAGTGGAGGCAGACGACCCTGCGGCTGAAGAGGACATCAAGCGATGGGCAAAGCGGACGGGCCACGAACTCCTCAAATTCGTGAAGACGGGCACGATACTGACCTTCTATATCAAACGGATGAAATGAACAGAGGCGATATCCAAGAAGCGGAGGTGGAGAGAGGATGAAGGATGAGAATTCGATCTTGTATGTGCAGACGAGCGACCTGCCGGAGCGGCAGTATGCGCCCCTGGTCCTGGCACAAACGGCGAAGGCGATGGATCTCAAGCCCGCGCTCTACTATCTGGGCATGGGCTTGAAGATCCTGCTCCCCGGCGCGGCTGATAAGATCAAGCTCGGCTCCTTTCCCAGTGTGGGCGAGCTGCTGAAGCGGAGCATGGAGCTGGGGATCGAGATCTACGCCTGCGAGGCGTCGAAGCAGATGCTCGGCTGGGAGAAGGTCAACTTACTACCGGGCGTGAAGGTGGTGGGTGCTGCGACCCTGAACGATCTGGCACTCGATGCTGGCGCGACTATGTGGTTCTAAGAGGCAGGTGAGGATGCTTGAAGGGTCGAATTTACCTCGATCACGCCTCGGCGATGCCCGTTGATCCTCGGGTACTGGCGTTCGCCGAGCGGTATCTCAAGGATGACTTCGGGAATCCGTTCGCGCTCTATTCGCTCGCCTTAGCAGCGAAGCGGGCGCTTGAAGAGGCACGGGCGAACGTGGCCGAGCTGCTCAACGCCGAGACGGTGGCCAGTATTATCTTCACAGCGAGCGCGACGGAAGCAAACAACCTTGCCATCCACGGCACCGCACAGCGGAACATCGGAAAGGGTAAGAAGATCGCCGCGAGCGCCATCGAGCACATCTCGGTCCTCAACCCCATGAAGGAGCTGCAGAAGAGCGGGTTCGAGTTCTCGCTCATTCCCGTCGATTACACGGGTATCGTTGACCTCGCGCAGCTGCGCGAGCTGGTGACCCGGGAGACCACGGTGACCTCGATCATGTACGCGAACAACGAGATCGGGACGATCGAGCCGATCAGGGAGCTCAGTGAGCTGGTTCATGAACGGGGACAGTACCTGCACGTGGACGCCACGGCCGCGGCAGGCCGGATCCCGATCGATGTGCAGGCGGATGGGATCGATCTCCTGACGCTCTCAGCCAATGATCTCTACGGGCCCCGGGGCGCCGGGGCGCTGTACGTCAAGCCTGGTGTGAAGCTGCAACCCATCCTCCCGGGCGGCGGGCAGGAGCGCGGGCTGCGGTCGGGGACCGAGAACGTCTTTGCGATCGCGGGCATGGGTGAGGCGGCACGGCTCGCGAAGGCTGAGATGCGCGAAGAAAGCGCGCGGCTACAGCGCATTCGCGATACCCTTATCCGCGAAATCTTGAAGCTCGAAGAGTCGTATCTCACGGGTCATCCCACGCAGCGGCTCCCGCATCATGCCAGTTTCCGGTTCAGCCGGATCGAGGGTGAGAGTATCCAGTTGTATATGGACACGCGGTTCAATATCCAGGTAGCAACGGGCTCCGCGTGCTCGTCGAAGACCCTGGAACCGTCTCACGTGCTCCTGGCCATCGGGTTGAAGCACGAAGAAGCGCATGGGTCAATGGTGATCACGCTCGGGCGGTCAAACACGCTCGAGCAGATACCCGCGATCACCACCGCGGTGCACGAGACGGTCCAGCGGTTGAGGACACTTTCACCGCTCTAAGCTCATTCGACGGCGCTGCGGGTTACTGCACCTTTTATATGCCGCGAGCAACAACCCGCAAGTAAGCAAGGTGAACTTGATGGGCAATCTGGATGCTGAGCAGATCGGATACAGCAAGAAAGTCATGGAGCATTTCATGAACCCGCGGAACGTGGGGGTGATCGAGAACCCGGACGGCTATGGGAAGGTGGGCAATCCCGTCTGCGGTGACCTGATGGAGATGTTCATCACGGTAAAGGACGAGATTATCACGGACATTAAGTTCAGAACCTTCGGCTGCGGGTCGGCGATCGCGACGAGCAGTATGGTAACCGAGCTGGCGAAAGGGATGCACCTGGACGAAGCGATGAAGATCACCCGGCAGGACGTTGCCGATGAGCTTGAAGGGTTGCCTCCGCGGAAGATGCACTGCTCTAATCTGGCCGCGAACGCGCTGCAAGAGGCGATCAAAGATTATAAACGCAAGAAGGGCGCGACCTGACTGCCCGAGCGACTGGTGGCTCACGACGCCGCCCAATATGCCGTGGAGTACCCGAAGCGGTCCGGTGGTGTGAAGCGCGCGCGAGGATCGAGGGATGAATCCTATAGCGGTATATGCGCGGTTAGCGCAGTGGTGAGCGAATGATAACGTATCTGCAAAGCCTTCATCCGGTACTGCAGGCGCTCATTGCAACTCTGTTTACGTGGTTCATCACCGCGCTTGGGGCCGGCACGGTCTTTCTCGCAAAGGACGTGAGCCGGAAGGTGCTTGATGGGATGCTCGGCTTTGCAGCGGGCGTGATGATCGCCGCCAGTTTCTGGTCACTGCTTGCGCCAGCAATTGAGATGGCCGAAGGGAGCGAACTCCCCAGTTGGGTTCCCGCGGCCGCCGGCTTCCTCCTCGGCGGCGCATTTCTCCGCGGCATCGATCGAGTGCTGCCGCATCTCCACCTCGGCTTCCCTGTCCAAGAAGCGGAGGGTATCAAGACGAGCTGGCAGCGGAGCACGCTGCTCATTCTCGCAATCACGATGCACAATATCCCCGAGGGCCTTGCGGTTGGCGTGGCGTTCGGCGCGGTGGCTGCCGGTCTTCCCGCTGCGACATTTGTAGCGGCCGTCGCCCTGGCCATCGGTATCGGCATCCAGAATTTTCCGGAAGGGCTCGCAGTCGCCATGCCGCTGCGTCGTGAAGGGCTCTCGCGACTGAAGAGCTTCTGGTACGGGCAGCTCTCGGGCGTGGTTGAGCCGCTAGCGGGTGTGGCGGGCGCGGCAGCGGTGCTCATCGCCCGGCCGCTCCTGCCATACGCGCTGGCGTTTGCGGCGGGCGCGATGATCTTCGTGGTGGTAGAGGAAGTAGTGCCAGAGTCACAGCGGGGCGGCAATGCGGATCTGGCCACGCTGGGCGCGATGCTCGGGTTCGCGGTGATGATGGTGCTCGATGTGGCGTTAGGGTAAGAAATCCCGAAGCTTTTTATAAGGTGTGGCGCTATAAGCAAGATAATATGAGCGAGGATATAAGCGTGGAAAAGGCCGAGAAGATTGCTACCGAGTTCGTCACGAAGAGATTTGCAGGAAGCCAGGTAAAACTCGCAGCACCTGAATTAACGGAGGCAGCAGGTAAACCCATTTATGCCGTGGGAGGCGAGTCGTCGACGACCACGTCGAAAGTATCCTTCGTTGTGCAGATAGATCCAACCGATGGACACGTCTTCGGCATTCATCTCTTCCCGTGGCTTCAGGGAGAATACAATCCCGCAAACTTCTGATGGATGGATCCGCAGGATCGTAGCCGGTGAAGTTCTGGCGGGCAAGTAGATATGCCAAGTGTCCTGAAAATTTGCCGCGCTCACATCCTGCTGCAGTCTTTAGCGAGTGATGACGCTGCATGACTTGCTGCGA
>CAYYNW010000023.1:0-13813 GCA_964473145.1 uncultured Halobacteria archaeon
CGCTCGCACAGGGCTGCGGGATCAACCTCGACGCCTACGCGTACCCGATGCCGCCAGATGTGATCGACAAGCTCGATGCCGCAATCGAACGCGCGAAAGCGATGAAGGACAAGGGCCTGCTCGAGCTACTCCGGAAGATCCGGAAAGTGATCACGACGAAGAAGGGAAGCAAGGATTCCACGAATGCCGACGCGCTCAATCTCGTCCAGGTTAAGGACGCACTCACGCAGCTCAAAGTCGCGACCACGCAACTCGCCGCGGAGCGCGACGAGCTCAAAACCCAGCTGGAGGCGATCGTGAAGAGCGAGAAGGATGCGATCGTGAACGAGCTCGAAGCACTGCAGCACGCGAAGCAGCGGCCGGATCTGGAGAAGATGGCGCTCGACGACCTGAAGAAGGAACTCGACATGGTCAAAGAGCTGAAGACCGGCAAATTCAGCGTGCCGCAGCTCCATCCAACCGCGGGCGGCAGACAACGCATCGATGAGGCATACGCGAAGATAGGAGGGAAGTGAAGAAAGGGAAATGAAGCCTGTTAACGTGAACGCATTTGACGTGATCGGTGAGATGGCCGCCGCGGAGCTCATCGCGTTCGGCGCGGCCGTGCAGCGCAGTGCCGCGGGCACGATCAGAAGCACTCGGTGCACAGGGGACGACTACAACATCCTTGGTATTGCGGACCTCGATCTCGTCGAGAAGACGGAGGAGGGGTATTATTCGAAGTACGATATCGTGCCCGTCATCACGGCGGGCCGGTGCCGCGTCTGGGTGACGCCCAATAACGCGACCGCGCAGGATATCGTCGCGGGCGATTACCTCGAGCTCGCGGATCTCTCCACGGGGACGAACACTTTGCCCGTGGGCGTCTTCGAAGAGGCGGGCTCGCAGGCCGGGGGCACACGCACGCTGCTCTCGCTTGCACGCGCGCTGGAAGACGTGGACCTGCAGAACTGCGAGGTCGTCGCCGCGGATGTCGCGATCGGCGATACGACCGTCACGATGACGGCCTCTGGCTTGATCAGCAAGCTCAAAGCCGGCGATTACATCCTGCTGAACGATCTCAACGGGAACTGCCAGATCAATCGCGTGAAATCCGTGGATTCGACGACCCAGATATCGCTCCAGATCGCTTCGACCGTCGCGCTCGCGAATGCGTCGAGCGACCTGATCCACAAGCTGGAGCAGTGTGAGGTGATTTTGCTGTAGCATGATCCAGAATGACGCTGCTATCCTGCAGCATTTTGTGGAGGAGTGGGAACGGGAGATCGCGCTCTACGTCGAGAAGTACAAGGACAACATGGCGGCGCGGAACGTGCTGCCTGTGCGGAACGTGGGTGAAGATATCGCGATTGATGTCGTCCAGAAGTACGATCGCACGGGGCCGGGCGCGCAGGTCGTCGCGAAGGGCAGCGTGCCGAAGACGATGGGCATCTCCGCAACGTCCGCGAAGCACGAGGTATTCCAGATCGCGACCGGGTTCGGGCTGAACGCGAAGGACCTCAAGCTGGATCCGAAGTCGAAGGTCCGGCTCGCAGACATCTCGATGCGCGACATGCACCGCGCGGAGGATGACTTCGCGCTCAATGGCAACTCCGCGCTCGGCGTGAAGGGGCTCGTCGGCGCCGCGCAGGCGAACGCGAACGGGAAGATCACGACATCCACGAATAAGGGCAAGTGGAGCGGCGAGACCGGCACGGATATCTACGACGATATCAATACCGCGATCGGGCTCATGGATGGCGACTTCGAGCCGGCATACCTCATCGGCAACCGGACCGATCTGCTCTACCTCAACCGGCCGGATTCCGAGCGCGTGCCGTACTACAAATCGGTCGCCGGGCTCTTCGGCAAGAAGGACGAGAACGATAAGTCCTGGATGTGGATGACGAACCACATCGACGCGGGCAAGGTCTATCTCGCGCCGAAGGATTTCATGGCCGCTGAGTTCGTCGTCGCCGAGAATTCGCACATTATCGAGTACCCGATGCAGCCCGGTCAGAACTACTACTTCGAGGTCGTCGCGTGGGTCGTGCCCACGTTCCACCAGTACGACTCGTTCGTCGAGATCGCGACCGGATAGGCGTAAGGTGAAGAGAGAAGATGGGTGAACTCTACAATCGAGATATCTCAGACCTGGTGAAATGGATCGAGAATCCGGAGGATTACCGGAGCATCTGGTAGTACTACTAAGTTTATTACGAGCCGATCGCTAGTACGATCATGCAACTCAAGGAGATCACGCTCGAGGACTTACAGCCCGAAGCATTCATCAAGGAGCAGGTCGCGGCGATCAGATCGGCCGTAGGAGGAACGGGCATTGCGGTCAACGCGCTCTCCGGCGGCGTTGACTCGTCAACCGTGACGCTGCTCGGGCACCGCGCGTTGGGTGATCGCCTGAAGACCTACTTCATTGAGAACGGGCTGATGCGGCAGGGCGAGCCGCAGCGGATCGTTGCGCTCTTCACTAAGCTCGGCATAGCGGTCGAGCTTATCGATGCCCGGGAGGCGTTCTTCACCGCGCTCAAAGGCCTGCGGGACCCCGAAGCGAAACGTGAAGCGATCACGCAAACCTTTTACAAGGAGGTCTTCGGCAAGCTGGTACGCGCGAGTGGCGCGAAATACCTCCTCCAGGGCACGAATTATACCGATGTGGAGGAGACGGTCGCGGGCATTAAACGGCAGCATAACATCCTCGAGCAGCTTGGCATCAATACGCAAGCCGTTTTCGGCTACACCGTACTGGAGCCGCTAATTCAGCTGCGGAAACCAGCAGTGCGCGTTGTAGCAAAGGCACTCGGGCTACCCGCGGAGATTTATACCCGGCCGCCCTTCCCCGGGCCGGCACTTGCCGCACGCATCATCGGCGAGGTCACTCCGGGACGCGTCGCGGTGGTACGAGCGGCAACACAGCTCGTTGAGGAGGAGCTTCGACACTCGGGCGCATTTCAATATCTCGCGATCCTCCATGAAGACCGGGTCACGGGGATGCGCGCGGGAAGACGAGAGTACGGCATGCAGATCGAGGTGCGCTGCTGGGACAGCACCGATGCGCAACTGGGCACGCCAACGCGACTCTCCTACGAGGTCCTCGAACGGTTAGCGGACCGCATCACGACTGAACTGCCCGAGGTAGTGAGCGTGACGTACAACATCACCAAGAAGCCA
Organism: uncultured Halobacteria archaeon; assembly: GCA_964473145.1. Lineage (GTDB taxonomy): Archaea > Halobacteriota > Syntropharchaeia > Alkanophagales > Methanospirareceae > JACGMN01. The sequence goes on from CAYYNW010000023.1 coordinate 3,166, forward strand.
CCCTCCACGATTGAGGCCGTGTAGGTAAGTACGTACGTACCGAGCAGCGCACCTAATCCCGGCTGGTCGCAACCCGACGTTCGATCGTCTCCAGCCAGCGCCGCATCGTGCTCATGATCGCACGCGCTTCGATCATGGTGAATGGGCCGTGGCGATCTTCTCGAAAGACGATCTCCCGGTAGGTGCCCACCTCGCGCGCCAGGTCGTCAAACCGCCCATCGCGTCGTAAAAGCTCCTCGATCACCCGTAGCGCCTCCCGCATCATCGCCAGCTGCGAGAGTCCGGTCTCCAGTAGGGAGGTGACGGTCTCTGGTAAATCCTCGGGCTGCGGCGATTCCACGATGCATACCAGGGTCGCCCGTTTCTTACCCCGCAGGGAAATATCATCCTGCAGCCATACGAGCGGCCCTGAACCAGGCAGGTGCGGTGCCGACATGAATACTACGTTCGTGTTCAGGTCTTATAAGCGCTTCACACGGTCTAGTTCCGCCATGAGCTGACGGATATGCACCCCTATCTCGTGGTATTTCCGGTGTCTCCGCGTCGGCCAGTAGGAAGGCATGACGGTAATTGCTTTCCCACCAAGCTGCAGCTTCAGCAGGGTGCCCGCGACGTCGCTGACGGTTCCCCGCTTGCTCAGAAAAGGTGGTAGCTCCACCTCCCACAGCTCGCAGAGGTATAAGAACCCGTGGAGCGCCGTCCGGCCCAACAAGAGTATACCGTCGGGCAGAATATGCTCGATCTCTCGTTTCAGATGCACTCCGGCACAGAGCGTGATGACACGACCACTCGGCGCGCTGTTTCGCCCACCTTTTGCTGAGGCGCACTTCACGGTCGGCAGCAGGTAGAACCCGGCATTGCAGAAGTCCTGGATCGTGCTGATCTCATAGCCCAGCTCGCGTAAGATGCCGAACACCCGCTCGCGGAGCCGGTCACTCGCTGCTTCATAGTAGAAGTAGCAGTGATTCTTCAGGGGCGGTGCCTCGGAAATGAAGAGGAGCTTCACGGTCCTCGGCTCCACGACAGGTACTCTCGCGTCCGGGCAGTGGACCTCAGCCAGGGACGCAGTGGCACACTGCCTGCACTCCCGTATCTCTTCCTGGAGCTCAGTCCAGTGCATCGGCCCGTGCTGTGAGTGCTTCGTCATATCCATACCCTAGGAAGAATGGTAGTCGCTTCCTTTCCAGGGAAAGAGCACCAAATAAATATTTGCTACACCTGCTCTTGGCATATCGTGCTTTGATCGCGCATGATTCATTACACTTGAATACTTCATGATGACTGAACCTGCGTGCAGGAAGAGCGATGGAGATCGTCATACTCCGCTTAGGGCATCGTGTGGAGCGCGATAAACGGGTAACAACGCACCTCGGCCTGGTCGGTCGTGCCTTAGGAGCACGCGGCATGCTCCTCACGGCAACTGATACGAGCGTGGAGCGGAGCCTCAACCGGGTGACTGCTCGCTGGGGCGGTGAGTTCTTCGTGAGATCAGGCGTGACGTGGCACGAAGAGCTGAAACGCTGGCAGCGGGAAGGCGGGAAGGTCTGCCATCTCACCATGTACGGTGAGAACATCCTCGACGTGATCGAGGAGATACGAGAGCAAGCGGAACACGAAGGAGCGCGTATCATGGTCGTGGTGGGTGCGAAGAAGGTGCCGTACGAGGTATACGAGCTGGCGGACTGGAATATAGCCATCGGCAGCCAGCCGCACTCGGAAATCGCGGCCTTAGCGCTCTTCCTCGATTATCTCCAGCGCGGCAGAGAATTGAAGACGTGCTATGAGCACGCGGCAATCGAGATCGTGCCCCGGCGGAAGGGTAAGGAAGTGAGACTCAAGAAGGGAGGACGATCTGAATGAGGCTATCCCACCTCTACTCCCGCGTCTTCAGTACCGGACTTCCGCGAAGCAGGCAGTCGTTTCATCTCCTCAGGCACGTTTACCCGCAGGATATTCGTGGAACGGACATGGTAGACCGGGTCGCCCGTCATTGGATCATAACTCTCGGTGCGTATGATGTTACTCACCACCGTCTTGAACTTCAGGACCGTGCCGTCTTCCAGCTGGTATTCGTTCCACTCCTCTTTCAGCGTCTTGAAGTCGACATTAGCCGCTTCCACTTCACTACCGTTCGGCAACCGCACTTTCACCTTGCTCACCCGCTGCGCTGCATCCACTGCCACTTTTTATATCTCCGGGATGAAGCATAAAAAGCTACCTACCGTTTCTCGAGAAGATGGATATACCGCGTCAGACTTTTATGCACGCGGTAGCTGTGCACCTCGCGGCACTGGAACTCGCACTCGCGGGCCGTGCTCCCGAGCGCAGGTGAATTCGCGACTATCACGGCCCTTCTACCTGGTTTAAGAACGCGATACAGCTCCACAAGCGCCTCACGGTACAGCTGGGCCCTGCTCGCTCCGGCTTCAGTGGTGTTTCGAGCCTCCACGCAGGCGATCGGGGAGGCCCGGCCATACGGCAGGTCAGTAGCGACAGCATCGATGCTCGCAGTTCGCACGGGCAGGCGAGCAGCGTCACTGAGGAAGAGGTCCGCGGCCAGGTTGAAAAATGCCGCGTTCTCCCGCGCACCGCGCACCATCTTCTCCTGCACATCCGCGCCGATGCTCTTCGCGCCTAGCTTGCTCGCTTCAATTACGATCCCACCCGTGCCGCAGAACGGGTCGAGAAAGTGCTCGTTCTCCCTCACGCCGCTCAGGTTCGTCAAAACGCGTGCAATCTTCGGCATGATCACGCCCGGCGAGAAGAACGGCCGTGATCGCGGGACGGTCTCCACGAACTGGTGCTTCTCGACTACCTGCAGGAGTGAAGCGAAGAGAACTGCCTGCGCGGTGCCGAGGAGGACGAAGGTGTGATCGGGATGCACGAGATCCACGCGATACCCTTTGCTCTTGATCTCCGCACCGATCTGCTTCAATACCACCTCGCGGTGCGCATACCACCTGCATCCCTGGATGAGCCGGGATCGCACCGCAAAGCTGCGTTTCTCCCGCATGATCGTCTCGAGATCCAGGCTGCGTACGAAGTTCAGCACGGCACCTTCCTCCAGCGCGCAGACACTCTCCAGCTCGTAAATGCGATGCGTCATTCCCAGTCGGCGTGCGAGCAGGTGAAGAGTCGCCGGTGCGATGCTCGCCTCGACGACCATGAGTCGAGTGGCCACCTGCTGCGCCTTGTACCGCAGCCCAAGAGCATCGAGCGAAGCAAGCAGCTCGGCCTTCGGCAGCGTTTCGTGCTCGCCCGAGAGCTCAAAAGCGAGTCGCATTCAAAGTTATTTAAGTGGGGTGTTGTTATTTTACTTATTACAGCTGAACGTACCAGCGAGAGTACCACACAGGCGCGAAACTCCACGACGAACCAGAGCAGTAAAGGAAGCAGAAGAGGGTGAAGATGAAGCACGAGCGGGGTATTGAGGGCTTGAGGCATGGCACGGACCTCTTAAAACGGGGGTTCGCCTCGATGCAAAAGGGCGGCGTGATCATGGACGTCACAACGCCGGAACAGGCGCGTATAGCGGAGGATGCAGGTGCAATTGCGGTGATGGCGTTGCATGCCGTGCCTGCGGATATTCGCAAGGCGGGCGGGGTTGCACGTATGGCCGATCCCGCGGTTATCGCCGCGATCATCGAGGCGGTTACCATACCGGTAATGGCCAAGTGTCGGATCGGGCATTTCCTCGAGGCTGAGATACTCGAGGCCCTGGGAGTGGATATGATCGATGAATCAGAGGTGCTCACGCCGGTGGACACGCATCACGTGGACAAACGGCGATTCACCGTACCCTTCGTCTGCGGTGCTCGTGATTTAGGCGAGGCATTGCGCCGCATCGAGGAAGGAGCCGCGATGATCCGGACGAAAGGTGAAGCGGGAACAGGCGACGTGAAAGAGGCGGTCCGGCACATGAAACTGATCCTGGGCGAGATACGGGCTCTCGCGGGCAAGAACGAGGAGGAGCTGCGGGACGTGGCGAAGGAGCTGAAGGTCTCGGTCGCCGTGGTGCAGGAGACGGCGGAGCTGCAGCGCTTGCCCGTGGTGAACTTTGCGGCTGGTGGCGTGGCCACACCTGCGGATGCCGCGCTCATGATGCGGCTCGGCGCTGATGGTGTCTTCGTTGGTTCCGGCATCTTCAAATCAGAGCAACCGGCGAAGATGGCCGCGGCGATTGTGGAAGCGGTGAACAATTACGACGATCCGAAGAAACTAGCGGAGCTCTCCAAGGGGCTGGGTACGCCGATGAAGGGGATCGAAGTGAGCGTCCTGGCTGAGGATGAGCTGTTACAGGTGCGGGGTTGGTGAGCGAGCCTGCGATCGAATCACGCAAACCCGTAAAGCGCGGTAGAGCAAGAAGAAGAAGCAGGTAGCGTGCAATCAATCAGGAAGCTTATCCCGGATCGTAGGCACCGGGCTGAACTCAGTCTTCAGTTCGTTTCACCGTGATCGGGATTATCCCTTTCTCAAATTCCGCGATCGCGATCTCGATTGGATCGATCTCGTCGATCTCGATGAGCACGGGCGCGCCCATCGCGATCTGGAGCGCTCGCGCACCGATGATGCGTGCTTTCTCGTATTTCGTATACCGTGCTCTTCCGTCAGTCAAGCAGATCAACCTCTCCGTCCATATGATAAGCGAATGGGGTTGCTGAGATTTGAACTCAGGTCTCGGCGTCCCGAACGCCGAAGGATAGACCAAGCTACCCTACAACCCCCCTTAACAGTACCGCACTCCTCAGCCATAGGGCGCGATCTCATCGAGTAGCTCAGCATGCGTGAGTAGCATTCGCCGACAGCAATACCGGCGTATCCCCAGCTCGTCCAGCACCGTCCCCGGATCCTCCTGCTTGATCCGCTCCCGGTACTCGTCCCAGACGTCCGAGATGACCTTGCCGCACGTGAAACACCTGACTGGAATCATCGCCTCGCCCTTTACCTAACGGTACGACTTCTGTCGCTTTGCCCGTGCACCTTTCGCGGCGAACTTCTTCGGCTCTTTATTCCGCATGTCGCTCACCATGAGGCTCCGATCGTAGCTGAGATAGCTCTCCCGCAGGTTCTCGTTCGCCGTCCATTCGACCAGGCCACGAGCAATTGCAGTGCGGGCCGCCTCAGCCTGGCCCATGAACCCGCCTCCGTGGACGTTCACTTCCACGTCGATGCTCTGCGTGTCAATCTCAGGAAACTGAGCTGCGATAAAGAACGGCTCCGCTAACTTTGCCCGGACCACTTCGGGCTCCAGGACATCCAGCGGCTTCTTGTTGATACGGATTACCCCTTTACCCTCGGTGATTGTTGCGCGTGCGACCGCGGTCTTTCGCTTCCCGACTTCATGCACGACTTTCTTTACCTTAGCCTTGGTGCCCATCCTAACTTCTCACTTACCTCCCCAACCGTTACGTATTTCCGAGACAACCGTTCTGCGGCGGCATGCTCCAGCTTGCCCCGCTCGAAGGCCTCATATGCCGGCGGGACGCCCAGGAAGACCTTTACCCGGTGGAGCGCGTCTCGCCCCTTCGCACGCTTGTAGGGCAGCATGCCCCGAATCGTCCGTTTCACGATCCGATCAGGCATCTTCGGGTAGAACGGCCCTTTCTCCTGCGAGCCCCGATCCTGGCGCGCTTTATACTCCTTGAAGATCCAGTCCCGTGAGCCACTGATAACGATACGTTCAGCGTTCACGATGACGATCTCCGCATCCTGCTCGCGCAGTAACCGCTTTGCCACGGCGCTCGCCAGACGTCCCAGGATGAGCCCGTCCCCATCGATGACTTCTATCCCCATTGCTCTTTTCAATATTCACGCTCTTTCTTCAGAAAAAGGTACTCAAACGATAATCTTCACACCAGCCCCTTTGGGGTTCTTTTCCGTCAAGTCCTCAATGCTCATGCATGTCCCGCGAGAGCTGATCGCCTCGTAGGCCTTCTTGCTGAACCCCAGCGCGGCGACGGTGACCGATTTCTCGAGCCGCCCCGCGCTCAGCACCTTACCGGGCACCACGATCGTATCATGCTCGGTCGAGTACCGGTTGATCTTACTCAGGTTCACCTCAGCGTAGTGCCGTCGCGGCTTCTCCAACCGTGTGGCGATATCCCGCCAGAGCGGCACGTCACGCTCCCTCGAGATCCGCTTCAACTCCCCAATGAGCTGTGGAATCCTCGGATCTGTCTTCTCTCTTCTTCTCATCTTATCTTCTCTCGCTTCGCCTTGCCTGCCTGCCTTCCTGCCTTCGCCCTCGCTCTTGATCTTTTACCGCTATCCCTTATTAAGGCTAGGGCAATAAAATGGTTTAACGCGGCGCTCGTTGCCAAAGATTTAAGTATCATTACGTCAGACTGAAATTGGGGAAGCGAGACGAGGACTTTAAGAACATGGATGCGATTAACCGAGGCGAACTCTTTAAAATTGGCGGCCTGGAGAATGTGCGCATCAGCATCGGTGAGATCGTGGAAGAGCGGGCGGAGCAGGATTGGGAGCCGATGGGGCCTCATCCCATGCCCGGCATCGCCACGCTCCGCGACTGGGATTTCAAGCTCCTGAACCGGTACAAGCCATTCTACGCGCCGTTGTGCGATATGTGCTGCCTCTGCACGTACGGTAAATGTGACCTGACGGGAAACAAGAAAGGCGCGTGCGGAATACGCATGGACGCGCAGCACGGTCGAATCGTGCTGCTCGCCTGTCTGGTCGGTTGCAGCGCCCATTGTGGTCACGGGCGGCACCTCCTGCATGACCTGATCAAGAAGTTCGGCCGGGACGTGCCGATCGATTTTGGGCCCGAGGTGGACATTGAGGCCCCGCTCACACGCTTGATCTGCGGGATAAAGCCGAGGACGATCGGCGATTTCGAGCAGGTCTTCGATTACGCGGAGGAGCAGATCGTGCAGTTAGCAGACGCCCTCGCCACAGGCCAGGAGGGCTCGTACCTGGACTATGAATCTAAAGCGCTCCACATGGGGATGCTCGATTCGCTCAGCAAAGAGGCGGCCGACATCATTCAGATCGCCCGTTATCGTATGCCCACGAGCCATCCCGGTGGTGGGCCTGACGTTCCGCTCGTCGAGGTGGGAATGGGAACGATCGATCCGAATAAGCCCGTGATACTGGTGATCGGTCACAACGTCCCCCCGGCTGCGGACATTGGTGATTACTTAACGGAGCACAAGCTGGAGGATAAAGTGGAGCTCGCGGGCATTTGCTGTACGTCGATTGATACCACGCGAGTATACAAGAAGGCGAAGATAGCCGCCGCGCTCGGCCGGCAGTTGCGGGTGATTCGAACGGGCATCGCGGACGTCGTGGTGGTGGACGAGCAGTGCATCAGGGCGGATATCTTAGAGCTCTGTCAACGGGTTCACTCGCCCCTGATCGTGACGAACGACAAGGCGATGCACGGGCTCGTGAACCGTACCGATGACGAGCCTGATGCGATCGTGGCGGATCTCGTGAACGAGCGCGTTCCCGGCGTCATCATCCTCGATCCCGAGCAGGTGGGCGAGGTAGCGGTGAGGACCGCGGTCCAGATAGAGGAGAAGCGGAAGAACCTCGCGCTTATCCTCACTGACGAGGAATTTACACGGTACGTGCATGCCTGCATCAATTGTGGTAATTGCACGCTTGCATGCCCGGCCAAGCTCACGATCGGCGAAGCGAACCGGCTCGCCGCTGCGGGCGATCTGAAGCCGCTCGCGGAGTTGTTTGACCTCTGCGTTGGCTGCGGCCGCTGCGAGCAGGTGTGCAAGAAGCAGATCCCGATCATCGATGTGATCACCAAAGCGGCGTACCCGCAGCTAATGGAAGAGCGCGGGAAGATGCGGATCGGGCGCGGGCCCATCTGGGACAGCGAGATCCGCGAGGTAGGTGCGCCGATTGTGCTGGGGACGATTCCAGGCGTGATCGCCCCGATCGGCTGCGGCAATTACCCGGCGGGTACGAAGGATGCATGGCTGATCGTGAAGGAGTTCGCGGAACGGAACTATATCGTGACCTTGACGGGGTGTATGGCGATCGATGCAGCGCTCTGGAAGGATGAGGAGGGGAAGACCATCTATGAGACACATCACGGCCGGTTCGACGGTGGCGGGGTGATCAACATCGGCTCCTGCGTCTCCAATGCGCACATCCACGATGCGGCGATAAAGATCGCGAGCATCTTCGCCGGGCGGAAGCTGCGGGGGAACTACGAAGAGATCGCGGATTATATCCTGAGCCGCGTGGGCGCCTGTGGCGTGGCGTGGGGCGCGATGTCGCAGAAGGCAGCCTCCATCGCCACGGGCTTCAACCGCCTGGGGATTCCTGCGGTCGTCGGGCCGCACAGTGTGAAATACCGTCGCGCATTCATCGGTCGCGCCGACCTCAAGGAAGATTGGAAACTGATCGATGCCAGTAACGGGTCCGAGGTGTACGTTGAACCGGGGCCGCAGCATTTGCTGGTGGCGTGTGAGACGGTGGAGGAGGCTCTGCCCATGATCGCGAAGTTGTGTTTCCGCCCCTCTGATACCGATCGCGGACGATCAGTCAAGCTCACGCACTATATCGATCTCAACTTGAAGTACCTTCATACCTATCCGCCGGATTGGCACCTCTTCGTGCGAACCGCGAGCGACCTGCCCGTGGCCAAGCGGCCGGAATTGCTGAAGAAGCTGGAGGAGGAGCGGGGCTGGAAGATCGACTGGAAGCTGAAACGGATACTCGAAGGCCCGATCCGGGGCTACGACCCGTCATTTAACCCGACCAATCTGAAGCGACTGATACGGGAGAAGAAATAGCGTGAAGCGAAGAAGCGAGGAGCAGAAGCAGAAGGAGCAAGAGCATGGTAACAGAAATACCGTTTGATGTGGCGAACATTCCCGGGCCGGAGACGGGCGAGGTCGTCGCGCCGGAGGTGATAGGTAACTTCATCTCGCGGGCGAAGCGGCCGCTGCTCATTGTGGGCTCGGAGATCCTCAGGGATGACTTCTTCCTGGAGATCGCGATCGCTCTGGGGAAGAAAGGAATCCCCATCGCGGCCACCGGGCACAGCATCAGGGGCTTCGTCGAGAACGGCTACACCGAGAACGTGCAGTACTGCAACCTGCACGAGCTCACGAACTGTCTGCGCGACCCGACCTGGCAGGGGTTGGACGGCAAAGGGCAGTACGATTTTGTGATCTTCTTCGGCATTCTCTACTATTACGCCTCCCAGATGCTCTCCTGCATCAAGAATTTCGCGACTGATCCGCTGGTTCGCGCGGTCTCAATTGACCGCTACTACCATCCGAATGCGCGAATGAGCTTCACGACCCTGACGCCCCGGCAGGGTGAGCAGTATAAGGAGATGTTGACGAGCGTAGTAGCGAGTATCAAGAGGTGAGCAGACGCGATGCTAAAAACGAAGGGCAATCTCATGGATTTAGAGGCCGAGGTGATCTATAACGGGCTCTGCTGCTACTGCGGGACGTGTGGCGCGTTCTGTACCGAGTATATCAGCTACGAAGACGAGCTGCCGAAGACGAAGAAGAAGTGCTACGAGATCTGCGGCGCGTGCTATGAGTTCTGCCCGCGGACGTTCCTCGCGCCACTTGAGCTCGATCGCGCGCTTTTTGGCGCTGTCCGAACGGATAATCTCTTAGGCTACTACCAGGGCGATATACGTTCCGCGCGGGCGACTGATAAGGCGGTGCTCGCGCACTCGCAGGATGGCGGGGTGGTATCCGCACTGCTCATCTTCTTGCTGGAGCAGGGGGAAATCGATGCGGCCGTCGTAACGAAACGTTCGGAAGAGGCAGCCTGGAAGCCAGAGCCGTTCATCGCGCGCACGAAAGAGGAGATCTTAGCAGCAGCCGGCTCGAAATACACGCAGTGCCCCACGGTAATCGGTTTGGCGGCGGCCCTGGAGGCGGGCTACCAGCAAATTGCCTTTGCCGGCTTGCCGTGCCACATCGAGGGCGTCCGTAAAGTCCAGGTCTCGCAGCATTTTGAGGTCGGTGCGGAGCGCGTGAAGTACCTTATCGGGCTCTTCTGCACCGAGACCTTCGATACAGCTCAACTGCAGAAGACGCTGGAGGAGATGGGCACGAGCATCGAGGAGGTGGAGAAGTTCAATATTCGCAAGGGCAGCTTCATCGTCCAGACGAAGGCCGGTAAAAAGCTCAGGATGCCGATCCGGACGATGCGCACCTACGCGCGTGAGGCCTGCAATTACTGTTACGACTTCGCCGCGGAGTTCGCGGACGTCTCCGTGGGCTCGATCGGTTCGGAGAACGGCTGGTCAACGGTGATCGTGCGAAGCGATGCGGGTAAGGCGCTGGTAGCCCGCGCGGCAAAAGCGGGGTATTTAGAGACGAAGAAGCTTCCAGAAGAGCAGGTGGCCGCGGTGCGGAACCTCGCTTCGTTCAAGAAGCGGGAGAACCTGAAGCGGATCTACGAGAAGAGCGAGCCCGTTCGACTCTTGCACCTGCTGGTCGAGCCGGAGCAACTTGAGCAGTTCCTGTGTGGTGACTAAGCTGCTCGGGCACCCGTTGTGCAACACGCCGGAGCTAGCGAAAGGTGATTGCCCGACCTGACTGACTTGAGCTCTTAGACGGTACTATCAGGGATCACTGCTCCTCTTCGCGCTTCAGCTTCTTACCCAGTGCATCAGCGAGCTCGCCATCTTCCA
>CAYYNW010000023.1:13913-17236 GCA_964473145.1 uncultured Halobacteria archaeon
TCCTCTTCGCGCTTCAGCTTCTTACCCAGTGCATCAGCGAGCTCGCCATCTTCCACCACCAGCGCGCCTTGATAGCCGCAGTCACGGCATTCGTAGAGCTCGCCGAGCCACGGCTTCTGGTTCAGCTCCTTCGAGCCACAGCGGGGACAGCGCTTTGCCATCGCTATCACCCGTCTACCGCAAGCCCGCGGCCAGATCGCGTAACGCGGCTTTCTGATCTTTCGCCTTCACCACACCGGAAGCGAGCAGCACGCCCTCGGCGCCCAGCTCGAGTGCGGCGCGCACATCCTCGCCGTTCGTTACACCGGCACCGCACAGGACGACGCAGTCGTTGGCTACACGCTTCACGGCCTTCACGGTATCCGAGACGATCGCAGGATCGACCTTAGAGACCGCGCGACCACTACCAATGAGCTCCGGCGGCTCGACGGCAATGGCATACGGCTTCAACTCCGCCACCGCTCTGCTGACCGCGAGGTTGTTCGTGCAGACGATCGTGAGCAGGTTTAAGCTCGCGGCTTTCGTGATGATAAAATCGATCTCCGCGATCTTCAGCCGGTGCTCCGAGTGGTTCACCAGCGTTCCGGCCGCACCAGCTCCTCTGACGGATTCCAGTGTGACAAAGCCGGTCTGGCTGCCGGGCTCCACCGCATCGACGTGCTGTGCGAAGCACGGGATCTGTACCGCTGCAGCGACGTTCGCGAGATCCACCTGCTGCGGGCAGATCACAATACTGCACGCCTGCTCGGCGGCGACCTGCTCGCAGATCTGCGCGAGCTGCAGACCTTGTGCGCCTGCAGACTCGACGTAGGCCTTCTCGTTCAGGACGATCATCGGTGTTTCGATCTTTTTCATGCTCACCTTCTCCGTATACAGACTAAACCGATATCGCAGCATAACAAGCTATCTATCGTGTGAACTGCGTGCTACTCACCGCACCATATTACCCGCCTGAGGTCGCCGATGCCGCTCACCACGTAAGTCGGCTCCGCTTCAGACTGCTTCTCCGCATCACGTGCAATGAGCACGGAATCGATCCCCGCGCGTTGCGCGGCTAAGACGCCTGCGGAGCTGTCATCCATGAGGATCGCTTCAGCCTTCGCCACGTGCAAGTCCTGGAGCACTTTGAGGATATAATAAGGGTTCGGCTTCCGGCGTGCGAGGCTTTCTAAGTCGCTTTGGCGCCCATACCAGACGGCAAAGTATGGCTTGAGATTGAACCGGTCGAGCGTAAAATCCACACAGGCCTGCTGCGAATCGCTCACCACGGCGAGCTGGAACTTCGCGCTCAGGTAGCGGATAATCTCCTCGGAGCTCGCACAGAGCTTGATCGTCCCGCTCCGAATAGCTTCGATCTTTGCATCGATCACGTCCTTCTCCCGGCGTGCCCAGAACTCCTTGCAATCCAGGCCGAAACGGGCACAGAATTGCTCCACCCCGGCTGCACCATCGATGCGGAGCGGTGCAAGGAACAACCGATCGATCTCCTCGATGGTGAGCGAGATCCCGTAGTAGCCCAGCGTTTTCTTCAGGGCGTTATACGCCCATTCGTTCGGTATTTTGCCTTTGCCGCGCGAATCAAGGAAGGTCCCATCCATATCAAGCAGGACAACCCGATAGGTACTTCCACCAGCCATAGATGTGCTCGCGAATTATACTGAACTGAAGGAAGCGGAGGCTAATAAAAGTCACCCGTTCCATTATCCTCTTATATGAGATCCGAGAAGAAGAGAGGAGGATCAGAGGAGTGAAACAATGCAGGTAGTCACGAAAGAGCTGCACTTCACTACGAAGGGCGAGGTAGAAATCATTGACCTCACCGGGAAGGTGAATAACGCGGTACGCGAATCGGCAGTGAAGGATGGCATCGTCACGATCTTCGTGCCGGGCGCGACTGGGGCAGTGACGACGATCGAGTACGAGCAGGGACTGCTCCATGATCTGCCCGCAGCCCTGGAGCGATTGTTCCCGCGGGGACTCGAGTATGAACATGAGGCGCGCTGGCACGATGGTAACGGACATTCGCACGTCCGCGCGGCATTTCTGGGCCCGTCGTTGACCGTGCCGTTCAAAGATCAGCAGCTGATGCTCGGCACCTGGCAGCAGGTGGTCTTCGTCGAGCTGGACAACAGACCACGGTCAAGACGGGTGATCCTGCAGATTATGGGTGAATAGGGATGAGGGATAAGCCAATAGGGGGACGAGCCAGGAGCCAATAGGGAACAGCCAAGAGGGCAGAGGTATTCCGTTATTCGATTTTGGTGCAGATGGTCGCTCTGCCTTCGATGACGTCAATGATACGTGCGAGCATGGTGCCATTCACGATCACGCAGCTCATGTTGTAGCGCAGCAGGAATCGCGGGAGTTCAGGGTCGATGCAACCCCGGTACCCCTTTTCGATGAGCTGGTGCGGCTGGATCCGCTCGATCACGGCGCCGTTCTCATCGAGCATGCCGTCCACATCGGTCACCTTGATGAAGCTCCGCTCGCCCAATTTCGCGGCTATAAAGGCCGCGATCGTATCAGAGGTGACCGCCCAGGTGTGCGGTAGCGCATCGTCCGCTTTCAGGATATTGTACGGGAGGATGATGCAGAGCGACCCGGCCGCCGGGACATCCTCCAGATGCTCGATCGTCGGCACCATGGGGTCTGCATCGGCTAAGAAGAGCCCGTACTGGTGCATCGCGAGCACGGCCATCCAGTGCGCTGCGTCATCTGAGACTCCTTCCTGTGTCGCGAAGGTTCTTATAGCGTCAGCAAAGGGGCCGCCGCCAGGGACGATTACAATTTGGTTCGCGGTACGCTCCGCGTACTCGCGGAGGAGCTGGACGAGCTCGCGCCCTTTGCCCAGCAAGCTGCCGCCAAGTTTTATAACTACCGTCATCTCAATGCATTGGTATACCGTAAAATCATCGTATGAGATAAAGGTGGGAGCGCGCGATGATTAAAAGCGGAACGGTTTGACGAGGGGCACGGCGCCTAACAGCGCGTATATGCTCTGCTCCCTTCGGGCACTCCGGGCTTCGTCACATGCCGCTTCGCGGCACGCCGATACGTGCCGGACGTTATCGGAGTTTCGTCCTGGATGCTTGAGAAAGTTAAAAATAGAAGGATACCTAATACTATGGTGATGCCAGATGCTGGTCAAATTCGAACTCTATAACGATGGCGAATGGTGGTGCGCTCGCGGGATTGGGGTCGACATATTTACTCAAGGCGAGACGTTAGATGAACTTATGGAAAACATAAAAGAGGCCGTTGAGGTGCACTTTGAGGACGTATTATTTTCGGGAGAGGAGATAAAAATATTATCTATCTCTGAA
>CAYYNW010000024.1:0-17020 GCA_964473145.1 uncultured Halobacteria archaeon
CTCCGTCAGAAGAGCGGTTTTACGACGTCGGTCGTCTCGATGTGCTTCTTCTCCCCTTCCTCAGTGGCTACGGCTTTCATCTTCTCCTGGGCCTCCGCGGCGATCTCTTGCAGCTCTTTGATGCGCGGCACGTCCGTTACGCCCGAGAAGAGCACAATCGTGGAGACATGCTGCCCCTTTACCACCGGGAAATCACCGCCCCGGACTTCCTTCCCCTTGATCATCTCCTCAATGCGTACCTTCGACTTCTCGATCCCCTTCCGATTCAACTCCTTCGGTGGACCTGCTGCGATGATCAACGCACGCTGTGCGGTGGAGACATCGCAGGGGATCGTTAACCGGCCTGCAACTGCGCGTCGCACCAGCGAGGTGATCCGGGTAACGGAGTCCAGACTCTCCATCCCTTTCTTCTTGCCCAGGAACTTCTTCAACATGCCTTCACTCTCGATCTGCTCCGAAGCGTAGCCGATCGTCGAGACACCGCCACCTTTCAAGGTGTTCATGACCTCCGCCGCATCGACGACCATCTGGCCCACCTCATTCGCCTCGCCCGCACCGAACAGGATGGCAAACCGTCTCACGATCTCCTCGTTAATATCTGCGAAGGCCTCCTTCACGCTCTCACCGCCCTTCTTCCACGCATCGTTATCAAAGAGGAAGAGATTGTCCGCCTCGTTCACGAGCGTCAGCATACTTCGCGCGGCGTTCAAGGAGTATAAGCTCCCCTCATCCCTCGCGGGTAAAACCCCGAGGGCATACACGGGCTCTTCGTAGAGCTTCTTCAATCGCCTCGCTAAGACCGGCGCACCTCCCGAGCCGGTTCCACCTCCCAGCCCCGCGATAATCAAAAATGCATCAACCTGATGGGTTCCCCGGCTATCGATCTCGCTCTGGATCGAATACAGTTCATCAGTGGCTACCCGCGCGCCTAACTCATTATCCGCACCGATGCCATGGCCCTTGGTGAGTGCCTCGCCGACGAGTATCCGATCCTCCATGGGGATGTTCTTCAGCCCCATCAGATCGGATCGCGCCGTATTGACGGCAATTGCACGAGCGACGAAATTCTGGCCTGTCTTCTTCGTGTATTCCAGGAACGTATCCGCAATGCGACCCCCGGCCTGGCCATACCCAATCACAAATACCCGCATCTTATCCCCCTCCCCTTTTCGCCCTTACCTCGCTCTATTTATTCTGCCCACTTCCCCCAGTCTCTTAATATCCTCTACTGTTCCAACAGTACAGGCCCCTATATAAAACTTTCGGTCCGGCGCACGGGGTGCCCCCAGTTGCACCGGTTGCACCGTCTTCATCTTCCTCGGTTTCCTGGTCGGTTCTCTTCACGCTACCTCAGGTACTACTTATTTCTTTTCGTGTTTCGTGTCGTGATAGGTTGAAGGGTTCAGCACGATATTCTTGCTGTACATGTTTAACCGTACATTGCTCATGGGTATTCTGCTCTCCTTTAACCCGCTTCCTTTGGGGTGATTGACCACCAGCTCCTCCACCTTTCCCGTATTCCCGGTGAAGATGAGATCCTCGACGCTCCCTATATGGTCCCCACCAGCGGCGATCACCTTCTTAGCCACGATAGAGCGGGCAAACATCTTCATCGCTTTCCCGCCAGTCTTCGCGACCACGTCTCGCGCACGGAGGTCCCGCTTGCTGATCTCACGCTCATCCAGCCCGAGCAGGTCACCCACTGCTTTTACGTCCACGATGTCCGTGAGCTGGAGTCCAAGCCGGTGAAGAATGACGTACGCCATGGCTTGCGAGAAGGCAAACGGATAGAGTGGGGCGAATCGCCCGTGCATCCGTACCATCTCCCGGTCCTCGGGGTCGAAGAGGTAATCGTCCACCGCTTCCTTCACTTCATGCCGGATCACATCCTTGACCGCCTCCCGGTCCACCACGTCCCGCTCTATGCCCTTCGCCGCACACATCTGGATGGCGAAGGGGGCGTAATGCGCGACTGCCTCCTCTTCAACCTCTTCGAGAATGAAGTTCCACGGGAATAGTTTCGAGCGTAGATAAGCGACTATCTTCTCCTTCTCCTCTCGTCCGCTCTTCTTCCACCACATCCTGCCTCTTCTAATCCCCCCCTTTACCGCCTCAAGAACTTCAAGATCTTATGTATATTCAAGCCCGAGTTTGAAATACTTGTTCGCCTCATCCGCTCCTCCGCGGACGCGGTGCCGAGGTCCGCGTTACAGAAGCACCAGACCCAACCACCGAGGTCCGTGAGGTCATAGGCACTATCGCTCTCCTTGATCAGCTTATATTCCCACCCGTCGCTCAGAAGGTACTTGATGCCGTTCACCAGCTCCTTATCATAGAGATCGCTCATCAGTTCTTTATACTCCTTGTCCTCACGGTGCGCGATCTCTTTGAGCTCCTCGAAACGGAGGCTCCGCCCTGCGGTGAGGAGGGTCTTCAGCACGATAAACGCATATTCATTGCCTTTCAGCAGCTCGCAGCACGTGTCGATGCCGTTCGCCATGCCGAGCAGCTTCTTCGCGGTCTCCTGAATGATCATCAAGACGTAGCCTAACGTCTCCAATGAGGAGCCCCCATCGGTGGAGCTGAGGCGAATACCCGCGGAAGAGAGCGTGGCTACTTTAAATGCAAGCTCCGGTTGCGGCGCGCCAAAGAAGAGGTCGGTGAGCGCCCTGAAATAGCCTTCGCTGAGGGGATCGTGCTCGCTATCGTACGGGAAGAAGTTATCCGTCAAGAGGTCGAGATTCGGAGCCAACTCCGCGGTAAGCTCGAGGAGCCCTCGCTTTACCTCGTCGAGGCTCAGTACCGCGCTCGATCGCTCTTCGTGCTCCTTTCTGAGCTGCTTGGCCTCGGCCTCCAGCTGCTCTTTCAGCTTCCCGCCAATTCCCTTCTCCAGGAGCTTCTCAATCTCGGCTAACCGTTTTCCGCTCGACTCGTCGGTGATCAGTTGCTTCAGCCGCCAATACTCCTGAGCTAATGCATTTGCCTTCTCGTTGAATCGCTCCACCATTACTCCACTCCCGCGTTCTCGATCGGTTCTCGCAGCCTCCTCCTGCTCGCAGCTTCACCGATACTACCGGTAAAACGAATGGCCTGCTACATCTCTATCAGGCGTTTGGTCAACATATACCTTACGGTTTATCCCCTCGCGGGGTATGGATGGATGGATGAGCCATGAGAGACTTGCGCTTCACGCTCAGCTTCGGGGGTCGGGGGGACGGTACGAAGCCGGTCAGACGGGCTGTGGCAGCTCGCTCAGACAATCTCCTCAATGATCCGTGCGTAAGCAGGCCGGGTAATTAAGATACCGATCAGGAGTCCGACGATGGTCACGATCGCAAAACCGCGGAGGGTACCGAGCGCCAGCACCGCAAGTGCGAGCATCGCCACGATCGTGGTCAGCGCGGAGGCGAGTATGATCCCGAAGGCAAAAGAGATCCGCTTTCGGTACATGCGCTCAGAGGAACGACCACCGGAGAGCACCTCATCGGAGATGATCACCAGCTGGTCAACGCCCGTGCCGATCACGGCAATGATGCCCGCGATGCTGGGAAGATCCAGCTGCCAGTGGATCCATGCGGCGAATCCCAGGATCAAGATCAGCTCGCTCAGCAGAGTGAGCACCATCGGTAAGACGATCTTCCACTCCATGTACCGAACGAAGACAACGAGTGCCACAAGGAGAAGCGCGAATAATCCCGCAACGATCGCCCCTTCCTTGAACTTCGCACCCATGTATGCGGGCACTTCGCCCGAGCCGACAATCCCCACGTTCACCGGCAATACGCCCGCTTTAAGGTGCACGATGAGCGTCTTCGCACGGTCAAAGCCTTCAGTCTCCAGGCCCGTCTCTGCCCGCAGCCCGTAGACCGGCTTCTCCTCCAGGTCCTTAGCCAGCTCGGGAGATAGCGGCGCGCTGTAAATGACCACATCGTCTAGCAGCATGGCTATCTCATGATCAGTGGGATTGTCCGTAGCACCATACTGGATAGCAGCGCTCTGGAGCGCCACCGCACCTTGTTCCGTTAAGGTAAACGACGCGCCCCAGGGTCTATCCTCGGACTCCCGTACGGGCACCGCGCCGACGCTCTTGCCCTCTATCCCCTCACTCCCGTACACTACGTGCGCCGTGATATTCTCGAGCTCCTCCATGCGCATGCCCTGCGCGACCTCGCCGCCAAGGCCCGCCGTCTGGATGCGGATCTCGAACTTCCCGGGCTTGCCGACGATGCTCTTCGCCGTCCCGATATCCACACCCGCGATATCCACGAGGATGAAATCAGTGCCAACGGTTCGTATAGTCGTATCTGCCAGGCCGAGGAGGTTGAGCTTGACTTCAATGACTCTGCGCGTCTCGTCTCGCGTCTCGTCAGTCACGCCCTCCTCATAGAAGTCAGTCCCATCGGGCTGCTTCACGATCTGGCCGTTAATCTCCTGCAAAGCAGCCGTCAACTCCTCCTCTGAGACACTCTTGCGGATCTCATAGACCGCAACGTCTCCCGAGGTGTAGTAGACCACTTGAGCATCGAACCGCTCTTCAAGGAACGAGACAACCTCGCTCTCATTTATCGGTGCCGCGATCCCCACCACGACACCCTCCAATTTGAGCTGCAGCCACGAGCCGCCCACCAAATCGAGCCCATACTTGAGGTTCCCATTTACTCCCGACCCTGGCGGTGGCGTGGGATAGGCGTACAGGGCGACCAGTGCGGCTAGCACCAGGAGGAGTAAGGTGAGCACCCGCAGATCAGTCATCAATCCTTTTCCGTTCATCTCCGTGCCTCCCCGGTGAGCCGTGGGTTGCTCAACACAGTAAGGCAGAGGGGGGTCGAGCATATAAATGCCTGCCTTGCCCACAATGCGATCTCCACCACAGTCCATTCCCGGTTCAAGGCACGAGGGCGACTACACTGAGCAGAGCCTGCACTCGCCCGTGTATTCCGAATCCGCGCTCATGTACTCCTCAAGCAGCAGTTTTGGGATGTTGAGGGAGAGGAGATCCTCCTTGGAGCCCGAGCGATAGACCGTAATACCCTTGCACTTGAGCTGATGTGCCAGGATGAAGACCTGCTGCACGTCCTCCGGGCGCGCGTCGCCGGGCAGATTCACCGTCTTGGAGACGCTGTTGTCCGTGTGCCGCTGGAACGCCGCTTGCATTCGCACGTGCCACTCCGGCTCGATCTCCAGCGCGGTCACAAATAGCCGTTTGATCTCCGGGGGTATGCCCGTGAGGGTTTGAATCGAGCCGGTTTTCGCGATCTGGCGTATCAACTCCTTTGAATAGAAGCCGCGTGCCCTGGCCATCTCCTCGAAGAGACGGTTGATCTCGAGCATACCACCCATGACGTTCCGCAGGAAGGCAACTGCGAAGAGCGGCTCGATGCCACTGGAGCAGCCAGCGATGATGCTGAGGGTGCCGGTAGGCGCGATGGTGGTCACCGTGGCATTCCGCATCGCCTCGTAAGCGGTCAACCGACTCTGCTCGAAGGTGGGGAACGATCCCTTTTCCATGCCCAGCTCGCGCGAACACTGCCGTGCCTCGGTCGTCACGAACCGCATCAGCTGCTCGGCCATCGCGAGCGCCTCGGTGGAGTTGTACGGTATGCCTACCTTGATCAGGAGCTCGGCAAAGCCCATGATGCCCAGCCCGATCTTCCTGTTCGCCCTCGTCAGCGCCTCAATCTCGGGCAACGGGTAGCGGTTCACCTCGATCACATCGTCGAGAAACCGAACAGAGGTCCGTATCGTTTCCCGGAGCAGCTCCCAATCCACCTCGCCGGTGCTGGCTCGCATGAACTTTGAGGCGTTGATCGAGCCCAAATTACAGGATTCATAGGGCAAGAGTGGCTGCTCGCCGCAAGGATTCGTCGCCTCGATCTGCCCCAACGCGGGCAGCGGATTGTGCCGATTGATCTCATCGATGAAGATGAGCCCGGGATCACCGATTTTCCACGCGTAGGTGACGATCTCATGAAAGACCGCGCGAGCACGGAGGCTGCTGACCGGTTCCTGAGTCCGTGGATTGATGAGATTGTACTCCTCGTCCCGCTCCACGGCCTGCAGGAAGGCATCGGTAACTGCGACTGAGGTATTGAAATTGGTGAACGAGCCATCATCTTTCGCCTTGATAAAGTCCATGATGTCCGGGTGAGTGACGTGGAGAATCCCCATATTCGCGCCCCGGCGCTTCCCGCCCTGCTTGATCACCCCGGTCGCGACGTCGAAGACGCGCATGAAGGAGACCGGTCCGGAGGCGATGCCGCCCGTGGAGCGGACGACATCGCCCTGTGGCCTGAGCTGTGAGAATGAGAAGCCCGTGCCGCCGCCGCTCTGGTGGATCACGGCCATGTTCCTGACCGCGCCAAAGATGCCCTCCATCGAATCCTCGACGGGCAGGACGAAGCACGCGGCGAGCTGGCCGAGCTCAGTGCCCGCATTCATGAGTGTCGGACTGTTAGGGAGGAATTCGAGCTTCACCATCAGCTGGTAAAAGCTGCGTTCGATCTCTTCGACCTCCGTGGTGCTCTTCCCGTACCGTAGCTCAGCCTGCGCGACAGCTCGTGCCACTCGCACGAGCATCTGGCGCGGCGTCTCGATCACCTCGCCCCGCGCATTCTTCATCAAATATCGCCGCTTCAAGACCGCTTCAGCGTTGAGCGGGAGCAGCAACTCATCTTGAGCTGACATTGATCGCACCCTGTAGGTATCACCCGACCTGGTTGTTGTCTATCCACGCTCTCAAGAAACCGGCGGAGGTGGCACGGCGAGGCAGTGGTCAGGCTATTTCCGCTCTTTCACGTAAATGCGATCCCCCTCTTTGAGCCTGTAAAGGACGGAGCTGGTGGACGGGGTGAGCGTGGCGAGAGA
The DNA here is from genome assembly GCA_964473145.1 of uncultured Halobacteria archaeon. Taxonomy (GTDB): domain Archaea; phylum Halobacteriota; class Syntropharchaeia; order Alkanophagales; family Methanospirareceae; genus JACGMN01. Next base: position 6,865 of record CAYYNW010000024.1, read on the forward strand.
GAGTGCGATATTCGCACCGTCGAGGGTTTCACCTGTGGGTCCATACTCAGTGCTGTCTGTCAATCGTATACCCATCATCCCGCGATTCGCGCGCGACATATTCGTCACCCCAAGCAGGCCCTTCTTCACACTGCCCTTCGGTAAGTTCTCGGGCACGAGCGTGCCCGCCTCGACCATGTTGCCCTCGAAGAGCACGAGCACACCGGGCATATTGAAATGGACCTTTAAGAACCCGATGGGCCGGTTAATCAGCCCGGTGACCTTCTTGAAGTACCATAAAGTCTTCGGCGCTTCCTGGTGAAAGAGGTTCACCTCGATTACCGCCTCCTTCTCGACGCCGACCGTTCGTACAGTTCCCCGCTCCATAATCTCCATGGTCAATGCGGGAACTTGATCGACCACCACGGCGGTGTCACTCTGATTCCCTTCCCGCACCTGCTCGATATCTTCCTGCTCGAAGAACTCCTCCGCTTCCTGCTGGGTCTTCCCCACGACCATCATCCACTTCGGGTCCGTCTTCGTATAGATCGAATCGCCCGTGGCGGCGTACTCGATGAGCTCGCCGCCCTGGCTGACCTCGCCAAAGACGTTGTGGGACGGATTGGGCAGTCTGCTCTCCTTATAGCCGTAAATCTTCCCCTTCTCTGTTCCCGCATTCCGGACGGAGAGGTAGTATTTCGAGCGGTAGGCGATCATCTCGAGCGGCAAACTCAGCCCTTTGAGACCCTCTGAGGCGACGTAGGTGTGCGTCTGGTCATCGACGTGGAAGATCTCGTCCCGCACCAGGGAGAGGAAATGCTCGCTGGACATTGGCGCGTCAGGGTCGAGCTTCACGAGCGCATAGGTAACGATCTCCTGCCCTTCCAGGATCTCGGTATTCAGGTCGGTGGTGACGAATCCCGTCCGCTCAGCTGCGGTGACGAGGGGTGTGACCGCCTCCACGCTATCCGCGTCGGTCAACTCAGCGATAATACTCCGCCCGCGGGTCAATTTCCCGATGACCGCGTCCGCGGCCGTCCCGTAGGCCGCTTCATGCTCATGGTTGCTCACCATGAGGTACGTCATGCTGGGATCAAAGCCGCCGAACCCAAAGAAGACGTCCCATTTCTTGTACCGCTGTTCACCGGTATCGAGCTGGAGCGTGGTTTGAAACGGTCCGAAGGCCGTGACATCCTTGCTCACCCAGCCGACCCGCCCCTGCTCGTTGCGAAAGGAGGGATAGAAGTGGTGGAATAAGGCAATCGCTTCGGTCTCCTGGTCGCGGGCGATCTTTATCCGTGCCTCACCCTTCGTCGTCTTCAGACTAAATTCGTTCTTCAACTCGCCACCCTTCTTCTCCGAGATGATCGCGATGATGCAACCGCTCTTATACGGCCCGCCCAGTTCCTTGATAATCTCGCCCAATTTCGTGCTCGCAACGTCTCGAGGCGAACCGTTAAATAGCACTTTCATACCAGTACTGTTAGTGCCCGGCCCACTTTAAAGTTTTCCTTTTTGCTTTGCGTGCGGTGAGTCCCCTCAGTCTTTAAAGTGCCCGTTCCGTCTGGCTTCGCGCGGTGCACCGCGTGCCGCGCACCCCGCTTGGATGAACGTGAAGCGGGGATGGCAGTCAGCCGGCTGCGGGTACTGTACTGGCGTGTGGTGTGGAGTTCCTTGCGGCAGCCGCGCGTGCGTGGCGATCTGTGAAAGCGGACCTGTATCCTTTTTAAGGTTACAGCGGTGACCTATTAGGGAGGCTGGTGAGATGGAAGAGGTAGTGCGAATCGTGGAGGAGGGAGGAGCACAGTATACTCATCCTGTGGTCATAGAGGGCCTACCTGATGTGGGGTTGGTGGGGACTATCGCCGCCTCGTATCTCGTGGAGAAGCTGGACTATCGGGAGATCGGGCATATCGAATCGGATTTGTTTCCGCCCGTGATGGTCATACACGATGGTAAGTTGAAGAATCCATTCCGGCTGTATAGCGATGCAAGCGGGAGTATCGTGGTGATCATATCGGAAGTTGCTGTACCACCGAAAGCCGTTTATCCGCTGACCACCGCGTTGGCTGAGTGGTTCCATCGCATTAGGGTGACAGAGCCCGTCATCTCGCTGAAGGGGCTGCCCATGAAGAATCGCATGGAGATCGATAAGCCGGAGGTCTTCGCGGTGGGGAATACTGATGCCGCGCTGGTGCTCCTGAAGGAGAAGCAGCTTGAGCTCTTAGAAGAGGGGTTCATCGCGGGTACCTACGCGATGATGCTCCGGGAATGCTCGAAGCGGCAGATCGGCGCGATCTCATTGCTCGCGCAGTGCTTCCCCGTCTACCCTGATCCCGGCGCGGCGGCGGCGGCGATCGAAGCGGTCAAGAAGTTCGTCCCGTCCCTTACGGTGGACGTGAGCGAATTGTTAGAGAACGCGGAAGAGATCAAACTGAAGGCGCGCGATCTGATGGAGCAGACTGCGCTCTCCGCATCGGAGATGCAGAAGGGGATGGAGCAGGATATGCCCATCATGTATCGCTAGCTAGCTAGCTAGCCCGGGAGGACGAGAATAAACCATGAGCGGCTTTATAATACTAGATGTGCGCGGGGTGAGCGGGTAGAATGGAGCTCGAAAGGATACTCCTGAGATCGAGTTGGAACCGCGATGGCAATTTAGAGCCGTTATACGAGCTGGATAACCGAGCGGATGAGATCGTGGTGACCTTTGATCTTCCACGCGTGCGGAAAGAGGACATCGAGATCAATACGACCGAGCATTCGCTCGAGGTGATCGCGCAGATGAGTAACGCCGTCTGCTGGCAGCGATGGGGCGTGGTGCAGCGTAAGGTGAGCTTCCAGTCATTCAAGAAGCAGATCCGGTTGCCCGAGCCGATCGAGGCGGATAAGGCACACGCGTCATTGCAGAGCGGCATTCTCGTGATCACCCTGCCGAAAGTGAGCCGGAAAGTGCCGATTCACGTGGACTAACGCCGTTAGCTCGTGCGGACCAACCAGACGGAAGGAAGGGACTAACCCACCACCTGGAGCGAGAAGCCCAGCCACCGCGCGGAGTGGGTGAGCATACCCAGTGAGATCACATCCACGCCCGTAGCGGCGTATTCGTGGATGTTGCTCTGATCAATGCCCCCGGAAGCCTCTAAGATGCGCCCGTCACGGAGGCCTCGCGCGGCCAGCAACCGCACGCACTCCCGCACGCGCGCGGGCGGCATGTTATCGAGCATGATGATTCTGACCTCCAATTCCGCGGCGCGGAGCGCATCCTCGATGCTCTCCACCTCCACCTCGATCATGCGCGTGAAGCTTACCCGGTCCTTCGCCTTCCTGATCGCCTGCTCGAGCCCCATGAGCTGGATATAATTATCCTTGATGATCACCGCCTCGTAGAGCCCGAATCGATGCGGATCACCGCCACCAATGGCAATCGCTTTCTTCTCGTACTTCCTGAAGCCGGGCGTCGTCTTGCGCGTGCCCGCGATCTTGAGCTGTGCGTTTGCCTTTCTCGCTTCGGTGACCAGCTCATTGGTGAGCGTCGCGATCCCGCTCATCCGTCCCAGGAAGTTCAGCACGAGCCGTTCTGTCTTCAGGATCGTCGCGCCCGGGCCGTGTACGGATAGGATGCGCTCCTCAGCCTCCATACGATCACCATCGGTGAAGTTCGTGGCATAGTGGAGGCCAGCGTAGTCAAGGATCTGTTTCACCTCCGCCAGGCCGGCGAGAATGCCCGGCTCTTTCACCGTGATCTCCGCGGTGCACTCAGTGTACGGCACGATCTCTTCGTAATCCTCGTGCCCGAGATCTTCTTCCAGGAAGTGCTCGATCTCTTTCAGCAGCATGCAACTAAGACTTATCTTCTTGGGTAAGTAAAGGTTTTATGGAGAAGCTCATGGGGCAGCTCGCCGAGGAAACGAATGAAGAAGGGGCGAATACGGGTGGGAGTGGTCGGCTGCGGTGCGATCGGCAGCGTGATCTGCACGGCAATTGACACGGATGAACTCGAGGGGCACCGGTTGAACCTGGGTATGGAGCTGACCGTTCTGATTGATGCGCACCCGGAAAAGATCGAGGAGCTCCGAAGGAGCTTGCGGAAGCAACCACCGTTCTCTGGAACGGCTAGTGGCGGGCTGGCCGAGCTTTTAGATGCGGTTGATCTGGTAATTGAGTGCGCCGCGCCGGCGGCGGTACGTGAGTTCTTGCTGCCCGCGTTACGGCACGGTAAAGACGTAATGATCCTGAGTGTGGGTGCCCTGCTCTGCGATCCATGCCTCGCGGACGAGCTGGAAGCGATCGCCTCGGAGCACGGGGCGATGGTATATATCCCCTCAGGCGCGATAGCGGGGCTTGATGGGCTCAAATCAGGCGCGGTTGGGGGGCTGCATGCGGTGGAATTAACCACGCGCAAGCCACCGCGCGGGTTTGAGGGGAACAGGTATGTCAAGGAGCAAGGGCTTGACCTGGCCGCGATCAGGGAGCCAACGCTGCTCTTCCGCGGCTCGGCGAAGGAGGCCGTAGCGCACTTCCCGGAGAATGTGAATGTTGCCGCGTCCTTGAGCCTCGCGGGGATCGGACCCACGGCGACGAGCGTGAAGATCGTTGCAGACCCTGCAGTGACGGAGAACATCCATGAGATCGAGGTGCAGGGCGAATTTGGGAGTTTATTCGTGCGTGTGCGAAACGTCCCTTCAGCGACGAACCCCAAGACGAGCTATTTAGCGGCGCTCTCCGCGATCGCCACCTTGAAACGCATCGCTTACCCGATACGTATAGGCACCTAGCGAGCGAGAGTATGACGGAAGACGAGGTTTTGAGGCGATACCTGGGGTTAGAGGCGGCAAATGAGCCGGTAATTGAGGCGTGGCAGCTCTTTATTGCGACTCAGCGAGCGTACAGAGAGGTGGACCGAGGGAGGCTCAGCAGGCGAGAGGGCGATAACGTGCGGAGAAGCTACATCAGGCACATGAAGCAGAACCGGCTCAAGGCGTGGGACGACGAGGCGGGTCTCCCCAGGGGCGAGCTGGCGATAGCGAGCGAAGGAACGCCGCGAGAAGACCTGAGGAGCGTGGCTAGCCTCGATATCAGGCTGCTGGTCGATTTCGAGGATCTTTGCGCGGCATGGTTAGCTGCTGATCCTCGAGCGGCCGAAGCGTTTCCGGAGGCGTTTCTCGCTTTTTATGCCCATCCGCGGGTGGATCAGGAGCTGAAGGAGCGGCTCATCGAGAAGGATAAGGCACGTGGCGAGCGAATGCTCACGGCCTTGCTGGAAGCCCGACCTGACGCCGTGATCGTACACCAGCTGCTCGTGGAGCATCACGAACGAGCAGGGCAGTTTGCCGAGGCAGAAGCGGAATATCAACGCATGCTCGCGTTGACCGGGAGCGAAGTAGTATGGGCGAATTACGGCGAGTTTCTGGAGCGTCGAGGCCGGTACGAAGATGCGTTCAACGCTTATACGACCAGTCTTGAGTACTGTGAGCGGCTCGGCGAGGCGGGCGAGGAGCTCGGCAGGGTGCTCGCGAAGCATATCAGTCGAGTAGAGCGGATGAAGAACCTGACGGGTGAGGACGCGCGGAAGGCGCGCGCGTTCTGGGAGGCACTGTTCCTGCTTGAGGAGATCAGACACTATGCGGAACGTGCGTTCGAAACGGAGCTGGCGAAAGCGGAGGATGAGTACAGGGAGGAGCACGGGCGGGCTAAGCTCAGCCTCGCGGAGGTTTTCGAGTTCCTGAACTGGTTCCTGTTCACCCGTCCACTCGGGGATGGCAGGACACCGGGACTCGTGTATGCGGACGATAAGGGGCTGAGTGACGAGCTCAAAGCGCAGTTGGCGGGGCTAGGCAGGCCGCTGAAAAGTGCATTTGAGGTGCTGCGTGCCGAGCCTGCTACCTTTACCCTCATGGTGAAGGACCGGAAGACGGGCTCGGAGTATGAGTTGCGGGCTGATGCGCCCGAGCTGAAGGCTGGCTCGACCTTTGAAGCCTCGCTCCTTCCCTGGGGTGAGTTTTATCTGACCATCGGTATCGTGAGACCAGAAGAGGAGGAGAGCACCGCAGAGGTGGTTTGAGCGCTCTGGCACGTACCGGCGCGCAGTGGTGAGAAACGAGCTACCATGAAACTGCCCACGAAGGTCGGCACCGGGTGTACGAGCATCGATGAGCTGCTAGGTGGCGGGTTCGAATCGGGCACGGTCACGCAACTCTACGGAGAGGCGGGGAGCGGCAAGACGAATATCTGCCTCCAGATGGCGGTCGAGTACGCAAGCCGGGGTGAGAGTGTGATCATCATTGATAGCGAGGGCCTCTCGACCGAGCGATTCGTGCAGATCGCCCGTGCGCACCTGAAGGAGGGTGAGGAGCTCGAGCGCCTGGCTGCGCGGATTCTCCTCTACCAGCCACGGACCTTCGAGCAGCAGACCTCCTGTATCCATGAGATTGACACGGTCATCAAGGAGAAAGAGGGAAAGAGCGGCGTCGGGCTCATTCTCCTCGATTCCGCAACGCTCTTCTATCGGCTGGAGCTGGATGATGACCGGAGCATGAATCTCCGGCGCGTCCTGGCGAATCAAATCATGCACCTCCTGGAACTGGCACGGCAGTACGATCTCGTGGTGATCATTACGAACCAGGTCTATACGGATATCGAGAACGGGAAGCTGCGGCCGACAGGCGGCACCGCGCTCGAGCATCTCTCAAAGGTGATCGTGCAGTTCGAGAAAGTCGCGGGTGCCACGGGCAAACGCCGGGCGACCTTGAAGAAGCACCGGTCCATGCCCGAGGAGACCTCCTGCATCTTCTTTATCACCGGTCGCGGTGTGGAAGACAGCCCGGGATGAATCGCGAACTTATAAGAAGAGTAAACGCAGTTGATAAGGTAGAGCGAAGTGGGAGCGGTCGAACGAGCGCGTGGCAGGCTAAGAGACCGAGACCGGGAAGGAAGAGTGAGAGAGAAGATGAAAGTATTGGTGTACCCGCCCAATAGCTTGATTTTAGCGGATCTGGTGGAACGAAGTGGTCACGAGCCGGTGGTCTTGATGCGTCAGGTCGGCGAGCATGTCCGGGATGCGGAGATCGATGCACCACCGCTGAACATCACGGAGGACGACTTGAAACGTGCACTGCGGTACGTCTCTGTGGAAGAGCCAGCGGGGCTCAAAGGGCGGATCGGACTGCTCGCGCCGCTGCTCGACCAGGCAGAAGCGGCGATCATCTTAGCTGATGCACCACCCACCTACGGGTGCATGGGCTGCGCCGTGGCCGATGAGTTCTTTAAGTTCTTGATACGCAAGCGGGGTGTGCCGACGTTAGAAGTGCGGTACGAAGGCGGCGAGAAGCTGGATGAGATGGTCGCCGCGATCATGGACTTCCTGAAACGATTAAGGGAAGGCGAGCAGGAGCAGCAAGAAGCGACGTAAGAGCGGGCAACATGAAACCGGTGAGAGTCGCACAGATTTCCTGCGGGACGGAGTACAGCGGTATTCAATGGCTCATGAACGACATTGCGGATCGACTGGGTATCGAGCTGGTCTATCCGGAGCTGGAGTTATCACAGGTGGAGCTGGCCTGCCGTGAGCTTGGCTTCGAGGCCGAGAGCCCCAGCCTGAATCTGATGACCGCTCGTGCCGTCTCACTCTTACGCGATCCCGCGATCAAGGGCGCGATCCTGCTCACCTGCTTCAAGTGCTCGGAAGGCACGATCGTCAAGGATACGATCCGGCGGTTCCTCCACGAGCGGACGGACATCCCGGTGATCGTGTATTCGAACGTGGAGAAGCCGAAGGAGATCGAGATCTATTCGCGTCTGGAAGCGTTGAAGACGCTGATCACGCGGCGGACGCTCCTGATGCGGGAGAAGCAGGAGGGGGTTACGGTCGGGATCGACTCTGGCTCATCGACGACGAAGGTCGTGGTGATGCAGGCGAACAAGCTTGTGGGGAAAGACTGGTTACCCACGACGGATCCGATCAAGAGTGCGGATGAGGCGCTGGCGAAAGCCTTGCAGGAGGCGGGCATTACCCGGGAGCAGGTGGACGCGATCGGCGTCACCGGCCACGGCCGTGATCTGGTCGGCGAGCACGTCCACGCGAGCCTCAATTTAGAAGAGGTGAGTGTCGTCTCTAAGGGTGCGGCACTGCTCGCGAAGCGGCATAAGGGCGATGCGACCGTGATCGACATCGGGGGAATGAATAATAAGTTGATGCTCATGCGGGACGGCATCGTCACGAGCTTCAGCCTGGGCGGCATTTGCGGTGGCTCCTCGGGACGATTTCTGGAGGTGGCCTCGCACCGCCTGGACGTGGATGTCTCAGAGCTGGGGCAGCTGGCGCTGCAGTCGAAGGCGAAGGCGACGGAGCGGTTCGATTTACAGAGCTATTGCATGGTCTTCGGTATCCAGAGCCTCGTTGTCGCGCTCGCCTCGGGCGTGAGCCGTGAGGATGTGGCGGCCGCGGCGTGCCGCTCGGTGGCGGAGCAGGTCTACGAGACGATGATCCAGGAGATGGAGGTTCGGCCACCGCTGATCTTTGTGGGTGGTGTCTCGCTCGTCGAGGGTGTGAAGCGCGAATTTGAGGAGATGCTCGGCGTGGAGATCATCGTGCCACCCTATTCACAGTACGCGGGCGCGATGGGGATCGCGACGCTGGTGTCGGGCGTCTAGGCTGCGGTATTCATTCAGTCTGAGCTGTAGCGAAAAATAAAAGAAAAGAGGGGTGAGCCGATATCTGAATTACTCCCCTCTGCACGTAGTTTATTCCGCAGCGCCCATGATATCTTCGGCTTTTACGGTCTTTCTTCCCGCGTGCTTCGCGAGGCTGACGGCCTTCTTCGCGATCTTCGCGCCGTAGCTCTCGAGCAGCCGCGTGAGCTCCTCAGTAGCATCTTCGCTCACTCGATCGGCTCCTGCGTTCCGAATAATCTTAGCAACAGGTGCTTTTGGTAGTTCCGCCATTTTGTCCACCGGGATTATGTAATCGCGGGGTATATTTAAGCTTTTCGGTACCCGGGGCCCTCACCACGCGTCAAAGTCGCTGACCGGGCGTATCGTTTCTTCTTTTCGTGATCGGTGCGGCGAAGCGAAGATAAAGCATGACACGAGTTCTGTCCGGGTCAGGTCGAGTTCGAACTGTTGAGAAGTCGCCCGGTGAGCTCATTTTCTTGGCCCGCTTTTCTCAGACTCGGTTAGTTCACTTCACGATCGCGCATCACCGCAACCGTGGGGGAATTACCTGGTGGCGTAAAACATCTTCACCACTCTCCGGTGACCGGATCAGCTCCGCGGCACCGTCGTGCACCAGCACTTCAGCACACCGTGGCCGTCCATTGTACTGCGAGCTCATGGAGAACCCGTAGGCACCTGTATCGAGGATCGCGATGATATCGCCGCGCTCTACCGGTGGCAGCAGCCGATCCTTCGCGATAACATCGCCTGATTCGCAGATCGGCCCGACAACGGTGCTGAGTACCGAGGCGTGCTCATGGAGCTTGTTCGCGACCACCACCTCGTGGTATGCATCGTACATCGCGGGCCGTATGAGCAGGTTGAAGCCCGCGTCGATGGCCACGAAGTGCTTATACGCCTCTTTCACGGTGTTCACCCTGCTCAGCAGAACGGTAGCGGGCCCGACGATCGATCTGCCGGGTTCCAGGATCAGCCGTGGGTGGATGCCGAGCGCGCGAGTCTTCGCCACAAAGGAGGGGAGGATCATCGCGGCAAGGTCCTTCGGTGTCGGTGCTGTTTCCTCAGCTCGCCGGTACGCGATGCCCAGCCCGCCGCCGAGATCAAGGAACTCAAGCTCGATACCCTGGAGGTAAAGCCCTTCGACGAGGCTCAGCATCTTCTCCGTCGCTTCACGGAAGACGGTAAGATCAAGGATCTGCGACCCGATATGACAGTGTATGCCCCTGATTACGATATTCGGCAGCTTCGCGGCAGCCTCATACGCGGGGAGTATCTCCGGATAGGGAATCCCGAATTTCGAGGTGCGGAGACCCGTGGCGATCTTGGGATTGACATTGGGCGAGACATCGGGGTTCACGCGCATCGAGATGCCCGCCTCAGCACCCAGCTCACCGGCGACTGCCGCTAAGGTGTGCAATTCTTCAACGGAGTCCACGGAGACCGTGACCTTTGCTTCGACCGCAGCGCGTAACTCCGTCTCGCTCTTCGAGTTGCCATTGAAGAG
>CAYYNW010000025.1:0-15878 GCA_964473145.1 uncultured Halobacteria archaeon
GCAAGATTTAAAGCTCTTTCTCGAGCCCCTTCTTCAGCTTCGCTTTCACTTCCGCAACCTTATCCGTCGCCGTATGCACCCGCAGCGCATGGCCCGTCGATTTCATATCTTCTGAGGTAGATTGCCCGGACATGGGCTTTTAGCTCAGTGGCTATGGTGAGACTACGCACGCAGATTCTCATTTTGCGGTTGCAGCGATACAACTTCAATAGTGTGAAAAGGGTTGCCGAAAATGTCCTTTTTCTGCCCTAAATATCCACTAATCCTCACTAGGTCACCCGGCTCCGGTGTATATCCACCCCAGGACCGATTCTCGGAAAACCAACGATTGTCAATGGTGATGTAGTAGTATTTGGTATTCGCCAGAACGGCGTAGGCCATGCTAGGCAAACATGGGTCTGTGGTACAAGGATTCCCGATATATGAATAGCGCCCTATGATTGTATTGAGGCAGTTTTTTGTCTTTGCGATTGGTAGGAAAATTGTGCAACGCAATGCCGATGAATACAGATCAACCAATGTTACTCCAGCAACCATGCCAGGTCCAAAAGTAATCAAATTATTCCAAAGGTCCAATAAAACTGATGCCTGTGGAACTGGGGTCGGTCTTCTCCAAAAAACATAATCCGTTCTACTACACCGCATACCTTACGGCACTCCTCATTTTACTCTATCAAAAGGACAAGGAGAATGGATAACCCAAAAGATAGCAAGGGGTCACCTCTCCGGTGGCCCCTCGACGCGCGTCCGTCCGGTTACACCGTGTAGGTAAAGTAGCGCCAGTCGCTCCACGGACAAACCCTGCTGCCAACTTTGGCACGCACGCGCCACCGGCCGCGTTGGGCGCCGACGAAAAGGTATTCGTAGTTGTAGTCGGTAAGCGAACCCGATACGAACCCAGTAAGACCCATTTCTGCAGCCCACTTACCCGCGACGCGCGCGCCAAAGGCGTCGATCTCGATGTTGTAAGTGACGCCGCTCAAGCAGATCGGGTCCCATCGGAAGTTCGTTCGGCGCGGATAGTGGTCGAACGTGTCGCCTTCGGGCGGATCGCGTAGAGTGGGCACGACGCCGCTCCACCAGTTGAGAGTTGGGTCGCCTAGAAGTGCCAGTCCGTAATACCACTGTCGCATACCAAGATCATGCGTACTGCCTAAAGCCTTCCACCAGTCAACGAAAGCCTCGCCGATGGTCTTCCCTGCTCCCATCGGACCGTAAAAGTTCTCGAATAACAGCATCGAGCCTGTCTTTGTGCTGCCGACAGCGGCGAGCCCATTGCACAACGAACCGCCACTCTTATCGAAGATATACCATCCCGCCATGTAATCCGCCTGCGTAAAGCGAGCATTGCTACATGCAAAGAGGTTATAGAAATAGGCGTTCGGCGGATTGACGTCACGTAAGTACGTGTTGGGAACCCATTCGGGGTTACCGCTTGGGATCTTAAACGAGTGGCCGCCGGGAGAGGAGTGTGCGCAGATCTGTGCCCAGGCGCGGTGCTGGTTAATCTCGGCCTTGTAGCGATCGCCGTCGGTTGTTGCGGGATCCGTTATAGTCTCGATGTTAGCTGCTGGGAACATCAGGTCGAACGCGCAATCGTCGAAACCCTTCCAGTCGTCATCCACATACGCGAGCGCGCGATAGGAATAGCCGAATAGTCCTTTGCGGAACTTGTGGTTACGGTTGAAATAGTCATTGAGCAGGGCTGCATCGTTGCCACTTCCGGTAGGCGTCCACAGGCGGCCAACCCAGATCTCCGGCTCGACACCGGATGGATGCTGGCTGAACTTGCCGTCGTTGTCTGGGTCGTTCCACGTGCCACTGAGGTCCATGTAGTAGAGGTCGCAGGGGAACTCCGTACGCGCGTTACCGAAATCGTCGTCCATCTCGAACCACGCCACAGGCAGGCTGCCAGCCATCAGAAAACCGGCGAGGGGCAACTTCCCCTTGATGAAGTTGCGGAACTCCACGGGTGTGCCGTTTTTCACCCGAAAGGCCGTCGCAAAATAGCCTTCGTAGGCCACATCCTGAATGTACTGATTGACGGATGGTTTGATCGAAGGATAGAGGTCGTAATTGACCAGGATTAGCATCTTCCCTTTAGGGAACAGCGGTGCTGAATAGTTCTGCAGGTACCGAAGATCCCCGGGAAATGCCGGCCGCGCCTGCTCCTCAGTCACGATAGCCGCGAGAGGAAAAAGGTGTTGGTACTGCGTAAAAGTCTGAGGCAGCCGGTTTTCCTTGTCGATATACTCCAGATTGCGCACCCGGCTATAGTCGATCTTAAACCGGCGCAACTGCCGGACTTTGGCAAGATCAAGGCTTGAGAATTGATTAGGCATGGTACTCCTCCCGTTTAAAGTCATCCGTCCCCGGAATATCTAACCGAACCGTTCTATCTCCAATACCTCCATAAACCCTACCATTCGCGCCTACTCGAACATCAATCTTCTCGATATGAGCCATTTTTTTTGGGCCTCCCGTTCTTTTGGCGCCCCTCCTCGGCGCCCTATACTAGTTACGATTATAGCGCTTATATAGTTATCTAGTGGCAAAGTTTTTCCTTAAAAGAAGTGTTGTTACACCCTTATTAGCGAACGTTTGTCAAAGTCATCGAGAAATTTTCCGATATCCTCTTCCCAACTTCTTGATGGCTCTTTTTGGGGTGTCAAAGCTGCTTTTTGAGCTCGGAAAGCACCCTCGCTACCTTATCGATCGCCGTGTACATCCTCAGCGCCTTTCCCTTCAACTTTGGCTGTTCTGATAGCTCATACTTGCTCGTCACGAACCCGCGCTCTTCCAATTTGATGAGATGGTACGTGACGAGTCGCCGCTCTTCACTCATTGCCCTGCTCAGCTCGCTGATGTGCATCGGCTTCTCCGCGTGGCTTAATTACTAACAAGTGCATATTGCCTTCTCTGCCACTTTTAACAATTTGACAATCTGCCGCTCATTAATATCTTCTACTGAATATATTTTTATGTGTCGCATCGTCTTGCCTTTTCCTTCAAATAGGTCTAATTCCTTTTCTAACAAACCTTTGATAGCAAATCCCAGATTGACATGATCCTTGAGGGCGACAATATAATATCTCCATTCATACCATGGCACACCTACCCACATCTTTTCTTCGATATTAGGAAATGTTTTTAGTATGATTTCACGCAGTTTCTGGCAAATCTCTTTTTACGGTGACTTTTGCTTTTTTATATATTCATTAACTTCTTTATTCATATCTAAATTTCAATAAAAGCAACTACATAATTTTTTCCCAAAATACTTGGCGCATTTGGGGCAGGTGGTATAGAAAAAATAGATTTTTTTCATGGTCTTGCCTTTTGATTTGCGCAAAAAACTTTTTGTATCTGCCGTAACAAACAATTTGTTGTCAAAAACAAAAGTTTGCTCGTCCCATGGTTCAGGATTAAATCTAGGACAACATCCTGTTTCTGATCTATCCATATTTACTTTTGGGGTTTCATTGATTCTCATACTTTATATTCCTCTTTCGCATCCTATAAAACTTCCGGTGCTCGCTCTACATCTTTACCTTCGCCGTCGCTTCTGCCATTCCATCGCCATCTGAAGGCAGGGTAGGGCACGGGAATGGGCGTTATAATGTTCGAGCGAGCAGAAGCATGAAATGAGCCCCATGAACCACTTTCTTCCGAGTGTTACCGCTTCCTTCTATCTTCATACCGTCAGCCTCTTTGGAAGGTTCTGGCGATCACGTGCACGGAGTTCGTGGACTCCATTCGATGGTCCAGCGACCTGCACTGTCACCGGCATCCAAAGACTGGCTGGCATTTTTGGTATAGTACGGAAGATATAGTTCATTAGTATTCTGCTGGTCAGCCGGGGCGGTCCCTGTAAAATCCGCCGGCCTTTTATGGATAAAAAACAACTGCACTGCCACAGCTCATCATGTCGCACGCAGTATCAGCAGGAGAGGACGGGGCCGAAGTATCCATGGCCGACAAGCAGCGGACCGTCCTCATCAGCCTGATTGTCGACTTCATCCTCTGGATCCCGGATGTCGTGGCCGCGGTCCTGTCCATGTCCATCGTGCTCTTTGCCGATGCGGTGAAGTGCGCAAACGAGATCCTTGCCACCTTCTTTGCCTACCTCACCATCCGGAAGATGGCAAAGGGCGGGGCGGGCACCTACGATTACGGCATGGGCAAGTTCGAGACCGTGACCTCCGTCATCACGGGCGGTGCCATGTTCATCTCGCTGGCACTGGTCTTCTTTGTCGCCATCTACCGCATCGCCGTCCCGGAATCGATCGTTCATGAAGGGGCATACCTGGGAATCCTCCTGATGGTCATCGGCGTCTCCATGAACACGCACCTCTGGCAGAAGAACTACCGGCTCTATGTAAAGGAACCATCGCCGATCATGGACTCCCAGTGGCGGCTTTTCCGCACCAAGGCCTTTTCGGACTTCTCGGTCCTCCTCTCGCTCATCTTCTCGCTCGCCTTCTCCCGCTATGCATGGTCGTACTATATCGACCCCGTTGCATCCTTCTTCATTGCCGGTGTCCTCTTCTTCTCCGGCGCCCGGGTGATCCGGTCGTCGCTGCCGGACCTGCTTGACCGGACCCTTGACGAGGAACTCCAGATGGTGATCGTCCAGCACCTTGCACAGTTCTTCAACGATCATACAGCACTGCACGGTGTCCGCTCCCGCCGCTCGGGGAGCAACATGTACATCGAGATCTTTTTGGAGTTCGATGGCGAGAAGAGGATGTGCGAGGTGCAGGAGACCATCGACAGGATCAAGGCGTCCCTCGAGGCCCATATCCCGAAGAGCGCGGTCAGCATCGTGCCGACGAGCACCAGCACCTGCAAAAAGTCGCCGCCACCGGAACAATAATCCTGCGTGATAGCACCCCTCTTGCGCCACCAGTCCCAAAGGGGCCCACCCTCATCTTCGGGCTCGCGCACGGCATGAACTTCCCGATTGTTCAGACGCTTTTGGCACGTAGGGCGCCCCTCGAGTACCGTGCCGCCTTCATGTCGCTGAACGGGATGGTGCTGCGGTTGGGCCAGACCTTAGGCCCGCTCATCATGGGTCTGGTGTACCTCATAGGCGGCTTCGAGACGATCTTCTTCCTGAGTGCTGGGCTCGCGGCAGCGATGATCCCGGTAGCCTCGGATCGTAAGATGAGTGCAGCCATCACTGCTTGCCTGCTGCTGGCGGCTCAAGCTTTTCCCTCATCCTCGGGCTTCTCGCTCCCGGAGAAGGAAGAACAGCGCGGGTTACCCAGCTCGCCTAGCTAGCGGTAGAGGAAGATCAGATAGCCCATGAGGAGCATGCTCATGACGGCCAGTATGATGTAGATCCAGTAAATGATGGTTCTGATCCTGAATCGAGTCAAGCTGAAGCTGCGTTGCTTCACATACTCCCCAGCCGAGGCGAAGCGATCGCAGAGGAGATCATCGATCCCGAAGGTCTTGAGATCGCGTTTGCTCAGCTGCGCATGAAGGTTGAGCCTGTTCCGGATAACGGAGATGGCGTAGGTCGCCTGCAGGAAATACCTGCTCCCGCGGTAAAGCACGATCATGCCGAAGATGCTGAAGAGCAGCGCGAGCAGAGGGAAGGTGATCACGAGGATTCGCGGCGCCTGCGATCCGATGAGCACGACACTCAGGCCCAGTAACGCCGTGATCAAGGCTGAGAAGAAATGGACGCTCCGCCAGATCGAGGTATGGTACTCATTCGCCAGCGCTCGCTGCTCCGCGAGCAGTGCACGGCAATCCGCATTCCCTTCTTCCTGCATCTGCGCGCTCACCCCGGGGGTTCGTACGTCCCGGGCGATCCTTCGGGTTTGAACTTATGTATGTATGTATCCGGTCCTTTGCTCAGCCCGAGATTCAGGTATGAATCTCGTCGAGTTTCCTCGAGTTCCCCCTTACCTCTTCCGTGCACCTGCGCTTCCGCCGCGCACTTTTCGTTACGAGAGCGTGGATTCGCGGCGAGCCAGCTCTTCTCTCCCTTCTTGCAGCAGCCGCCGGAGCACGTGACCGTCAAGCTGGAGCAGCGGGTCAGCCTCCTCTTCCCGTCTCAGCAGCTCGTCCTCACGGTTCAAATACGCCGAGAGGGGCGCGACCGCGCGCTGGTCCAGCAGCACACCCAGGAGGTAAAGGATCCAGCCACGCGCCTCCCGATCAGCAGACTCAAAGGCGTCAAGCAGTGGCTCGATCGCTGCTTCACCGAGCTGCAGGAGAAGTTCGATGGCGCGCGACTTCATCGGATGTATCAGTTCATGCGCTCGATCCTGGAGGCTCAGGGCCTGAATTAACCGTTCTACCTCCTCTCGGCGCGGTGATTCATCTGCGGATCCAGCCATTTTGACACGTCCATTTGGGTGATCGCAGAAGGCCATGAACCTCATCCCCCTCGCTCAGCGGTCGCCGGCTCGGTGCACGTGGAAGGTGCATCACCCACGTCGAGATGTAACGGGTGGTGCCGATAAATAGTATGCGAGGAGCAATGTTGCTCGGGCTGAGCAGTACCGGAACGGGGCACCGAGTGCCCGTAAAAAAGGCGTTTGAGCCGCACGCATGCCCAGACTGACCCAGCACAACGCATGAGCTAATACAACGTACTGCGGGTGCCGGGACCGTAGATCCACCGGCAAACTCAGAAGCTGTAGACAAGGTGCACACGCGCGGTAACCTCGACCTCGGAGGGCGTGATCGGGGTGCTATAGGCCGCGCCGCCCGCTTCAGCGGCATATTTCGCCACGGGGATCGGATAGTAGTAATAGTCCTCTATCGAGATCCTCACCGGCTGGATCGTTGCGATCCCCATCGACGCTGCTACCACGTCAGCCTTGCTCCGGGCGCTCGCGATAGCCTTGCGTAACGCTTCATGGTACGCGGTATCCTGAGAAGGCTCGGAGAGCTGGAATGAGATCGAGTCGATCCGGTTCGCACCGCCGTTGACCGCGGCGTCAATTGCCGTGCCCGTCTCGTCCGGCTTGCAGACAACCTCGATCAGGTTCGTGGCACGGTAGCCGACGATCACCGTCTTCTGCTCTTTGCCGCTGAGCGTCTCCTCTTCCACCCATTTGTAAATAGGCTCGATCGAGTACTGCCGCGTCTTCACGTCAGCGATGCCCGCGGCCTTAAGTGCCGCGAAGATGCCCGTCATGTTCCGGGCATTCATCGCCGCGGCGTCCTGCGCGGTCAGCGTCTCGCTCACCACCGCGACCATGACGTGCGCCTCATCCGGCGTCACCTTCACCAGGCCAGTACCGCTCACCTCGATCGTCTTGTTGAACGCTTGCTCTTCGGACACAGAAGGCGAAAGGAGCAGTGCGAACGCCACGATAAGCACCACGCCGGCCAGCAGGCCCGCCACAAAGCCAAGCTTCCTGTTCATACGCTCTACGTAACCCAAAGCGCATTCGAGTTTATATAGCTTGCACTCTCCTCTTTGCGGATCGCGGAGGCACCGTCGAGGTGGTATTCTTCCTGAGACGTTTCCGGCAGCTGGTGTGCCTGCCGCTGAGCAGGGATCGGAGCGTGCCAAAACCTTCGAAGAAGTACCACTAAACTATAGATGATGGGATTGTTATAGGGTATGTGGGTTGATGGTATGAAATGGCGATGGTGTGTGACATGAAATGGCGATGGTGTGTGACATGAAATGGCAACGGTGGTAACGATCGATCACAAAGGGAGAACGGTCATTCCAAAGTGCCTGCGGGAAAAAGCGAACATCCAAGTCCCGGGGAAGTTAGTGATGGTCCCGAAGGAAGAAGGTTGCATCGAGATCGTTCAGGTAGAAGAAGACTTGGAACAAGCAAAACGGATTGCCGCTCAAAAACTAAAAGGCTGGCGAGAAGAGGCACATCACGGTGAACACCTGCTGCTGCGCGAGATGGTCCGCTAGATGAAACTGCTAGACACCGTCGTCTGAGTTATTTTGACGCAATCATCGTCGGTATGACCAAAGAGCAAAGAAGAAAAGGCTAGAAGTTCTTGGTTCAACTTCTTCTTTAAACGTCTCGTGCCTACGAAAGTGCCTCTATTCGCTTAAGCTCGGTTACTCGGTCGAAGTCTGTATCGAAGCTCGCTAGCGTATCGATCGTGTTGACTACTGCCTGAGCTGCTATCTGCGCATCGCCATAAACTCCTTCCTGAGTTCTTTGAACTCCGTATCCAGCTTGACGCTGCCAATATGCTGCTCGAGCAGTTCGTCGAACTTCCGTAATCTGACCGCATGCTCCTCCAGCTCAAAGAGCAGAAGATCGTTCTCCTGTATCTCTAACACCTCACGTACCTTCTTCGGGATGACCAGCTGATATTTCCTGCTCACTTTCGCCGTCTCCATGCTCAGCTCACCTTACTTACATATTTGTAAGACATATTTAAATGCTTTATTTCCCGGGTACGTAGGACGACGATGCGCTGCGTCGCCTCGCTCGGTGACCAGTTCGCTTTACTCGTGCCTTATCTGCACCTCCGACCTCAGAGCCCGATCAGGAGCACCCGCATCAGCACACCCACCGAGAACGAGACGGTGATCATGAGCCCGGTAGCCTTGAGCATTCCCCGTGTCCCTAATTCACGCAGCATCACCACGAAGGTCGCGACGCAGGGGAAATAGGTGGCCAGAATAATGCACGCGACCGTCAATTGCTGCGGGCTCATGCCCAGCGGCAGGAGCATGCCGATCGCGATGTCTTTCCGCAAAATACCGAGTAGCAGTGCGATAATCGCCCCCTCCGGCAGGCCCAGCACGGTCGTGAGCACCTGTCCGAAGACACGGGAGAGCAGTTCGACACCGCCGGTGAGGTAAAGCAGATTCACCACGAGGATGCCGAGGATAAAAAAGGGTGTGGCCTCGACAAGGAAGCCGGAGGACCGCGACCATGTCTTCTTGAGCAGCGTGGCGAGATGCGGTTTACGATATGGCGGTACCTCCAGGAGCAATTCCGGGCTCTCGCCCTTCACGAGCCGTGTGAGCACCAGACCCAGTCCGATGTAGAGGAGGAAGAGTGTCGCATAGACGATAAGGATCCACCGCAGCCCGTAGCGGCCCAGAATGGCGAAGATCATGGCGGACTTCGCCATACAGGGGACCGCAATCGCCATGAGCGTCACCGCGATGAACCGCTGCTTATCCGATTCCAGTATCCGGGTCGCCAAAGCGCCTGGAACATTACAGCCGCAGCCCAAAATGGTAGGCACGATCGCGGAGCCGTGCAGCCCGAGCTTGTGCAGCCCGGTATCAACCAATACGGCAAGTCGGGGCAAATAGCCCAGATCTTCAAGGATGCTGAGCATGAGATAAAACGTAAGAATAAAGGGCAAAACCAGCCCGAACTCCACGTACAAGCCGGTCGTTAAAAGACCAAGCGATTGCTCGAGATCCAGGTTCACCAGGGTTGAAGACCCGATGAGAAGCTCGTGAACCAGCCCGCTCGGCGCGAACGAATTCACCGCATTGACGATCCAGGGGCCGTAATAGCCGTAGAAGAAGGGGTCCATTACGTACGCGATAATCGCATTCCCCAGCTTAATGATGAAGAGAAAGATGAAGAGCAGCGCCAGAATCGCGATCGGTATGCCCGTCGCGGGCTTTACCGTGAGGTCCGCTAGCCGATCGAAGATCGTATGATGGCGGTGGTGCACTACCTGCACGTCACGAATGATCTCGCCCACTTTCAACCACCGTTGCTCCTCGGTCTGCGGTTTGATCGTCTTTGACGGCTGCGCGGCTGCCGCGGCAGAAGCTGCGAGCTCCTTGATACCCGTGCCGCAGAGCGCGCAGGTCGGCACGACCGGCACGCCCAGCAGCTGCTCCAGCTTCGCCACGTCAAGCTCGATTCCTAGGTGCTGTGTCTCGTCCCAGAGGTTGAGCGCAACGACCGTGGGCTTCTGCAGCTCCAGGATCTCAAGTGTGAGGTACAAATTCCGCTCCAGGTGCGTTGCGTCCACCACGTTGATGACCACATCACCTGTCTGAAGCATGCTACGCGCTACTCCTTCGGCCTTCGAGCTCGGCTCCAGCGAATAGATGCCGGGAACATCGAGTAATTCGTACTTGGCACCCGCAATGACCGTCGTACCCCGGGTAAAATCCACGGTCGTGCCGGGATAATTCGACGAAATGACGTTCACACCAGTCAATCGTGAAAAGACCACGCTCTTGCCCACGTTCGGGCAGCCCGCGAGGACGATCTGCTTCATGCCTTCCTCTGAATCAAGATCTGCTGCGCCATCCCGCGCCCGATCGCGAGTTGTGTGCCTTCGACATCAAGTACTATGGGGCCGCGCCCGGGCTGCGTTGCGATCAACTTCACGATCTTGCCCTCACGGAGGCCGATACGTCTGAAGCGATGCTGCCGCCCCCCACCCTGGCCGAGGGCCACGATCTTCGCCTCTTCGCCGGGCACCAGCATGGTGAGTGGCACGACAACGCCCTCAGCCTGGCTCGCTTCCCGGCCCTGGCCATCTCCTGAACCAGAAGGGCCGCGTCTCCGCTTCCAGCTCGTGAGCAGTGCATTAGTGTCCATACCCCTCACAGTACCTCGCGAAATGCTTGAGCCACGGTGGATATTCCGGCGCCGAGCGGACAAACCGGACGAAATTGCGCAGCTGCTCGAGCGTCTCGGGCTCCAGATTGTGCTCGATGAGACACGCATCTTTGTCCGCGGCCTGCTTCGGCACCTGCAAGAGCTCCAGAAATGAGTGAATCGTCTCGTGGCGCTCTTTGACGACTCGCGCAGCCTTCTGCCCCTGAGGGGTTAACCGCACTCCGTCGTAGCGCCGGTACTCGACAAGATCCAGCTCGTGCAACTTCTTCAGCATCTCCACCACGCTCGGCGGCTTGATCGCGAGGAGCGAGGCGAGATCCTTCACCCGCGTATAGCCCTTCTTCTCCTCGATCCCGAGGATCGCCTCAAGATAATCTTCCGCTTTGGTGCTGAGCATCACCCCTTTATTAGGGCACCCTAGTATTTATAGGGTAGGCAAACATGCGCGGAGCAACTTGATGCGGTGACACGAACGAGTCGCGAATGTGACGAGGCAACTTATATATGGTGGTCCGTTACAGGGGGTAATGTTCGGTTCACCGCGTGAAGCACGAACGGGTTTACCAGCATGGAGAGATGGAACAGTGAAGCAGTATCTGCTCGGCAATGCCGCGATCGCGCGGGGTCTCCTCGAGGCTGGTGCAAGCGTGATCACCGGGTATCCGGGCACCCCGGCATCGGAGATCCTCGAGACTGCTGCTACCTTCGCTCAGCCATACAAGCTTCACGTCGAGTGGTCGGTGAACGAGAAGGTAGCGCTCGAGGTCGCGATCGGCGCTTCCTGGGCCGGAACGCGAGCGGCAGCCGTGATGAAGCACGTTGGGCTGAACGTAGCGGCTGATCCCTTCATGACGCTCGCCTATACGGGCGTGCGAGGTGGGCTTGTCGTGATTGCCGCTGACGACCCGTACTGTCACTCCTCCCAGAATGAGCAGGACTCACGCCGCTACGCGCAGTTCGCCACCGTGCCCTGTCTGGATCCCGCGGACCCCCAGGAGGCGAAAGAGATGGCACAATTCGCCTTCGAGCTCTCCGAGGCGCTCGAGTTACCCGTGCTCCTTCGACCGACCACGAGGGTCTCACACGCCCGCGCTGAGGTTGAGCTGGGCGAGATACCTGAACGATCCTCGCCCGTCACGTTTGAAAAGCGGCCGGAGCAATGGGTCATGCTACCCGTGCATGCCCGGCCGCGCCATACCGCGCTTCTTCAGAAACAGGAGCGAATGAGAGTAGCGCTGGCGAACACACCCTGGAATCGGCTCGCGCTGCGTCAGGGTAAGCTGGGTGTGATTGCTTCAGGGATCTCAGGCCTCTACGCCGCGGAGGCCTTAAAGCTCCTCGATCGTGATCTCTCGCTCCTCAGGATCGGCACGGTGCCGCCACCGGACGAGCTGATCGCCCAGCTGCTCAGACAGGTGAGCACGGTACTGGTGATTGAGGAGCTCGAGCCGGTGCTTGAAGAGCACGTGGAGCGCCTGGCACGACTGCACAACCCTGCGGTGAGTATTCGCGGTAAGAAGAGCGGTGATATGCCGCGTGAGGGCGAGTTCGATGTACAGCTGGTGAGAAACGCAATTGCCCGGCTGACCGATCTCCCGCAGGAAGTCGTCGCGCCGCTGAACGAAGCCGCAGCGATACTGCCGCCTCGACCACCCGCGCTCTGTCCCGGATGCAGTCACCGGGCGACCTATTACGCGATGCGTAAAGCCTTTGGGAAGGACGCGATCTTCCCCAGCGATATCGGCTGCTACACGCTCGCCATACCGATGGGCACGATCGATACCTGCCTCTGCATGGGCGCGAGTATCACGATCGCCACCGGGATCAGATTCGGCGGTGAGGCTCGTGCTATCTGCTGCAGTATTGGCGATTCGACCTTCCTCCACGCCGGCCTTACCGGGCTGCTCAATGCCGCGTACAATAAAGCACGGCTTACCGTGGCGATTCTGGATAATGTGACGACCGCAATGACCGGGCATCAGCCCCACCCCGGGACCGGCGTGACCGCAACCGGCGAGCAGACCAGGGCCGTCTCGCTCGAAGCACTTGCCTGGGCACTCGGTGCGGACTTCGTCGAGTCCACCAGTCCTTACAACCTCGACGCGATGATCGAGACCTTTAAACGGGCCCGAGACTGCTCGGGGCTCGCTGTGGTGATTGCGAAGCAGGCCTGCATGACAAACGCGCGACGGGCGGGCATACGAAGCCGGCCGTTCAGAGTGCTCGAGGCGTGCAGCGGCTGCAAGACCTGCGTGGAATTCGGCTGCCCGGCAATTGAGTTCGATGGTGAACGTGCACGGATCAATGAGCTCTGCTCGGGCTGTGGGGTCTGCGCCCAGATCTGCCCCAGCCAGGCGATCGAGGTGATTGAGTGAGATGAAGACCTCAGCATGCGATCTCGTGGCCGTGGGTGTCGGTGGCCAGGGCGTCATCCTCGTATCGAACGTGATCGGCGTGGCCGCGGTCAAGGCCGGCTATGCCGTACGGGGTGCGGAGACGCATGGTATGGCGCAACGCGGCGGGAGCGTGATCAGCCATATCCGGATCGGCTGTACCTATGGCCCGCTGGTGCCGCCCGGTGGCGCAGATGTCCTGCTCGCCCTGGAGCCCGCGGAAGCGCTCCGCTACGCGCACTTCCTCGCGTCCGATGGCGTCGCGCTCGTGAATACGCAGCCGATACTTCCCATTACGGTAACGACCGGCAAAGCGAGCTATCCGCCGGTGGACGAGATCCTTGCGCCACTTCGCACCCGCTGTAACGAGCTCAAGACGCTCAATGCGACCAGGCTCGCAGCCGGGTTGGGCGCCGCGCAGGCGATGAACGTGGTCATGCTTGGCCTCATCTCGCGATACGTGCCGATCCGTGAAGAGCTTCTGCTGGAGACGCTCAGCGAGACGATACCCGCGAAGTACCTCGAGCTCAACAAACGCGCCTTCCAGATCGGTCAGCGCGAGCTTTAAGTTCCGCTCGCGGCATTTATCATTCGATGGACGACGAACGACTCTTCGAGCAGATGGACGCCGCGCGGCTCGGGAGCTATCTCGAGTTCCTCCTCTGGCACTTCCGGGTCGTCGATGCCTTCTGGTTCCTCAACGTGGAGGAGCAGTTTGGTAGAGCAGTTGCCGAGAAGCTCAACGAGCAAGTCTGGGGAAAGGCGGCCGAACTGGCAGCGCGCGAGATCGTGAAACGGTTCGATATCGACGAAAAAGGTTTGAAAGGGTTTATCAGGGCATATAAACTATTCCCCTGGTCTTCCCTCATCACCTATGAGATCGAGGAAAAGGAGGATGAAGTGGTTATAGCAGCACGGCACTGCCCGCCGCAAGAAGCGCGGCTCAGACGTGGGCTCGGCGAATACCGCTGCAAGGAGATGCATTATCAGGAATTCCTCAGGTTCGCTGCGGTGATCGATCCCGCAATTAAGGTGGAATGCCTCTTCGCACCGCCGGATCCGCATCCCAGCGAGTGCTTCTGCAAGTGGCGGTTTACGCTCGCGCGCCGAACTCTTGGTAAAGAATGATTACATGAAAAACACCTCTCCGATACGTGAAGAAGGGAGAGGTGCGTATGTACGTAGGATTGGATGTGCATAAAAGGTATTGCTACTACGCGATGGTGGACGGAAGGGGCACAGTGGTAAAGAAGGACCGATTTCGCACGACAGGAGAGGAGTTGGAGGAGTTCGCGAGCGCTCTGCCGGAGGAGAGTGAGGTAGCGATCGAAGCCTCAGCTTCGGGTAGCTTCGTCTACGAGCAGCTCGATGGGCAGGGGATAAATGTCCATCTGGCTCATCCAACGATGGTTCGGCCGTTTGCGAAGCAGCACGTGAAGACGGACAAGATCGATGCGATCGTGTTAGCGCAGCTCCTCAGGATGGAGTATCTCCCGGAGAGCTACGTGCCAAATGAGGAGATGAGGGACCTGAGAACGCTCGTCCGGCACAGGGCGAACCTTGTCCGAACCAGGACCTCACTCAAGAATCGCGTGCATGCACTCTTAACGATGGAAGGAGTGCAGCCACCGGCGGTGAGCGATCTCTTCGGGAAGAGAGGGCGAGAGTTTTTGGAGGCGGTCAAGCTCAGAGAGACGAGACGGGTGGCGCTGGATGACTGTCTGGAGGTGCTGGATGTGCTCAGCGAGCGAATTGCCGTGGTCGAAGAGATCCTGGAGGAGAAGGCGGAGGTGACCAAAGGGGTGGAATGGCTAAGGTCCATACCGGGCATTGGAGTCCAGACTGCGGTGCTCATTCAGAGCGAAGTCGGTGAGATGAGACGATTTTCCCGCCCGCAGGGATTCGTCTGTTACACGGGCCTGGCACCGAAGGTAGCGCAATCGGGCGACCAGATACGCTACGGCCATATCAACCGGCAGAGCAATGGCTTTCTCCGCTGGGCGTTGATCCAGAGCGCATGGGCCGCGGTACGATCGTCCACGCCGAATCGATTCCAGCGGATCTACCGGAAGGTGAAGGCGAGAAGAGGCTCGAAGGTGGCGATCGTGGCCACAGCGCGTCACCTGGCAGAGTCGGTCTATTGGGTGCTGATCAAAGAAGAAGCTTATCGTGAAATAAAGGCAGGAGAAGCCTCGTCACTTTCTTGATCCCACCGAGGATCGCCAGAATGAGTGGAGGCAGCCGCTAACGACGCGTAACCATGTGCCGAGGAAGGCACGCAGAGATGAATGTCGCGGGGAGAAAAAGGAGAGCGTTAAGTATGAATAGAATCAGAAGATATAGTTAGATGGGGTGAGGTGTTTTTCAGAGATGATAGCGGGAAAATAAATTGCATCCCTGGCGTGTCCCGTGCCTTACATCGCGTCTTTAACGTTGTCCAGATCAGCATTTTTCGCGCGCTCGACCTTCGTGATCGCCAACGCGTAGGCCTGATCCGTGTTGATAGTGTTCTGGATGTGTCGGATTTTATTCAGGAACAAATAATAGGGCGGACTAAGACACATGCGAAAATAACCTTTAATGGTAATAGTTAAGTGAAGGTAGTGTACTACCTATTCATGGCGATTGAAATGACCGGGCCCAAAAAGGTTCAGCTGCCGGTTCTGGTGGAAAAGGATGAAGATGGTTTTTTTGTGGTAGAATGTCCGCTCCTTCAAGGATGCTTTACCTAGGGCAAGACACTGGACGAGGCATTGAAGAACATACACGAAGTGATCGAGCTTTGTCTTGAAGAGCAGAAAGAAGCGCTGGTTGAACAGCTAGCAACCATCAAAGAGTTCAGTTATCATCTCGTGTCAGTGGAGGTATAAGCAGATTACCGGTTATTTCCGGAGTGGAAGCGGTCAAACGTTTCGAAAAGCTCGGCTATATC
>CAYYNW010000026.1:0-7168 GCA_964473145.1 uncultured Halobacteria archaeon
GAGAGTGCTGCCTTCCGTTACAGAGACAACGTCGGCCACCGACACGCTAAGAATTCCGGGGCTCAATCCCTTCACTTGCGTTGCAGCCCAGTATCCCATCCCCCTGGCTTCACCACAGTCCGTTACTAAACTGGATGCAAGGTTCAGTTCTGAGGTGGTGGCTAACCGTTCCTCAGGTTGGATTTGCACCAACTGGCTAGTATGAATTTTGCTCGGCGCACTCATTTCTCAATCCCGCCCTTTATTCTCGCCCAGCCATCCGCCCGCAAGAGCCGGGACTGGCTATAACATACATAATCATCGTTGGCTTAAAAAACTTCCTTAAAGGCGCTCAATCATCTCCCTCTGGTTTTGAGGCGCACCGTGCCTTTAAACCACGATTTTCACTAAACCGTACAAACTCGCTGCATCCCAGCCTGTGCCTATTACGCGAGGCACTTCACCATGTATGGCCCATCAAGCCGGTAGCCGAGCCGGGCATAGTACGCACGCACACCGAAGCCGCTCATCACCGCGAGCTTCCGGTAGCCCGCGTCAGTGGCGATCTCCTCGGCTTTGCGGAGTAGTCGGGCGCCGTAGCCGCGATGCTGCCAGCTCTGCTCCTTGCGCTCGCCGAGCCCTACCATCTCGCTGTACACATGGAGATCGCGAACCACCGCGGCATTTCGTAATTCAACTCGGTGCGGCTCGTACGGGAACCGCAACCGCAGGAGCGCGATCAAGATGTCGTTCTTAATATCTTCGTAAGAAAGGAATAGCTCAGTTCCGCCGCACGCCTCGTAGCGCTCGATCAACAGCTGCACAGCTCGCTCCTCTGCATATCGCCCCGCTAACTGCGCTAGTCCCGCTTCACGGCAGCGGATGCACCGGCATCGCTCGCCCGTCTCCTGCAGCCGCGCGAGCACCAGTTGCCGCAGGTTGCTCTTCTTTACGCCCGCTTCGATGAACTGCGCGGGGATATCACGCTGGATCCGCTGGATGCGTACCCATTTGGGAATGAGCCGTTTCGCAGCGGCAATGATCTCGATCGCGCGGTCCTCATCGAGCGGCTCGTACTCGCCCCGCTGCCACTGCTCATAGAGCTTCGTGCCCTGCACGACGAGCGTAGGATAGATCTTCAAGTAATCTGGCCTGAAGCTCGGATCGTTGAAGATCGTAGCAAACATCGCCGTATCGTCCTCGGGCGTGGCACCGGGCAGGCCGAGCATCACGTGAAAGCCCACTTTTAAGCCACTATCGCGGGCGCGTCGGTTAGCCATGATCGAATCGCTCACCGAGTGGCCACGCTGGATCGCGGCTAAGATGCGGTCCGAGACCTGCTGCACGCCGAGCTCGAGCTTCGTCGCGCCGAGCGCGAGCATTCGGTCAACTTCCTCGTCACGTGCATAATCCGGCCGTGTCTCAAATGTAATGCCCGTATTGCAGATAGTGATCCCGTGCTCGGCACCAAAATCCTCCAGCGCCGCCAGGCACCGGCTCACGAACCACTGCTGGTAGCTCAGGGGTCGCGCGGTAAGCGTGCCGCCCATCAGGATGAGCTCGACCTTCGCGACCTCATGGCCAATCTCTTCGAGCTGGCGAAGCCGTGTTCGTACCTGGTCATAGGGCTCGAAGCCCTGCTGCGCAGCACGAGCAGCAGCCGGCTCATAGCCGACGTAGCTCTGCGGTGACGCGAATGCGGAGGTGGGCCCACCGGGGCACATGAGGCATTTACCGTGCGGACAGGCGAACGGCGAGGTCATTACCGCCACGGGAAGAACACCCGAAGCCGTGCGCATTCGCTTCCGCTTCAACTGCGCCTTTACTGCTTCCTCTCCGCTGAGCTTCAACACGTCAGAGTGACGCGGAATGCTGGCCAGTCGGTATTTCCGGCTGATCTCCTTCTTCAGCTTCGTTATACCTGCCGGATCGCTCACCTCGTGCGCCGCTAACCGCTCTGCGATCTCCCTGCAGGCGAGCCGGTAAGCCGTCCCGAGCTCAGCTCCCGAGTCAGCCATAGCCGATCTGCTCTTCTCGTTTCCGCTCGCGTTTCTGCGCTCGTGCCCGCGCGCGTTCTTCATCGCTCTCGCGCTCGTGGAGTGCCGAGATAATGGTCTCATGCTGCTCTTGCTCGCTGCTCTCCTCCTCGAAGTGCGAGGCGTCGCCCTGCACACCCACGATCTCGCACACCTTCGCCACCAGGATCTCGGCGGCACTCCAGTCAGGATACTCGGGATCATTCACATTCTGGCTCGTGCTGGCGAATAAGCAAACGCCTTTGATCCCCTGCTCGCCTGCCAGTGCCGCGACGAGTCCTGAGAAGCCGATGAACCGATCCACCTGCGTCCGCGCAATGCCGAACTGGGCCATCTCGGTCAAGAGTGCCGCATCGGTCGCGCAGCAACGAATACCCTCCTCGATCACCTGCGCACCCAGTGCGAAGAGCCGCGTGATGCGGAGCTCGGCTAAGAGTTCCGCGACTTTTGCCGCGACCATATAGTGGTTGGGAGGATCAACGGCCTGATACCCGCTCACCAGAACGAGATCTCGGCCGCGAGCATGCTGGTCCCGTTCATGCACATAGATCCGCACGCTGGGGAGGTACACGAGATTGCCCTCGGCGAGGTGCACCCCCACGTGACTGGGCGCCCCGAGAAACGAGGGGCCGTAGTAAACGCCCGGGAAACCGTAGGAGAAGACTTCAGCCACCAATCGCGGTTCTAAGTTCTCCACGAGCGTATCAATCGCGATCTTGCCCACGGACCTCAAGCCTGGTGACGCGACGATCGCGATCGGCTCATGCAGCTGAGGCTTATGCGTATCCCGGTAAGTTACCCATGCCTTTCTCGTTACGCCCATACTTTACTTGAAAGATGCACGCTCTTAAAAAGAAGGGAGAGCGAGATGGATGAGACTCATCGCGCATCGTGGCGCGCGTGCCGAGGAGCCGGAGAACACGCTCAGAGCGATCAGGAGAGCTGCGGCATGCCGGGCTGATACGGTAGAGGTTGACGTTCGTCTGAGCCACGACCACGTGCCGGTCGTGCTGCACGATGCCACCCTTGATCGGACGACGAACGGCACCGGGAAGGTGAGTGAAACGCCTCTCGAGCTGCTACGGGCACTCGATGCAGGGAAGGGTGAACGGATCCCTACGCTCGCGGAGGTTCTCGCGCTCGCCCGCGAGCTGGTGATCGAGCTGGTGATCGAATTGAAGGAGTGCGGCTTCGAAGCTGCGGTACTTCGGGAGATCGCCGTGGCCGGGATGGAGCAGCGGGTGATGATTGCCTCCTTCTACCACGCTTCGGTCCTCACCATCAAAGAGCGCGCACCTCTTCTCAAGACCGGCATTATCCTCTCCTCACTTCCCGTCTTCCCGATTGCCGTGGCACGAGCGGCCCGCGCGGACGTTATTTTCCAGCGCTATCCCCGGCTGACCAGAGACTACGTGGAAGAAGCGTCGCGGAATAACATCACCGTTTATCCCTGGCTCATCAACACCATGGAGGAACTGGAGACGGTTCGCAGCCTTGGCGTTACGGGCTTCGTTACGGATCATCCCTGCCGCTTCAGCGCGTTGGTACCTCCTCGAGCAAGGGAGAGCTATGAAGCGCGATTGCATGCACCGTAGTATCTCACTTCGTGCAGACCACCTTGAGAATGTCATTCCCTTTCAACGCTTGCTTCTCACTCATGCGGAGTTTGGTGCGTGCATCGATGGCGAAGAGGCAGCTTTCGCCGATCTCCGAATGGACGGCGTAGGCCAGGTCGCGCGCGGTGCTCCCGCGCTTCAAGAGGAAGGCATCAGGGAGGATTCTGCCCCGGGTGTCGCTGAACTTGTGCTCATCCTCCACGGGGTAGGCCACGAGGTAGTTTAACAGCTCGAAGGCCACTTGGTTGATGATCTCCTGCACGCCCGTGCCACCCTGCGCGCGAATAAATGCTCGTAACCGCTCCAATCCGCGCCGCTGCTGCTCCGTCGGGTTCGAGGTGATCGTAAAATCCGCATCACCGGGCAGATACGTAATGAGCTTGTTCTTCGCCGCGGTTCGCAATGCCAGCTCTGCTGCAGCCGAGCAGGTGATCGCCACTTCTCCATACTGCTGCTCGCTCGCGGCTTTCAGGCCCTCGATATTCGCTGGGGGCGCGACATCGGCCTTATTCGCTGCGAGGATCATCTTCTTGCTTCGAGTGATGAGCGCGGCAGCGAGTGCTTGCAGATCCTCGTCATCCCACGACTTGAACTTGGCCTTATCCTTGATCCGCGAGTCCTGGATCGCCATCTTGACGTGCTCTTCGGTCACGCCCACGCCAGCCAGCTGCTCGGTAAGTAACCGCTCGATTTTCAAGCCCTCCAACTCCACGCGCCGCTCGATTTTACGCCACCCGCGCTTGATGATCCCGAATACCCAGAGATTCAGCTCGGTCTTGAAGAACTCAATATCCTCGACCGGGTTGTGGCTCCCAAGATCCACAAGGTTACCGTCCGCGTCCGTTCCTCCGGAGGCGTCGACGACGTGGATGATCGCTTCTGCCCGTCTGAGTTCGTCGAGAAACTCGTTCCCGAGCCCGCGGCCTTCATGCGCGCCACGGACCAGTCCGGCGACGTCAATGAGCTCAATCGGGATGAAGCGGAACCCGTTGCTGCACTTGCCGCAAGTGACACCGCCGATCGCCCGCTGGATCGCTTCTTCGCCACAGGGACAGCGCACTCGCACGTAACCCACGCCGATATTGGGCGAGACGGTGGTGAACGGATACGCAGCGATTTCCACATCGGCGAGTGTCGCAGCCTTGAAGAAGGTGGATTTACCCGAATTTGGCTTCCCCGCGATCGCAATGGTGATCATGTCATTCCTCGCGCTTCAGTCTTCAACGGCGATCGTCTCTAACTGACTGACCACGCTCCACACTAAGGCACGCGTATGGGCGGGGATATTTGGATTAGCCGTGAGGTCATCGAAGTCCGAGATCACCGAGGCCACGCGCACCGCCAGCGATTCCGTGCCATTGAGCAGCCGGTTCTTCAGCTCGGTCGTCGACTTCCTGATGTTCCGTGGTACCGTGGTATCTCCAATGATCTCCTCGAGCATCTCGGTACATCGCATCACAATCTCTTCCTTCTCTGCCAGCGCCATACGCACCTCTCACTCCGCACTTCACCCGTAAGAAGACGATGAACGAGAGACTGGTAACTCTCCAAGAATGTCTCACTACATTATTTCACGCGCCCATTAAAATAAATATAAAGTATCCACGTGTGGAGCGGCATGCGAGCACTTGACGAGGCGATCCGGGAAGGCTTACCGTGCGGGCAGCGCCCCGCGATCCTCTTCATGCTCGGCGGGGTGAATGTGGGCAAGACGTATACGCTTACAGCCCTTGCGAACCTCTCCTATGAGCGGGGGCTCAAGGTTGCGATCGTGGATGCTGATGTGGGTCAGAGCTCGATCGGCCCGCCGTGCTGCATAGGCCTGGGGGTGCTGGAGCGGCCGATCCAGAAGCTCGCCGATGTGCCGCTGCACGGCCTTTATTTCGCCGGCAACACCTCGCCGCAGGGCATCACCGGTGACTGCATCCAGGGCGTCGCGGCTGCGGTGGAGCGAGCGAAAGGATGCAATGCCGAGGTGATCCTGGTTGACTCGACCGGCTGGATTGCGGGCGAGGCAGCGAAGCAGTTCAAGCTGGCCAAACTCGAGGCGCTACAGCCCTCCGTGATCATCGCCATCGCGGAGGAGGACGAACTGGCCCATATTCTCCCGCATCTCACGCAACGGGTCATCCTCATAGCGAAATCACGTAACGCGCGGGTCAGACTACGTGAGGAACGCACGAGGACGCGTGAAGCTGCTTACGCCACGTATTTCTGCGCTGCGGGTGATTATGAGATCCCGCTCACGCTCCTGGCCTGGCCCGCGGAAGCCGGGACCATCCTGGGCCTCTACGGCGGTCGCGCTGAGCGTTCGGGCTCTCTTGAAGCTCGTGAGAGTGAAATCCTGGGGTTGGGCATCCTGCGGAGGGTAGCGTATGACCGGGGCATTGCGGTCATCCACACGCCGGTTGCCCTTGAAAGGGGCGGTGAGCGGTCGTTACGGTGGGTAAAGCCCGGGCGGGTGAAGTTATTCCGCGTGGGAGGGCAATTCAGTGAGTTGCCCGCCAACCAGTACCTGCCCTCAGAACCGCAACCCGCCGAGGATACTGATGAACAGGGCAGCGGCAATGATATCCGCGCTGGAGCCGGGATTTAGACCTGCGCCGACGAGCTCAGCATCGAACGCCTCGAGCTCGTCACGGCTGCAGCCCGTGGCGACCAGTTGCTTCGCCCGGTCCCGCACGTACCTGCTCTTCTCAGGGCCGAATTTCAGGGTGATGAAGGTGTCCTCTTCAGCTGCGAGCAGCTGGAGATACGTGTGGGTGATCGCGTCATTGATACGGCTCGCCCGGGCATACTCGGTGACGAGCGCGGCGAACCGGAAGCTGAGCGTGAATCCACCCACCAATTCCCGTGAGATCAGATCATAGGACGCGGAGATGCTGAGGATCTCGAAGAGGGTAAGCTGCTTTTCCATGATCGCCTCGATTGAGGCATCGTCCATCACGTCCAGCTCCGGGACGCTGCGTCGCACCTTCACCTTCGCCTTCGGGAATGCCCGGTAAACCTCGATCGCGTCGTCCACCGTGGTGTTCCGCATGATCTCCGCGGCGCTTCGCGGGAGCTTCGCCAGATCGAGAGCCGGATACGCACCTGCAGCCATGGCTAACGGAATCATGAGCAGGAGCGCGCCGAAATGGGTATTGCCGCCGCGCTGCCAGGCGATACTCGCTTCTACGCCCTTCCGCACCAACGCCCCCACGCCCGGCTCACCGGCATTCCCGCGTACTGCTGCCTCCCTGAAGACCGGATAGAGGGCAACCGAGGAGGCGAGGAAATGCTCGTAGCTCGTATCCCGGAAGTCATGGGTGCGATCCACATTACCCGGTTTCGGGTACGCGGAGACCTCAAGGAGCAGAGCCAGCTGCGCACTCCGCGCGACATCATCCTCGTGCATGCTCGTCAAATCGCTTTCGGTTCTCCAGACCGACCGCTCGACACTGTGTGATTTGATGCAGGCGAGATAAAAAGGGAGTCAGCTCGCTCGGGCAAGCGGGTAGCCCGGAGTCACTGATCACTGCCGGCCACTGCGCGCTT
>CAYYNW010000026.1:7268-13001 GCA_964473145.1 uncultured Halobacteria archaeon
GCTCGGGCAAGCGGGTAGCCCGGAGTCACTGATCACTGCCGGCCACTGCGCGCTTTTTCGGCGGTCTCATGCATCACCTGGCTCGAGCCCTGGAGCAGCTTGATCGTGAGCTTGAACTTCCGTGCGAAGTTCTCGACCGTGTGTGTATAGGCTTCGTCCTTCAGGTCCGCCTCGGTGAACCAGATCTTAACTACCCGGTGGTAGTGGTTCTTCATCAGCTTGATGACGCGCTGCGTGTCTCCGGCCGCATGCTGCTTGATCCGCCCGGCCATGATGGTGATCGTCGATTCGAGGATCACCTGCGGCTCCTGGATGATCGAGGCACCGGCCGGCGTCATGAAGAAGGTGCCTGCTTCCTCAGCCAGCAGCTCCTCCACCTTCTCCCTGCCCAGCGCGATCTCTATGCAGTTGTTGAGGACCTCGCCGTTCCTGCCCCGGGGGATGAGCACGGGCACGCGCGCCTCGTTGATGAGCCGCTCCAGGGCGGCGGCCGGGATACCACACAAGCCGTAGCCCAGAATGATCACGTCGGCCACGGCACTCAGTCGCTGGATCTGCTCTTCGATCTCACGCAGGAGGGTCTGTGGATAGTTATGCCTCTGCAGCTCGAACACCTTCACGATGATCGAGTCCTGCAGCGCACGCTCCTGGATCTCGTTTATGATCTTCGGGAGCGTGTTTGACCGCACGTCGAGCTTCTTGTCCTTCGCCAGCTCGCGTGAGAACCGCTCAATGATGCTTTGATAGTGCACGACCGTGACGGAATTCGCCGTGTCAGGCACGACAAAGAAGAGGTCACGCACACTCGTCGTGCGGATCAGCTCGCGTATCTCGTTCCGTAAAATCTCGCAGGTAATGATACCGAGGTGCATGCGTCGCTCGACCTACGTACGAGGGAAGAGAGCGGCTGCGGGGTAAAAAGGCTACGCTTCAGGCTCCAGGAGTTCGACGCCAAATTCCTTCTGGAGGAAGGCGAAGACATCCTCGCGATTGATCCGGTGTCGCATCGGCACCTTCCGCTTCTGGATCTTCCGATCCTGGATCCGGTACCCGGGCCGCTTCAAGGCGACGCAGATATCCATGCCGAAGATGCCCACATTCGGATCATAGCGTATCCCGAAGTCCGTATGCTCCGCGATCCCGAACGAGAAATTGCCAAAGGAATCGAACTGGCTCTTATAGAGCTTGTTCTCGATCTGGAAGCAGCGTTTCAGGAAATCGCGCGCGCGAGTACCGCGCAAGGTCACTTTACAGGCGATTGGCTCTCGCTTCTTGACCCCGAAGAGCGGAATGGTCATTCTCGCCGTGCGCTTGATCGATTTCTGCCCGACGAGCCCATCGAGGAGCTTCTCAGCCTTCGCTAACTTCTCGCCGCTCTCGCCGACGCCCATATTCACCACGACCTTCTCCACTTCGATCCGCCTCATCGGATTGTCGGTCATTTCCTCTTCTCCTCTTCCTTCTCTCGGTTAGCAGCCCGTTCAGGCTACGCGGCACTCAAGCCAGGCACCTCGATCTGCTGCTCGCCGACGACGAAGACCATATCCCAGTGGCTCTCGAAACTCGCTTCACCTTCGCTCGGCTTTATGCGCACCACGTTCGGCTGCGAGCTGCGGACCACCTGGATCGCTTCGATCTCACCAGTCTGCGCTGAATGGCTCCCGCCGACCACGACCACTTTGCTCCCCTCTTTGAATGGCAGATGCTTCACGATCTTATTATCCGGGATGGAGATCAGGAGCGAATCGTGCGTGTGTATCGCCGCGCTCAGCTCGCCGGGGAGAATGTTCCGGCCATCATGCAGGTTCAGCTGGATCGCGCCGTCCTTGATCATCCGCTTCCCGTTCACCCGGCACAGCTTCTGGGAAGCTTTTTCTGACGCGATTGGCACCAGAGCGAGCCGCTCTTTCTGATCCATGAGCACGAGATACTGCACAGTGATACGCGGGATCGCGAGGACATCGAAGATGCCAACCGCGAACTTATGATCCTTCCGCACCTTGCCGTTGACGAGGACGTTGCCCTCATGCAAGATCCGCTTCGTTTCTCTACTGTTGTCCGCGAGCTTGAGCATGTCCCGCACTACCAGGAGTAGGGGTATGCTCCGATCCTGGGGATGCGCCCCTGATCGCGGTTTCACCGCCCAGTGCGCGACTTTCCGCTCTAGCTTCCAGCTGCGCGGCGCCGCTATTCGCTTCTGATGCTTTCCCATTTCCAGTCCATTACTCTTAGGAGTACTTCTATAAATGTACCTTCACGCATAAGCATGTTTCACCAAGTCCTCAGCCCGCACCTCGAACTCCGCCTGTGCCTGCGGGCTCAGGGTCGGCTTCACGCTCCGCAATGCGGTTTCAAAGTGGCGTCGCATCACGATGATCTGCTGGCTCGCCTCCCGGGGGACCTGCTCCTCGGGGATGCCTGAGGCGAGGAACTCGCGCAACGCAGCCATGACCGCTTCCTTCACGATCGCGGCGATGTCCGCGCCGACGTATTTATCCGTGATGCGGGCGAGCTCCTCGATCGCAATGTCACCGCCGATGGGCTTGCCGCGGAGATGCACCTCAAAGATCCGCTGTCGCGTCTCCCTGTCCGGCGGCTGGATGTAGATAAGCCGATCGAGCCTGCCGGGCCTGAGCAACGCGGGATCCACCATATCGGGCCGGTTCGTTGCCGCAATGACGATCACGTCCTTCAATTCTTCCAGGCCGTCCATCTCGGTGAGGAGCTGAGAGACGACGCGTTCGGTCACGTGCGAATCATACCCCATCCCACGGACCGGTGCGATGGAATCGATCTCATCGAGGAAGATGATACAGGGCGCGGCCTGCTTCGCCTTCCGGAAGATTTCACGGACCGCGCGCTCCGACTCGCCGACCCACTTGGAGAGGAGCTCGGGCCCTTTGATGGAGATGAAATTCGCCTCGCTCTCGTTGGCGACGGCTTTCACGAGCATCGTCTTGCCCGTGCCGGGCGGCCCGAAGAGGATAATGCCGCGCGGTGGCCTGGTGCGAAGTTGCATGAATACCTCGGCATAGCGCAGCGGCCATTCGACCACTTCCTTCAATTCCTGCTTCACGCGGTCCAGACCGCCGATATCGTCCCACCTTACGTTCGGCACCTCCACGAAGACCTCGCGCAACGCGGAAGGCTCGGTGTTCTTGAGTGCCTCGGTAAAATCCTCCCTCGTCACGGTCAGCTGCTCCATCACTTCAGGCGGGATATCCTTCTCCATATCGATCTCCGGCAGGATGCTGCGGAGCGCGTGCATTGCGGCCTCTTTACATAAAGTCGCGAGATCCGCGCCGACGAAGCCGTGGGTGAGGTTCGCGACCTCCTTGAGATTGACGTCCGCGGCCAGGGGCATCCCGCGGGTATGTACCTGCAAGATCTCCTCACGGCCGTTCCGGTCAGGAATGCCGATCTCGATCTCGCGATCGAACCGGCCGCCCCTGCGGAGTGCCTCGTCAAGCGCGTTTGGACGATTCGTTGCGCCGATGACGACGACCTGGCCGCGGGATTCGAGCCCGTCCATCAGCGAGAGCAGCTGCGCGACCACACGACGCTCCACCTCGCCGGTCGTCTCGCCACGCTTCGGCGCGATGGAATCCAGCTCATCGATGAAGATAATAGAGGGCGCGTTCTTCCCCGCCTCCTCGAAGATATCGCGGAGGTGTTTCTCACTCTCGCCGTAATATTTGCTCATGATCTCCGGCCCTGAGATGGAATGGAAGTTCGCATCTGTCTCGCTGGCGACGGCTTTCGCGATCATCGTCTTGCCCGTGCCCGGCGGCCCGTGGAGGAGCACGCCCTTGGGCGGCTCGATCCCCAGCCGTTCGAAGAGCTCAGGATGCCGGAGCGGCAGCTCGATCATCTCACGGATGAGCCCGATCTCACGTTTCAGCCCCCCGATGTCCTCATAGGTGACCCAAGGCACGCCAATGGCCTCTTCTCGTGCCTTGCGGATGACGATCTCCGTCTCGAGGTGCGTAGTCACCGTGCCCAACGGCACGGTATTCGTGACCACAAAGGACACAGGTTTTCCCCACAATTCAACCCGAATGAGCTGCCCTTTGGTGATCGGCACATCTTTCAAGGCCTTAAATACGTAGCGTTCGTCTCCCGCACGAATCGGCTGGGTCGGTGCAAGCGTGATTCGGCGCGCATCCTTTGCCTTGGTCGGCTTTATTCTTACCCGGTCATCGATGGCCACCCCGGCATTGTTCCGGATATTGCCATCAATCCGAATAATCGCTTTCCCGCTGTCGGGCGAGAATGCAGGATGGACGATCGCGGTGGCCGTGCTCTTCCCTTCGATCTCAATCACATCACCGGGAATGACCCCGAGCGCCTGCATCGTCTCTTCATCGATCCGTGCGATCCAGCGATTAGCATCGCGTTGAATCGCCTCGGCAACCCGTAAGATCGCTGATCTGTCCTTCTCCTCTTCGTCTCCCATCGGTCGTTCCGTCCCGTTCAGACTTTTATTAGTGCGGCAGGAGTAAATAAATTCAAAAAGTCAGGGCCTCTAAGAGTAAGGGAAGGAACGGTGCGAACAAAATGGAAGAAGAGTTGTTAATGATCCCGGGTCCGGTGCCCGTGCTACCTCGTGTTCGTCAGGCGATGGCCCGACCGATGATCAACCATCGGGGCGATGAGTTTGCTCAGCTTATTACTGCTATCGTGAAGAGCCTGCAAGGGATCTTCCAGACCACGAACGATCTCCTTGTCCTGAGCGGCTCAGGCACCTGCGCCATGGAAGCCGCGCTAGGCTGTCTGCTCCGGAGGCCACGTGACGGGGGCACGGGTGAGGTGCGGTGCATTACGGTCGCGAACGGCAAATTCGGCGAGCGATTCAAGGAGATAGCAGCACGGTACAGCAGCGCCGCGGCCGTTACCGCGCTCGACTTTCCCTGGGGCCAGCCGATCGAGCTCGAGCAGGTAAAGGCTGCGTTGGAGCGCACGCCGAGCCCCAAAGTGGTCACGATGGTGCACAACGAGACCTCCGTAGGACTGCTCAATCCCGCGCGTGAGCTGGGCAAGCTGGCGAAGCAGCACGGAGCAGTCTTTGTGCTCGACTGCATCACCTCGATCGGCGGCGATGACGTGCCTGTTGACGCCATCGGTGCGGATATCGCGATCGTGGGTTCGCAGAAATGCCTGGGCACGCCGCCGGGCCTGTCCGCACTATCGGTCAGTGCGAAGGCGTGGGAGCTGATGCGTGAAAACCCTGCCAGGCCGTACTATCAGGATCTCGTCGCGTACAAGAAGAGCTATGATAAGAAGCAGACACCGTATACGCCCGCGCTGCCGCTCTTCTTCGCACTCCATGAAGCGCTCCAGGTGATCAATGAGGAAGGCATGGCGCGGCGAATCGCACGCCACCATGCGATGTCGAAGGCGGTACGTGCGGCCGTGGCGAGCCTGGGGCTGCAAATGTTCCCGCAGCTCAATGCGGTGAGCAGCTACTCGAATACCGTGACGGCCGTGAAGCTGCCGGTGGAACGCGGCATCACGGATGACAACCTGCGCGGCGGTATGCGGAAGCGCGGTGTCGTGATCGCTGGTGGTCAGGAACAACTCAAGGGCAAGATCTTCAGGATCGCCTCCATGGGAGACATCACGCCACAGGCTATCACGAGGACCATCGGTACCTTAGAAGAGGTCCTGCTCGAGCAGCAGGTCATAGCACGGAAGGGCGCGGGGGTAGCAGCTGCGGAAGAAGTCTTAGCGCCT
>CAYYNW010000026.1:13101-15825 GCA_964473145.1 uncultured Halobacteria archaeon
GCGCAGATCGAGTGCTCTACCTGCCTCAATTGTTGCAAGCAGCTGAGCCCCTGTCTGGACGCGGAGGAGCTCGAGGAGTTATCGCGCGCGGTGGGAATGGCGGCCTCGGAGTTCATCGCGGCATATCTGGTAGAGGAGGATGAGTTTAACGGATTCGTGGTGAAGGGGAGACCGTGTCCGTTCTTAGCCGATGCGGGCTGCTTGCTGGGAGCCCATCGGCCCAGGGATTGCGCGTCGTATCCTCATTTAGAGAAGGACGGGTTTGTCTTCAGGCTGATGACCGTAATCGCCAATTGCGCCATCTGCCCGATCGTCTTCAACGTGTATGAAGCGTTGAAAGAAACTCTGTGGCATACGGCATCCCTGGAGGATCCAGACTGGGTTGGAGACGGAGACGACGCGCGATGAAACTCCCGGGAGAAGATGTTGAGCTCTTTTATACCCTACATCGTGCCTTGCTCGTCTTCCTGAATCAGCGTGAGGGCGTGATCCCGGGTGTAAGCACCGTTGAGGAGTTTATCGCGCTCCCCTTTGAGGCGAAGAACGAGCTGAGAGCAACCTTATACGAGCACCCGGAGACGATCGACGCGTTTGTAGACGAAAATCCGTTCAGGTTCTCGACGGAGGACTTAGAGATTGTTCGTGGTTGGAAGCACTTCGTGAAGGGCGAGTTTTATCTCTACCAGTATCTCAAGAAGTACGCGATCTTTCTCGATGCGGGAACGCCGCCGAAGGCCTACGGGGTGGTGGCGCTCATCAGTGATTTCCAGGAGATGCTGGGGCCTGAGTACCCCATTTATCTCAAGGCGGTGCTTCTACCGTTTAAAGGCCAGATCATCTACGATGGTGTGTTGATCTCCTACACTGTCCGCTTCGGGCCGGGCTATCGCCGCGACTTGAAGGAGATGTATCAGGAGGCGAAAGCGCGCTTTGGCATCATTACTACCATCCCGCATGAGGCGCATGTGCCGGAGAGCGATGCTGAGCTTTTGAAGACGTATCTGAGCAGTGATTCGCTGCAGTTCAGACACCAGGCGGAGATCGATCGGCTGCTCAAACGTAACCCCCACCTGCTCACGCTCTACCATCAGGAGCTGGGCAAACGCCATGCACGGGTGATTGGCCGCCGATTAGCGCGTCTCGGGCTGGCTAATGCCTGGTTTGCGCTCTTCCATGGCGAGGTCATTGCGGGCGGGAGCACGAGAGCGGAGGTGGAGCAGATACTGGATAGATTACTGCCCGCGGAGCGGCGTGATTGGGCCTACCTGTTTCACCTGACGGGAAGTACGGGGGCGAAGCATGTTACGGGTACCACACGCGCAGGGGAAGATTGAAGTCGTCTCGTTTGATGTTGACGGGACGCTGGTGAGCCCGGGCTTCGTGGATGCGGTCTGGCTTGAAGGGATACCTGAGCTGTACGCGGCTAAAGCAGGCGTGAGCTTCGAGCAGGCGGTAGCGTATGTACGGCGCGAGTACGAGAAGATCGGGGAGCACCGGATCGAGTGGTACAATATCGCGTACTGGCTGCGGAAGTTCGGCCTGGAGATCCCGTACGAGACGCTCTTCACGCGCTACGAAGCTCTGCTGCGGATCTATGATGACGTCGAGCCAGTGCTGGCGGCACTGCGTGATGCGGGCTATACGCTGATCGTCAGCTCGAACGCGGCCACGGAATTCATTGATTTTCAAACCAAGCCCCTGAAATGCTATTTCACGCACGTCTTCTCGGCGACCTCCGATTTCGGCCAGGTGAAGAAGACGAACGGGTTCTTTGCTCGCGTGTGCACGATCCTGGGCGTGGAACCGCAGGCGATGGTGCATGTCGGCGACCACTGGGTCTTTGATTTCCTCAATCCGCGGAAGATCGGCATCACGGCCTTTTATCTCGATCGCGAGCAGAAAAGTAACGGAACCATAGCAGCGCTGCGGGACGAGGAGCAGTTTATCATCCGCGATTTAGATGAGCTGCTTGACGATCCGGTCGGCTGACTCCACTACAAATCGTGCCATGCAGTCACTCGAGGCAGCGGCACGAGGAGTTAAAAACGATTCGCACCTTCACGACCTCAAGCGGGCAATCGTTCGAGTGATTTCGTCTCTTGCTCCACCTGTAGAAAACATATTTAACTAAATCTGTTTCCTAGGTATACCTTATGGAACCGGTTGTTCGTGAGATGTTAGTGGAGTGGCAAGCTCGACGATTGCCGGAGCTTGTGCCCAGGGATGTAAAACTAAGCCTTGGTGAGGAGATCGTAGCGGTGATAGGCCCGAGAAGAGCTGGAAAAACCTATTTTCTGTATCAAACGGCCAAAGAACTCCTCGACCGGGGTTATAAAAAGAAGAACATCGTTTACCTCGATTTCGAGGATTACCGGCTAGTGAACCTGGCGAATTATAGCGTACTCGAAAAGGCGGTGTATGAGCTTTTTGAAGAAAAAAATGGGAGAATTGTCCTGCTTTTAGATGAGGTGCAAAATCTAGGAGATTGGGAACGGTGGCTGAGAACGTTACATAACAAACAAAAGTACTATATCTTCATTTCAGGCTCATCTTCAAAGTTGTTGGCAAAGGAGATTGCTACATCACTAAGAGGAAGATATCTGAATAAAATAGTTTTGCCATTCAGCTTCAAGGAATTTAGTAGATTTAAAAGATTCAATCTGGAGTATACAGAAGTGCCAGAGTATAGGGGCAAGCTGCTGAATTTACTGAGGGAATATCTAG
>CAYYNW010000027.1:0-14956 GCA_964473145.1 uncultured Halobacteria archaeon
TTCACTTCCGCTCAGTTACCCTTCTATCGAACCTACACCTATATATAATAGTAGGATATAATAGTAGGCTCAACCTATGGGTAAATGCTCTATGTTTTGAGGCGTACTAGGGATCAAGAGCAATGAGGCGAACGGGAAATATCCTTTCAGTAGCAGCTGTAACAGTTCTCATACTCACGGTGGCTTCGCCACTCAGCCTGGCTGAGGAGATTCGTATTGATAGTCTTGGTACCTCGCAGATCGGGAAAGAGGTAACCATCTCGGGGGTGGTCATTGCGATCGCCAGTAACGTCGAGCCGTCAAAGGAGGTCAGTGTCGGCATCCAGACCTTCGAGCCGGGCGATACGGGCGTGATCACCATCGATGACGG
Organism: uncultured Halobacteria archaeon; assembly: GCA_964473145.1. Classification (GTDB taxonomy): domain Archaea; phylum Halobacteriota; class Syntropharchaeia; order Alkanophagales; family Methanospirareceae; genus JACGMN01. The sequence goes on from CAYYNW010000027.1 coordinate 371, forward strand.
CACGGATTCGATCCAGGTCAGCTGTGCTCCGGCGCTCTTAAGCACGTTTTATAAAGGGCAGAGGGTACTGGTCTCGGGCATCTACGCCGGCATGGGCCTGATCCACGCGGATACCGTGAGCGTGGATGCAGAGGTAGGCTACCGGGATGTGACAATCAAGGAACTCAAAGACTTCCCCGGATATTACTTTGATCAATCAGTCCGCATTCGTCGCGGCGCTATCACGCGCATCGTGCTCACCGCGGGCAAGACTGAGCTAGAAGTCGAGGATGATACGGGCACACTAACGGTGGATTACGGTGCGGAGCTCAAGAACGTCTCGGTCGGTGACGAGGTAGGTGTCGAGGGGAAGTTCTACCGGAACAAGCTCTTCGCGTTTACCGTGAGCACCGCTGCGGCTGAGCCTGAAGTGACACCGGAGCCGAGTCCGACGCCGAGCCCGACCTCAACCCCAACGCCAACACCAACACCGACCGCTACACCGAATCCAACCGCGACACCTCAGCCAGCAGCGAAACTCGGTATGCCGATCTATCTCTCCGCGATCATCATCGCGGGGGTGGCGATCATCGGCTCGCTGCTTGCTCTGAAGGTGCGAGAATTGCTCATACTCAGACGCTATGGTAAATAACAACCGCTTGAAACTGCGGCTCAAGACGGACAAGAAGCTCGAGGAGCCGAAGGTAAAGGATGAACGAGCTGTGGCGAGGAAGCAGATGCTGCGGGCTGTTGGCGAAGTGAAACGCATCGACCAGGCGGAGAAGCTGCAGCAGAGAATCGTGGCGAAGAAGCAGCAGACGCTCGCGAAAGCTGAGCAATCCGGGGACGCAAACGCGATCGCGAAGGCACGAGCAGCGGCGGAAGAGGCGCTGGCTGTATTGCAGAAGATCCAGACGAGCAAGCGAGCGGCAGAGGCTGATTTGAGGCGGGCGATCGCCGCGCTGAAAGGCGAGGTCGTCGAACCGCGCGCAACTGACCTTGAGGGAACAGCGGCCCTCTCCAGTGCGAGCAAAGACGTGGAAAGCGCGCTGCCATCGGAGCCGGCGCGCGGCTACGACAGCGAGAGCTGGCTGACCGAGCTGCAGAAAAGCGCAGATTACGTGGAGTTGTACCCTGTGAATGCGCCATTTGCATACGTGGTGATCCAGGCCACTAGCCCGCCGAAATATGCCGTGCACGAGGTGCCCCTTACCGAGGGCGAGCAGGAGTTCCTGAAGGAGATCAAAACGTATCTCTACGAGACGTTGGATATCAGCTTTTCCGGGTTAGTGAAGCCTGATGAGTTCCTTCGAGAGCGGGTGAAGGAGGTCGTTTTGAAGTTTAACCTGGAAGGAGCGCTGAGCCCTGCGAGTATAGACAAGATCATGTACTACATTACGCGCGACTTCGTCGGCTACGGGCGGTTAGATCCGCTGATCAGGGACAAAATGGCCGAGGATATCTCCGCAGACGGGCCGGACATTCCGCTCTACGTCTATCACCGCAATTACAGCTCGATCGAGACGGATATCGTCTTTACGAAGGACGAGTTAAACGCGCTTATTTACCGGCTCTCGCAGCGCTCCGGGCGGCATATCTCGATGGCCAGGCCGCTCCTTGACGCGTCGCTCCCAAACCATGATCGCTTGCAGTTGAGCATCGGTGCCGAGGTAACGACGCGCGGGTCGACCTTTACGATCCGGAAGTTCAGGGAGGTGCCCTTCTCGCCGATCAACCTGGTGGTACACGGGACGTTCTCCTTGGAGATGATGGCGTATCTCTGGATGGCCGTGGAGCATGGCGCGAACATCCTGATCGCCGGCGGTACGGCTTCGGGTAAGACCACGGTGCTCAACGCCGTCGCGATGTTCATCCCGCCGGAGTGCAAAATTGTCTCGATCGAGGATACACGCGAGATCAATTTGCTGCACCAGAACTGGATCCCCGCGGTGACGCGCCAGGTGGAAGAGGGCGGCCACGCTATAGAGATGTACGACTTGCTCAGGACCGCGCTCAGGCAGCGGCCGGAGTATGTGCTGGTGGGTGAGGTGCGCGGCGTGGAGGCGCACACGCTCTTTCAAGCGATGGCGACCGGGCACATCACCATGTCCACGATGCATGCGGAATCGGCCGATACGGTGGTCAAGCGGTTGACCAAACATCCGATCGACGTCCCGCTCATGCTCCTCGACAGCCTGGATATCATCGCGATCCAGCGGCAGGTAAAGGTGGGAGACCGGAGCGTGCGGCGCTGCACGAAGATCCTCGAGGTAACGGGGATCGATTTCGAGGAGGAGACCTTGAAGACGAACGAGCTCTTCGTCTGGCGGCCTGATACCTTCGAGTTCACCGGCGAATCGAAACTCTTTGTGAAGATCATGGAGAAGCTGAATATCAGCGAGGATGAACTGATCGCGGAGTTTGCACGGCGGCACCGGATTTTAGATGCAATGCAGCAGCGGGGAATGGATGACTTCCAGTCGCTCAACCGGGTGTTACTGGACTACAGTATCGATCCTGAAGCGACGGAGAAGCGGATCGTGGTGGAAGAGTACGAGGAGCGATGAATGAGCACCGAAGGAGAAGCGGTAGCGCGCGAGGGGCTTGCATCGGAGCTCTTCCGTGGCTTCTTCCAGGCGCGCCGGGAGAAGTACACGAAATTACGTGAGAACCTGCTCAAGGCGCGGATCTTCGTGCCCGTGGAGCGGTGGTTATCCCGGGCGGTCTTCTATTCGCTCATTGCCGCCGCGAGCGCAGGAGCGATTTACATCCTCATGAAGTTCCTCGTCCTCTCGTTGATTGCGGAGTTTTCACTCAACACGACCGAGCTCGTTCTGAGTTTCCTCTTCGCGCTGGGCACCTTTGGGGCTTCCTACACGGGATTCTCGGTTTACCCGCGGGTGCGGGCCTGGGAGCGGAAGGGTGCGATCGATCTCAACCTCCCGTACGCTATTGGCTACATCTCCGCAATGGCTTCGATCGGTGTTTACCCCTACTCGATCTTCAAGAAGCTCGCCGGAGCTGAGGAGACGTATGGCGAGGTGAGCAAGGAGGTGCAGCTTCTGGTGCGGGATGTGGAATTCCTGGGCTTCGATTTCATCACCGCACTCAAGAAGCTCATCGCCACCACGCCGTCCATACACATGCGGGCGTTCCTGCAGGGCGCGGTCACCACCGCCCTTTCTGGCGGCGAAATGGGCTCGTACTTCGTGCGCACCGCGGAGGAGTACATGGAAGAGCGGCGGAAGAAATACCAGGATTTCATCGAAACGCTGGGCCTCTTCGCGGAGTTCTATGTGATCGGTCTGGTTGCCTCACCACTCCTGCTCGTCGTGGTCTTATCGATCATGGCCTTCCTCGGTGGCGCGTCTCTTGCGGGGCTGGCAGCAATCATCTATCTCATTATCCCGCTCGGGTCCGCGGCATTCATCTTCTTGATCGGATCGTTATCGGAGTGATCAGAATATGGCGGATGATAAGCTACTAACGGCGATTGAACGGAGTCGGAAGGGCCGGAAATTCGCCCAGATCTTGCGCGACCCAATAAGCCTCATCAGGGAGAAACCGCTGCGACTGGGGTACATCTCCGGCACTATCGGTGGCTGCCTGATGTTCCTCTCGTACCTCTACGCGTGGGAATTTGTGGCGCCGTACGATGCGTACATTCTCGCAGGCATCCTCTCGGTCGTCCCTCCGGCCTACTACCTCTATGCGGAGCAGAAACGGGTGAGGAAGGCGGACGACGAATTCCCCGGTCTACTTCGCGATCTCGCGCAGGCGAAACGTGCGGGGCTCACCCTGATCGATGCCTTTACGCTCACCGCGGAGGGCAATTACGGGGTGCTGACGAAGGGGCTGAAGACGCTCGCGTACCACCTCACCTGGGGCGTCTCCTTCGAGGATGCACTCCAGCTGTTCGCCAAGCGGTATCCCACCAGGATCATCAAGCGATCGGTAAAGATCATTATCGAAGGGTACGAAGTGGGCGGCGACGTCGGCGAGATTCTGAATGTCGCCGCTAACGACGTGATGGAGTTGCGTACGCTGGAGAAGCGGCGCGTCTCGGATATGGGGCAGTACGTAATCATCTGCTACGTTACCTTCTTCGTCTTTCTGGGTGTCTTGATCGTGCTCTACCAGTCGTTCATTCCGATGATGGTTGAAGCCGGGGAGAAGTTAGCAGGCACGGGTATGGGCAGCTCCTTCATAGCTCGCATCGATGCGACCCGCATGAAGATGCTCTTCTTCCACTGCGGCGGGATCATCCAGGGTATCTGCTCGGGTTTGGTAGCCGGGAAGCTGGGTGAAGGTCGCGTTATCGCCGGGCTGAAGCACGCGACGGTCTTAGCCTTAGCCACGTTCATCGTCTTCGCTCTCATGAAATTCATCCCACCGATGACCGCGCCCCTCTAACTCGCTCCAGCCCCGTGCTCGGTTCGGTGCGGGAAAGCAGCTACAAACTCACACAGGCATCGTGCGTAGCACCTGACGAATCAAGTAACCCGAAGATCCTTAAAATGGAGTGTTATCTCTCGTTTCGCGGATGCCGTGGAGTCCGCCGCGTGGAGCACGTTGCGCTGGATGTCAAGTCCGTAGTCGCCGCGTATACTCCCCGGCTTCGCTTCTTTCGGGTTGGTCGAACCGGCTATCTCCCGGGCTCGATTGATCGCATCCTCACCCTCGAGCACGAGCAAAACCGTTGGCCCTGAGATCATATAGGTGACCAGCGACTCGTAGAACTCCTTGCCACGATGCTCCTGATACTGCGCTTCCGCCACCTCCCTGCTGAGCTGATCGAGCCGCAAGCCAAGGATTCTGAATCCGCGCTTCTCAAATCGCCCAATGACCTCGCCGACCAGCCCGCGTTCGACGCTGCCAGGCTTAATCATCAGAAACGTCCGTTCTTTTGCCATGCTGCCCACCTCACTTCCCGCTCGTGCACCCGCTGTGAAGGCGACACACTGCTTCGCATGCTCGGCAGGGGGACCTCAGGGGTGAGAGATTATACGTTGAGTATGGCGCTTTAAGAAGCCTGAGGGTCGTCCTGCGATATAGAGGTACACGCGAAACCCACTCGCGCGCGAGGCGATCAACAATAGCTCCGACACCACTCCACGTTTCGCCGCAGCTCATCATAATCCATCTCCGCACGTTCCCGGTCCTTCCAGAAGGTCTCGAGCAGGAGATACTGGCAGGAGGTCGAATGATGAAGGAGCTCGAGCACCGCGCGGAGGTCCACCTCACCCTTACCGAGCGCTAGATGGTCGCGATTACCGCTACGGGCGTAATCATGGAGGTGCGCTACCAGTACCTTCGACCCGCACCGCTCTACCCAGGGGGTGAGGTGCTCGAGGAGATGCCCTCGCGCGCATCGTGAGCGAGCATGGCACTCCTCTGCCTTGATCGCGTGCCCGATATCGAACGTGAAGTGCAGCTGCGGATAGTAGCGCGTTAAAGCGTCGAGGAGCAGCTGCGCACGGTCGAACGGCACGAGATCGTTCTCCACGGTGGGTGGTACGCCGAATTCGGCGGCAGCTCGCGTGATCGCGTCGCAGCGTGCCAGCCCTTTCTGGTGGATCTCCTCGTGCACGTCCGCGAGCTTGAAGGTGGGCACGCGAGGATGGATGTGGAAGTTGTAGTAGATCGAGCGAGGCTGAAACGCCGCGGCGAAGGCCGTGCACTGCCGCAGCACGTGCAGGCTCGCCTCCGCGAGCTCATCCCGGGGATGTGTCACGGGCGTATCGAGCGGTGAATGGAAGCCGATCTTCAGGTCGAACTCCTCCAGGAGCCATGCCAGCTCGCGCTGCTCCGCGGCTCGCATCGAGCCGGGTAGCGGATAATCCAGCGAGAACTCGAAATACTCGAGCCCAAGCTTAGAGAGCGCTTCGATCGTTTCCTTAAAAGGCCTGTTCCCGTACCAGACCGGCGCACCGAGCAGCATGCTCATCTTCTCTCTCCCCACTGACAGGCCACGACCTACCCGTCTACTGCTCCCTTTCTTTTCGCTTCACGAGCAAGGTTAAGCCGTCACGAGCCACGATCTCTACTCTCGCGCCTTCCTGGATCCGTTCCGCTCCGGCTGCCGTTCGCGCGTTCCAGATCTCGCCCCGGATTTTGATCGTGCCCTCATCCTCAGTGATCGCGGTCTCGGCCCTTGTCACCCTCCCGATGAGCTCCTCACCGCCCACCTTCGCCTTTCGCTTCCGCACTTTCAATACCGCGCCGACGGCGAAGAAGAAGAAGGCGGCGGAGGCCACCGCGACGCCGAGGACCGTGAGGACGAACCCTTCGAACCAGCCTGATTCCGGGCCGACGAGGAACGGCTCTTTCGGCAAGATCAGGGCGCCGATGATCAGGCAGATCGCGCCGCCGGTCGTGAGTATCCCGAAGGTGGGTGTGAGCGCCTCGGCAATGAAGAGGAGGACGGCAACGATGATCAGGAGCACCCCGAAGACGTTCACCTCGAAGAGCCCGAGGCCGTAGAGCGACAGGACGAGGCAGATCGCACCGATCATCTCCGGTACGTAGGTGCCGGGCGACATAAACCCGAAGATCAGCCCGTAAATGCCCACGAGGAGCAGAATGACCGCGATCTGGGGATCGCTCAGCGTCTCTAAGAGCGATGAGCGGATCGTCTTCGCCTTCACCTGCAATCGCGCGTCCTTCGTTGCCAGCGTCCGGTTCTCGCCCGCGATCGTGACCACCATGCCATCGAGCTTCGTTAAGAGATCCGAGTCATCCTCCGCGATGAGGTCAATGATGCCCCGCTCCAGGGCGAGCTGCTCGTTGAGCACGTCATTATCCGTGACGAAGCGTTTGGCCTGCGTTGCGTTGCGGCCCCGGGCGGCGGCGATGCTCTCCATGTGGCCGGCGTAGAAGTTGATCGTCTTATTATCCGCCGGTTGCCGGCCTTCTAGCCCGATCTCAACGGGCATCGCGGCGCCGGTGGTCGTGCCAGGTGCCATCGCGGCGATCGTGCCTGAGACGAGGATGAACGAGCCAGCAGATGCCGCGATCGCGCCTCTTGGTGCGACGTAGGTGATCACCGGCACGTCTAAATTCAGGATCGCCTCGGTGATCTTGAGCGTGGAGCTGACGAGCCCGCCGGGTGTATCAAGCTCAACCAGAACGGCCTCGGCACCCTCGCGCTCAGCCTCCTCCAGGCCTTCAATGAGATCCAGGGCGGTTCCCTCGGTGATTGTGCCCTCGATCTTCACGACGTACACGACGTGGCCGCCGTCTGCTGCTCCCCCGTATGTAGCCAGCACAGCCCCTAGGATTGCGAGGCTAAGGAGGGCAAAAAGACACACCTGAAGATCTCTCGTGGCCATCGATCTGTAAACTCCCGGTAGGTATACGCGATACTTCGATTAAAGCCCGCTGGACAATTAAAGCTTCGCATGGCCGCGAGCAGCTGTGAGAAGATCGTCGTGGCCGCGGCGGTTTTCCCGAGCCATCATCCGGTAGCCATTTACACCGAGCAACTAATGTATGAAGCAAGGAGAGCGGGGAAGATGAGTGACAAATCAGATGATCTCCTCGAGGACGCGGAGAACTTTACTGAGGAGGCGATACGAGAGCTCAAACGTGCGGAAAAGGAAAAAAATACCATTCTTATCAGAGATGCATGCGAAAAAGGGTGGAATGCGATAATACAGGCCACAAATGCGTTGTTCCTCAAGAAGAATCTACCGCTCGCGAGAAGCCATTGGGAACGTCGTAAACGATTGGAAGAGTTGGAACGCGTAGATCCTTAAGTAGCGAATTTAGGCTTGATGGACCGATTTTCCGCCCGAGACCATCACCTCCACGAGCAGGGGTTCTATGAAGGAATCCTTGACCTCACCACGGTGAAAATAGAGCTCAAGAAAGTTGAGAGGTACGTCAACGACGTAAAAAGCTTGTAGTGGTAAATAGAACCCCGCGATATGACTTAGCTATCTCCTGACCAGAGGAACTTTAAAAGTATGAATCCACTGAATACAGTAAAAGGGATGGTAAAAAGGAGCGTAAATAAATGAGGTGGCCACCAAAGAAGAAGTAACGTTGGAGCTACTGCACAAAGACTTGGAAATCGTAAAGAAGGATTTACGGGAGATAAAAAAGCATATGGTTGATATATACAGTGTAATGACGGAAGACGACTATGCGGCATTGCAGGAATATAACATAGAAAAATCAAATGGTTTATTCAGAGCTCTAGTAGGAGATTATAGGATACTTTATGAAATTGATTATGGGAACAGCTTGCCAGATATAATAAAATTTGATAAAAGGCCAAGGGTTTACGATTGAACTGTAACGAATTTTTAGTTCTTCTTTTGATAAACCCTTTCGTTTCAAGAAAAGGTTTTTTCACATGTAATCGCTCAGTGCCTTCTGCTTCGCTTCGCTGACGGGGAAGAGCGATTGCACATCCCGGTCTAACAGCTCCAGCCGCTGCCTCGTATACGCCGAGAGGTTGTACTCGGCCGCGATGCGCATGGAGACGTCGAGATACTTCTTGATGCTGGCCGCGTGCACGGTCGGCTGGATCTTGCTGCCGCACTTCGTGCAGACGCCGCTCAGCGGTATTCGCCTGAACTTGGCGTTACATCTGCTGCAGCGCATCTGCTGCGAGCCGAACGCGCGGAGATTGCCCTTGATGTCGCGCAGGAAATGGTTCTCGATCACGTTCTCCGCGACTTCGCGCGCATTCACCGCACGGATCAGCTTCGCCAGTCGCAGCTGCGCCTCCATCTTCTCCACCATCGTCTCCAGCTCCTTATAGAGCGAATTCAACGGCCCGGCCGCGATATCCGTGGTCTCGTGTGTGTATCCAAACCCATACACATCTCGTGGCGTCTCGATCTTGCTCGCCGCGGTCTCGATCTCCACCTCTTTGGGATGCTTGCCCGCGCTCGCTGCCTCATAGAAGGCCAGCGGATAGTCGCGTGCGGTTGATACGTTATGTGCCTCTTTATCCACCTCCTTCGGGTTGATGAACGGGATAAGCACGAGCGGCGCGTCCATCTTGCCCCCGCGTTTCTCCGGCAAAAAGGAGAGCGAGAAATTGAGTAGCGCATCCAGCAGGAGCAGGACGGAATCTTCGTCGCCATCGCAGTTAGCGCTGAGCACAAAGTTGTTGAGTAAAAAATTGTGATGATCTTCAACTTCAAGATCGTATAAGAACTCGAAGTCTGAGCGAATTGTTTTTAGCTCCTTTATCTCGTCCAGGATACAATCCCCGAAGGGAATGCCGCGAGCTCTCCCCTCCTTTGCAAGGGCTGAGGCCAATGCTTCATTCTTGCGCTGCACGAGAAAACCTAGTGATTCGCTGAATTTCCGCGCGTAGCTTGATCTCATAGAAAGGTAATACTGATGAAAAACTGGCCGTTCACCTTTCTGCTCATAGAATCGCCGTGCCGCACCGCCAGCAGGTCTCCGTTCGTACCGCAAGCGGTAGAAGATGCCAAATCGGAGCAACTGCAAGCCAATATCCTGCAGGAGTTGCGCGCTCACCGAGGAGCACGTGACCGTGAGTCTGTTCTTCTCTACCGAGCCATCGCCCGAGAAATACGCACGCAGCAGCCACTTCATCTGCTCGCGCGGTAGATTACCCAGCAGTGCGGGAATTCGCTTCTCCCTTGCTCGTGCACCAAGCCGGAAGACATTGATAAATAGATGGTAGAGGAGCCGATGTGAGATGGTAAGCACCCCGCCTTGCCTGCTCGGAACAATCCCAAAAACGTCCCGAACGCACTCGTCCATATCATCCAGCAGCTCCTTCTCCCACGACGCCATACTTATTTGATAACACTCATGTGGAACCGCTCTCGCATGACCTTCCGCAAGATAATAGCCGATAAGCCGCATGAAACGCTCATCGAGCTTGATCATTCGCGGAATAGAGGTAGTGTCTCGTTTAACGCCGAGTGTGCATGCTCGTGGGAGTGTGCTCCAATCTCGCTCTGCCAACCTGAATAATGACTCCAAAACGTGCAACGGTATACTGTCCCTGTAGATATAATTTGCTAACCCTTTTTTACCAAGCCCTAGTTGCTCAGCAGCGACTTTGAGTCCGCCCAGCTCATGTACTACCGTTTCTACAACTCCGCGTGCTCCTCTCACCATAATATCACGTGAAATGGTATCCAGCCCCGAAAACGCCACTAAGAGGTCGAGTTCTTCAAGCTCCTCTCCTTCCAGAGCGAGTTTCGCGGGTAGTACGAGCTTATCGCCGTCCGCGATCTCCAGAAGGTTCTTGGGTCTGACTTTGCCGTTCGACCAGACCATCATGCGGTGCTCAGGAGATGCAACCATTTCCCTGCCCGATTTCGTCTTCACTGCAACGAGATACGCGGGTGCCGGAGTTTTGAGCACTGATAAGATATCCTTCAGTTCAAACTGCCCGTTCTCCGGATTGAGTGCGTACGTCTTCCTTCCTTCCACGCTCTTCCGGGTGGTCCCAAAATCATCAACCACCTCTTCTTTCGCAGGTGTAGCACGATAGAGCGACTCCAATGCCGTGGTTCCCAGTCCATCGGAATCACTGAGGATCACCGCAGTACCTGGCGCCAGGCAGTTCCGCCGTTTCGCCGCATGGAAGAACGGGTGCGCGTAACAGGCCGACGCGCGTGTGAAGCCAATAATCCGTCCGAGTATGCCCGCGGAGGTATGGGGCGCGAGGCCGAGCACGAGGTGCCCAATCAGATCCTCGGCGCGTGTGGCGTTGTAGTGCGGTGCGAGCCCATAGAACTGTGCGAGGAGCGCATCCACGAAGTGCGTGACCTTCAGTAGGTACGAGGCCGCGTCGGTCGAGATAATGATATCCTGCTGCTTCAGCTCCACGAGCTGCTCGGGGCTCTGCAGCTCCGCGCCATTGATATCCTGAGAATAGCCCAGCTCCCGTGCACGATCGACGCTCAAGCCGATCTCCTGCGGTTTGAAATGGGTGAGTGGTAAATTGGTGAAATCGTACCGGATCGTGCCATCCTTGAAGACGACCACGTCGTGCTTCGCCCGTAAGATCCCCTTGCCGAGATGCTCTGCCACCTTCTGCTTCGAGATGAGCCCCTTCACGCATTTCACGTCCACCGTGTTCGTGAGGTTGCAGTCCTCCCCGAGCCGGCTCATGGTCTCCTGGTAATAGCTCCAGAGGTCCAGGCTCCGCGTCGCCTCCTGGTGCCTCGCTCGTGACTTTGCCGCGGCCGCCGCGGCCGCTCCCGTTGCTGGTCTGCCACGACCGATTGCCTGGAGATCCACCTCGATCTCCTTACCTTTCAAAGCTTCACGCAGCGATCTGTTCTTACCACCGCATTCACCGAGCGGGAAGAGCGCGTGCGGCGCGGGTTTCATCCGCCGCTCCTTCGATTTCTCCGGGCGACCCATCCGCATGCCAACGCGCGTCGGCGCCTTATTCCGCGTCATCACCCGCACCGATTCGTCTCTGCATAACGCGTCGGTGAGCCCCAGCGAGCGCAAGAGCGCTTTCGGCTCCTCGACTGCTAAGTACCCCAACTTCACGGTGGTGCGGTGCAAAACCAGTAACTCCTCCAGAATACGTTTTACCTTCCCTCCATCATCGTTCGGGATCACAAGTGCATCGTGCTCGAGCATTCCTCTTCTGGAGATGAACTCGGTGAGATACTCGCGGTCCGCAGCGGTGATGTCCTCCCACAGGTAGGTATAAGCGGGATGGAGCGGTATGCCATGCCGCGCGGCGAGTTCAAGTGCCTCTGACTGGCCTGGTATGGTCCTCTGCCAGTTCGCAGCCTCCTGTGGCGAGTGCTGCTCAAGCTCCTTCAGCCACCACTCGTGCGCGTACGCACCGGGCACCAGCCGATGCCCGGTCTCCAGGAAGTCGCCGTAATCAATCAGGATCTCGCCCAGGTCAACGATCTGCACGATCGCCTCGCGAAGGGTAGCGGTCAGCTCGAATGGCTCGCCCGGCTGAGTATCCAGGCGCACGAGCGAGCCATCCTTCAATTTCACCGTCGGACCTTCAATCGAATCGACCGGAACCACGCAGCCCGCCTTACCGGGCAGTTCCGGCTTGATCTGCGTTCCCGCGGCGATGAATTCGAGCAAGGACATGGTCACAGGGTTAAGCCCGACTGCCTCGAGACCCGTGTTGCGGGCACGCCCATAGCGGAGCCGGAACGCGCCTTTCGCCGAGGGATGCCCGAATACCGGCCGCCCGGCGATCAAATCCGCTAAGAAATCCTTCTTCCGCTGCTCCGACTTCGTCGTCGCCAGTTTGGTGATCCAGTCCCACCCTTCGAGGCCGAGCCGATCAACGTGCCGCTTGATCTTCGGCGCCTTCATCGCAACCCCTTCGGTGAGCACGAGCACCATACCGCCGCGTACTTTATCGGTCGCCACCCGGTCGAGCCCTGCATACCCACCCACCTCGACCTCCTCCGTCGGATCGCCATCAATGCAGATCGGGCAGCTTCGCACGATCTCCTGGATCTCCTCGTCACTCGGCGTGTACTGCAAGCCACTGATCCGCGCGTAGACCGAGACCTCCAGGACGTAGCGACCGACCTCCTCTTCCCGTGGATGGTACGCCGCAAACCCCATCTGCCGCCGGATATAATCAGCTGCGAGCACGGAGAGCGCCTGCGCGGTACCCCCTGCGCTCCGGATGGGCCCTGAATAGAAGACCTTGATGTATTCGCTCCCATCATCGTTGCGGTCCGACGTGACGCGTGCGATCCCCTCGATCGGCGCGGCTACCACACCTTCGGTCAGGATCGCCACCGCCGTGCGGACTGCCTGCTCGATGATCATGATCCGGTTTGCAGCGCCAAACCGGCCGGCGACGAAGTCGTTCCCGATGCGTAAGGCGATCTCCTCGCGACCGAGCCCCTCCTGCTCCAGCTCGCGTATCCGTGAGCTCAAGCCCTTAATGCCGATAAGCGCTTCCACGCGTTCCGCGAGGTCCTTCGTGATGTGGATCTCCGGCGCTGGCGCTGGATCGAGCGCCTTTCGACGCGCCTCTTTCGCCAGCTTCAGCTCGGTCGCTAAGCCCTGCAGTAATGTCTTCCGGTACTGAGCAGTGGAAACCATCACTAGGAGTACGTAGGGGGACGGCGGTTATAAGAGTTCCCGGGCAGCTTGTGGCCTGGAATGGGGTGGAGGAAGTTGAGCGGCGTGGAGCTACTCAGCAGATAACGGCAGCGTGAAGCAGACCGTGCAGCCCTTGCCAAGCTCCGATTCGATCCAGATCCGCCCGCCATGCGCCTCGATAATCCGTTTTACGATCGCGAGCCCAGCGCCCGTCCCTTCAGTGCTCTTATCAACCCTGTAGAATAAATCAAACACGTTATCCTGCTCGCTCTTGTCGATGCCAATCCCATTATCCTTGACGAAGAAGACCGTCTCTCTTCCATCCTTGCGATGCCCGATCTCGATCTTTGGGTGCGGCTGCGCGCCCCGGTACTTGATACTGTTCGTAATGAGATTCACGAGCGCCTCCTCGATCCGCATCCGGTCAACGTGTACCACCGGGAGATCCTGCGCGACCGAAACCACGATAGCGTGCGCGCGTAGGTCGCCCGCAGTCTGCATGAGCGCGCCTTCGACAATCGTTCCGAACGGCATGTCCTCAGGCGGGTTCGCGATCCGCCCGATGCGCGAGAGTTTCAGGGTTGCGCTCAGCAGTTCATCCATCTTTGACGCGGCTCTGGAGATGTACTGCAAATTAGTCTTGACATTCTCGCGATTGCCGTGCTCTATATCCTGCTGGAGCATGGCGGTGAAGCCCTGGATGGTGACGAGCGGGGACCGCAAATCGTGCGAGACCGTATACGTGAATCGTTCGAGCTCGCGGTTCTTCGCTTCCAGCTCTTTTAAGAGCCGCGCTCGATCCACTTCCGCCTGCTTGCGGTCGGCGATGTCTACGAAGGTTGCCTGTACAGCGGGCTTCGCGTGGTACTTGATATGGCGGGCGAACATCTCCAGCCAGCGCATCGTCCCGTCCTTTCGAATCCCGCGATACTCGTAGCGCGGAGGCACCGGTTTCCCTGCCAAGCAATCCTGAAAGCGTCCCCAGACTAACGCTTGATCCTCAGGGTGCACAATCGCCCTCACTTCCTCGGGTGAAAGGGACAGCAGTTCCTCAACAGTATATCCGAAGATCTCGGCGAAGGCAATGTTGGTGAAAACGATGCGAAAATCTTGAACAACTACGAGTCCCTGCAGTGACTGCTCAACCCATGTCCGATATTTCTCCTCTGACTCCCGCAGCGCTTCTTCCGCGCGCTTGCGCGTGGCTTCTATTTTTTCCAATTCAGCAATTCGGTGGCGTAGCTGTGCCAACTCATGGAGGTGTTGTTCCTCTGTTTTCTCGTCATCGTTCATCGCGCACCACCCCTAGCTCTTTCTCGGATAGTCTATTCTTTACCAGCCAGTACGTGCTCAGCTCCCGTAACAGCTCGGAGAACTCGCCGAAGCCAAGCGGTTTTACCAGGTAACTGTTCGCATGGTTGCGGTATGCGATGACGACGTCATACTCGCTCTCCGAGGTGATGAGCACGACCACGGGAATCGACTTCAACGCTTCGGACTGCTTGATCGCCTTGAGCACCTCCTGGCCGTCGACGCGCGGCAGGCGCAGGTCAA
>CAYYNW010000028.1:0-2965 GCA_964473145.1 uncultured Halobacteria archaeon
CGCACCGGGGCGCCCTATTATAACCAGCGTGCCGCGTATCTGCTGCTCGATGAGTCATCGATACGCGAGCCAAAGGATGCGAACGAGCTCGCGCGCATGGCGCACTTTATACCGACCTCTTCGGGTCGGGGATCGGAGCTGAACCGCTGACGCTCCGAGCGGAAAAAAGAAGTAGGGTACTGAAGTATGCAACAACTGGTGAAGCGGGATACGAGGAAGCAGACCATGCCGGCTGAGGTGGACGAGAAGGATCTGGACGTGGAAAGCAGAGCGCAGAAAGCGATCGCGGATAAAAAGGCGCTCGTTGAATTGTTAGCGGGCATACTCGCCACGCAAGAGGAGATTCGGTACCCCAGTTTCAAGGCCCTGCTCCGCATCAGCGAGGAGCACCCCGAGCTGCTCTATCCGCACTGGGAGTATTTCGCAGGGCTGCTCGAAAGCAAAAATACCTACCTGAAATACCAGGCGATTTACCTCATCGCGAGCCTCACCAGGGTGGATACCGAGCACAAATTCGAGCGGCTGTTCGAGTCCTATTTCGGGCTGCTCAACGATAAGAGCATTATTCCTGCAGCACATGCCGCTCGCAACGCCGGCAAGATCGCCCGGGCAAAACCGGGTCTGCAAACGCGGATCACCGATCGATTGTTACGAATCGACGAGACCGAGCACGAGGCGGATCGTAAAGACCTGATAAAGAGCTACGTGATCGAAGCGTTCAGCGAGTTCTTTGACGAGGCCGAGGACAGGGCGATGATCCTGGCATGGGTCCGCAAGCAGGTGGCGAGCTCCAGTCCGAAGACGCGCAAGCAAGCGAAGGAATTCCTCAAGAAGTGGGAACCGTAACTCTCATTCCACGGAGGGAGTTAAAGCATCGGAGCATGAATGCCTTAGAAGTACTCCCGATATTCAGGTGGGAACTCGACGACACCGGCAAGGCCCGGTTAAGTATATCCCAGGAATCGTGATCTACCGCCGTTCCAATTCCTTGAGCAGGGTCTTTCTAAAGTCTCTCAAGATGGGCCAGTAGCTTCGAGGCAGGAACAGCTTCAATTCGGTACTCACCGTTTGGTCATCTAGCTTCTTGACTTCTTCCAGCAGGTTCGCTCTGTGTGCCGCCACGATTTTCCTTGACATGCCCTTTCTCAGTATGAAATAGAGGTCAAAGAAATCTCTCGACTTCTTGCGGTCAAGAAGCGCTCTCATCTTCTCCAGTACCAGTTGATCCTCATGAAGAGCAATCACGAGATACGGTGGCATAAAGGGATTGGTAATCAGTACCGCTTCCGCTTGTACTGCTCCCGATCTCAATGACACGTTGAGGAGTATGCGGGTTGTCCAATCGCCAGCCGTGCCCTCGAGAATGGCGAGATAGCCGCCTGAGGTCGTTTTTGACTCGCTCAGGCTCATGCTCACCCCTTCGCGATTCACCTCGATCAGGGTGTCTTCGATGAGCTCTTCCAGGTCGCGTTCGATTGCGCGAGTGCTGGAGAAATCAAGATCTTCAGAATAGCGCGGGCTTTGATAGAGTAACCGTAACGCAGTCCCCCCCTTGAACAGCACGGCTTCTGACGCATTCTGGTGATAGAAATAACAGAGGAACAGGTTCTGAAGGTATTCTCGGACAACGTTCAGTTCAGTGGTCTGGTTCTTCAGTGCGAATTCCTTAATACTCGCTGAGGATATCATGCTGCACCCATCTGGAAAAAGACGCTCGTCTAAATACTTCCGTACTGGCTACGATTTCCTGGTGGTTCAGCCCTTTGAGGTCGAGCCGTTCGTTAAGGGGCTTCTTACCCAGGTTGACGAGATACAGGTAATCAACCACCGCCTTCTCAGGAGAGGCCAGCAGAATCACCTCACCACCCATCCTCGTTGGCGCATAGCCAGTATACGCGCATTCTTTGATTTTGTGATAGATGAACGCTTTCCCGGCCACCGCAAAGTTCCTCGTCGGTTTCGTGGAGGCCGCGGTCACCGCATAAACGGTTTCGGGGATTAGCCCATAGTAGCTCAACGCGGATTCGAACGAGACGTATGATGGCCGGTAAAGCCGATTTGAGAGGGCGAATGAGCTGGGCGAGTTGTCCGTGACGATGTACATTCCTTGTTTTAACCGGGTGAGCAAACCTCGTTGAGCGTATCGCTCAAGAAGCTTCTGTGCCGCTGTCTCAGATAGCTCCATCACTCTTCTGAATTCTGAGACGGTAAAGATGGCTATCCCTTTCGCCTCAAGCCGCTTCTCGATCGCTTGCCATTTCATCTTTCGTACATTTATGGTCGATTCCTGAATTAGTAATTGGACCGTGCACTATAAATAGCCGCCACGCCGACCGGAACGTCGCCGTGGAGCATCTGCAGGTAGGCCTTTACAGGCCGTTTAGATACTCCGGGGGAAACCGGACGACACCGCGAACATGGTTGAGCCCTGCTTCCTTCAACTCGAGCGCCATAAAAGTGTCGTCAGGCGCATCGAACGGCAGCTTCAGCCCCCAAGTACGCGCTCTCTGGAACCCAAATCGCGCGTCGTACGCCGGATAGCCCACGACGGTAACAGACTCAAATCCAAGCTCCTTCGCTTTCCGCAGCCCGGCCTCGATGAGCTGAGCGCCTATTCCCTTCCTCTGAAAGTCAGGATGGACCGATAGAGGCGCTAACGATAACGATCTTCTTAATGACTCGTCCCGACCAGTTCTACCGGATACAGGAGTAGGTGGCCGACAATGCGGCCCGCCGAAACCGCCACCAGCGACAGGTCAGGAATGAACGCCGCCTTATTCCTGAACTGCTTCACCAGCTCCGCCTCGGTCTTCTGCCCGAAGGCTTGCGCAATGACTGCTCCTATAGCTTGATGATCCCTGGCGTTCTCAGCTCTGATACACACCTGCATGACCTTTAATTACTTACTGGTAGAGCACTTAATTCTGGGTGTCGAGCTCACGAGGGCAGTACCGATCCCATGGGC
>CAYYNW010000028.1:3065-14726 GCA_964473145.1 uncultured Halobacteria archaeon
TCTCAGCGATCAGCGCCTGCCTCACCAATCCCTGCTCGCCGATCGCAACCAGCCCCTGGTCCGTGATCTTCAAAGCAGGGATGACGGGCAGCGCGAGGAAGCTGAGCGCCATGAATGGCGAGGCCAGCGTACCACCTAATCGATGATATGCCCGCTCAAGCCGTGCCATCGCCCTTACCACCGCCTCCGGCCTAGACAGCGAGATAACGCCGGCGAATTCGAGCGCGAGGCTGCTCACCTCGTTCCCCGAGACCACCACCTCACCACCGCCGAGCGCTCTGAGTGCATTGACCGCTGTTGCCATCGCAGCATCGTCGGCTCCAACCACAATGATATTATGGCTGTCATGCGCGATGGTGGAGCCAAGAGCGCCCTCCTGCAGCCCGAAGCCGCGGACAAAGCCCAGCGCATAACCGCCCTTGCCCGTATATCGTTCGATCACCGCGATCTTCAAGAGATCCCGCGTCGTGTCCGCCTCGAGCATGCCGTCCCGTACAGCCACTTCAACGACCTCTGATTCCGTGATCACGCGGCCCTCCTGGACGCCGATTACGTTTACCCGTGCTCGGTTACCCCTGCCGCGTATCCTGAACTGTTCAGCGGTAAATGCCGGGCACTGGAGACTGCGGAGCCCGAAGGAGTAGTCACATGACACTTCAGGAACGAGGGCTTCACCATTCCGCGCAACGACCGCACCGCCCGCGATGACCAGCTCGGGCGTAAAACGCGCGAGATCATCGAAGATGACGAGATCCGCGCGATAGCCCGGTGCTATAACTCCGCGATCTTCTAAGCCGAAATGCCTGCTGGGATTGCGCGTCGCCATGGAGACCGCTACAAGAGGATCAAGTCCCAGGCTCACCGCAGTTCGCAGCGTGTAGTCGAGATGCCCGTGCATCAGGAGGTCGCCAATGTGCCGGTCGTCGGTGCAGAACGCGAGGAGGTCCGACTGAATGTCTTCCGCGAGGATATGGCCTACCAGTTTCTGCAGGTCTCGTGCCTGGCTGCCGAACCGGATATAGACCGCCATGCCCAGCTTGAGCTTCTCCTCGAGTTCCCAGCCCTCCGTCACCTCATGGTCCGAGCTGATACCCGCTTCGATGTACTTCCTGAGTCCAGCACCACCCAGCAACGGGCAGTGCCCCTCAATGATCTTGCCCAGGCTCCTCGCCGCGGCGAGTTTACCCATGACTTCAGGATCACCGGTGATCACCCCCGGGAAGTTCATTACCTCGCCCAGGCCGATCGCACCTTCCTCGGCGAGTAGCGCTTCTACCTCCTTTACGTCCAGCCTCGCGCCTGAAGTCTCGAACGGCGAAGCGGGAACGCAGCTTGGAATCGTGGTGTAGACGCTGATCGGCTGCCTGGTCGCCTCGCTGAGAGTGGCTTGCACGCCTCGGAGACCGAGTACATTGGCAAGCTCGTGCGGGTCGTTCACCACGGTGGTGGTGCCGTGTGCCATCACCAGCCGGACAAACGCGCTCAACGGGAGTTTACTGCTCTCATAATGGACGTGTGGCTCTACGAGACCCGGGGCAACGAACTTGCCCGCCAGATCCAACGTGCGGGTGCCCTCCAGCCCATCCGCTAGTTCCGCTATCCGCGTGCCGCTTATCCCGAGATCAGCCTCAACGAGGCTCAGCCGGGCGACATCAACGACGCGACCGTTCTTCAGCACCAGATCGAGCATGTATGGTAGCCTGTTACCGTCGAACCGCTTCTTAGAAGAGCGCGAGAACTCCCTTGCTGAGGAAGAAGAGGCCCAGAGCGATCACGAAGAGCGCGAGTACGAGCATAATCACCTCGTAACGATTGCCGACGAAGAAATTCCGGCCACGGGAGAAAGAGTACGAGACGAAGGAATACCAGGTCAGATCGGAGAGGAAATGGCCGAGGCTGACGAGGATGACGCCGGTGAGCGCGAGTAGTTCAAAGCCCTGGAGCAGGAGCAGGTAGCCGATGCTCACCCACCAGGGTATGAAGGAGGGATTGAACGCGGTAAAGAGCACACCGCCATAAATAGAGCCGTTATATGCACGCTTCGTGCTCCCTATGCCCGCTCCGAACCCGAACTCCTCCGGCCTTCGCGGTGCCGGCGCACCACGTGCCTCTTTGAGAACCCGCAGAGCTATCATAACGAGCGCAATACCGCCGATCGCATAGATCACCGGTCCGACGTGCGCGATGTAGCCCGCCATCACTTCGAAGCCGAGAAGAATGAGTGCGAGGATGAGGCAGAACTCCACGCTGATATGTCCGAGCACGGTAAGCGGCCCGGCCATTATACCTTTCTTGAGCGTATCAGAAATGACGAAGGCGAGCATCGGGCCGGGAATCATCGCGCCGCTCAGTCCGGTAAAGAAGCCCAGGCCGAGAAGCGAGCCGCCAAGAAGTAGCGAAGAGGAGAGAACGTCCATGTGAGAGAAGCTCCGTATGAGAATACTACTTATTTATTCTTCACCGCTTAATAAGTATCGTGAACGAGTCATCGATCGGGCTCGTAGCTCAGGGGAAGAGTGCCTCCTTCGCGAGGAGGAAGCCACGGGTTCAAATCCCGTCGAGTCCATCGGCACGTGTAGGGAAGAACGAAAGAAAGAAGGTGATGTGAATGCAAATGATGCCACAAATGGGTTATGATAGGGCAATCACGGTATTCAGCCCGGATGGTAGATTGTTTCAGGTTGAATACGCACGCGAGGCGGTGAAACGAGGAACTACCGCCGTCGGTATTAAGGCGCAGGACGGCGTCGCGCTCCTCGTGGATAAGCGATTGACTTCCCGGTTATTGGAAGGCGGTTCGGTAGAGAAGATTTTTCAACTGGACGATCACATCGGCGCCGCTACTTCTGGCTTGGTAGCCGATGCACGGATACTCATCGATCGGGGCAGGATCGAGGCACAGATTAATAAAATCGTCTATGACGAACCGATCGATGTTGAGACCTTAGCGAAGAAGATCTGCGATTTCAAGCAGGCCTATACCCAGCTCGGCGGGTTACGTCCGTTTGGTACCGCGTTACTGATCGGCGGGGTGTATAATGGTAGCAATTATCTCTTCGAGACCGACCCCAGTGGCGCACTCCTGGAGTACAAGGCCACCGCGATCGGCTCGGGCAGGAGCGTGGTCACCGAACTGCTCGAGCAGGAGTACCAGGAGGAGATCCGCCTCGAGGAAGCGATCGTGCTCGGCTTGGAAGCGCTCTTCAAGGTTACCGAGGGGAAGCTCAACATCACCACGGTGGACGCGGGGCTTGCCGAGCAGGACAAGAAACGGTTCCGGATCTTGAAGTCGGAGGAGCTGGAGCCCTACATTCGCCAGGTTAAGGAACGAGGAGAGCGTGAAGGCACCAGCGAAGGACCGAGCGAGCACGAAGGATAGGTGAAATGGTCAGTCTGGATGAGGCAGTTATAGCACGCTACAAGCATGGGAAGAAGATCTTTGAGATCCTGGTTGATCCTGACGGTGCAGAGCTGATCAGGGGCGGGAGTGAGCGAGAGATCGAGGAAGTCCTGGTCACGGACGAGATCTTTGCCGATGCGGCGAAGGGCAAGAAGGCCACCGAAGAGGATTTGATGGAGGCCTTCGCCACTACCGAGGTGGCAGCCATCGCCCGAGAGATCATCAAAGGGGGCGAGCTGCAGCTCACCACGGAGCAGCGACGGCGCAAGATCGAGGAGAAGAAGCGGATGGTCATCCAGCGGATTGCTCGCATCGCGATTAACCCGCAGACGAATACGCCGCATCCACCCACGCGAATAGAGATCGCCATGAACGAGGCGAGGGTGCACATCGACCCCTTTAAGAGCGTTGACGAGCTCGTTACTGAGACAGTGAAAGCATTGCGACCGATCATTCCGATCAAGATCGAGGAGAGCGAGATAGCACTGAAGATCCCCGCCTCCTATACGGGGCAGGTCTACGCCCTCAAGCGCAGCTTCGAGATCACGAAAGAAGAATGGCAGAAGGATGGGTCCTACATTGCCGTGGCGAAGGTGCCTGCAGGAATGAGGGACGAGCTCTTCTCATTTTTAAACCGCATCACCAAGGGCGAGGCGCAGACCAGGATTGTAAAGTAAGTAAGTACGTGAGTGAGTGAGAAAGCGAGAGTGTGTGAATGAGTATGTACAAAGTGGTGGTTCCTGGTGATTATATCTCCGATGAGGTGAATCGTGCTGGCGAGGGCACCTACATCGAGGGCGGCAAGGTTTACGCCATGAATTACGGCATCGTGACCGAGAAAGAGGAGCTTCGGGTGGTCGCGCTCTCCGGGAAGTACGTGCCGGCACGTGGGGATATCGTGATCGGCAAGATAGCCGAGATCTCCTATCCCTACTGGATTGCGGATATCGCCTCGCCCTACGAGGGTCGAATACACATCACGGAGTTTGGTCGGGGTCCTGAGCGGAAGATTGAGTTCAGCACCATGAGTAATTATCTCGATCTGGGCGACCTGATCGTGGCGAAGGTGCTGAACGTGGACGCTTTGATGCGCGTCGATCTGACCTTGAAGGAAGAGTTCAAGATCGGAGATCGGGGGCGGCTGGTCGAGATCTCGCACACCAAAGTCCCCCGGGTCATCGGCCGGAGTGGCTCGATGATCAAGATGCTCAAGGAGAAGTGTAACTGCTTCATCTTCATCGCGAAAAATGGCCGTATCTGGATTAAGGGGAATGATGCGGACATGAATCTCGCGTTGCAGGTGATTCTCATGATCGCGAACGAGGCGCACACCTCAGGACTGACCGATCGTGTCGCAACTTTTTTGGAGTCCTTCAAACGGGAAGGAAGGAGAGGATAACGAAGAGAGATGAAAGAAGAAGGCGTACAACTTATAGTGGATGGGAAGCGATTAGATGGACGGGGTCTGGAGGATCTCCGGCCCATTAAAATTGAAGTCGGGGTCTTAAAACGAGCTGACGGGTCATGTTACGTCGAATTGGGGAAGAACAAAGCGATTGCGGCCGTTTACGGGCCGCGGGAGATGCATCCCCGGCATTTCCAGGACGCTAAAATGGCGCGGATTACCTATCGGTACAATATGGCGCCCTTCTCGGTCGATGAGCGGAAGCGGCCTGGCCCGGACCGAAGGAGCGTGGAGATCTCGAAGGTGAGTCGAGAAGCCCTTGACCCGGTGGTTATCAAGGAGTATTACCCGAAGACGGCCATCGATGTCTATGTCGAGTTACTCCAGTCCGATGCGGGCACGAGGACCGCGGGCATTAACGCCGCTTCGGTCGCACTCGCGGCCGCCGGCATTCCGATGCGCGACCTCGTCTCTTCGGTCGCCGTGGGCAAGATCGAGGGGCAAGTGGCTCTGGATCTGAACGCGTTGGAGGACAATTACGGCGAAGCGGATATGCCCGTGGCGATGATCGCGCGCACGGACACCTTCACCATGCTGCAAATGGATGGACGGTTCACCACCGATGAATGGAAACGCGGCTTGGCGCTCGCGAAGACCGCCTGTCACCAGATCTACGAGCTGCAGCGACAGGCCTTGATCGAGAAGTATAGCGAGAGCATTGTGGAAGGAGTGGTCTAGCGATGGGATTCGAAATTCTGGGGGATATCCGGAAGGATTATGTCTACGACCTCATCGGCAGTGGTAAGCGGATTGATGGACGAGGGTTTCAGGAGTACCGGGAGATCTCGCTGGATCGGAACCTCATCAGTAAGGCGGAGGGGTCTGCTCTGGTCAGGATCGGGGATACCGCGGTCCTGGTTGGTGTAAAGCTCGAGCCTGGTGAGCCCTTTTCCGATGCACCGGATAAAGGGGTGATCATGACCAATGCGGAATTCCGACCCGGGGCTTCACCCGACTTTGAGCCCGGACCGCCGGATGAAAACAGTATCGAACTGGCGCGGATCGTGGATCGCGGGATTAGAGGCTCAGAAGCGCTCGACCTGCCGAAATTGTGCATCACGCCGGGCGAGAAGGTCTGGATGACCTTTATCGATGTCCATATCCTGGATAACGATGGTAACCTGGTAGACGCCGCGGCACTGGGTGCAATTGCCGCGCTTCAGCAGATCCGCATCCCAAACGAGCGCTATGGGGTCTCGGGTGAGGAGACACTCCCACTCCGGGACACACCCGTCGCCGTCACCATCGCGGAAATCGGCGGCAACTTCCTCGTTGATCCAAATCTCTACGAGGAGAGTGCGGCCAGTAGCAAGGTAACGGTGATCTCAAACGCCGACGGCTCGCTCTCCGGGATGCAGAAGAGTGGAAGCGGCGGGTTGAAGGAAGAGGATATCATCGAGATGGTGGAGATCGGGGTGGGGAAGGCGCGCGAGATCCGCGAGAAGTATCTTTCAGCCTGATTGAGAGATAGACCGGCGCGCGGCCAGCAGGGAGGGAGATGGCGGTATCACTGGCCGGGCGGCTCCTCTTTTCTCCCGCCCAACCTAGCCCGGTGTGCGAAAGGTTAATCAGCTCTCACGCTCTTAGTATATGTAGGTAAGGTGCGCTCATCATGTTGGAGACTGAAAACCCCCTCGTGAGGGAATATTTCGGGAAGATGCTGGGGGATGAGGGTCTGAAGATCCTTGAGAACATCCCTGAAGGTGAAATTACCGACGAGGCGATAGCAAAGCTCAGTGAGACAAAACTCACCTCGGTACGCAAGGTCCTTTACCAGCTCTATGAAAACCGGATCGCCGAATACCGGACTGAACGTGATGATAACACCGGCTGGATCACCTACTGGTGGAGCTTTAACCACCGCAACATCAGGAAGCAGATCGAGGACGAGGTGGAGACCGAGTTAGTGCGATTGGCAAAGAGCCTCGAATACGAGCGAGACGGGGAATTTTATCGGTGTAGCTGCCAGCGTGTGCTCTTCGAAGAGGCCGCGGAGCGGGATTTCTGGTGCGAGGAGTGCGAATCCACGTTCGAACATTTCGACAACCAGGAGCTGATACTTGAGGTGGAGCGGCAGATCAGAGAACTCGAACAGTGGAAGAAGAAATTCAACAAGAACTGAGAGCCTCATGTATTCGACTACTCCGGACTGCGGGCTGTGACGATCGCGTCATCGCGCATTGCTGCGCGGTGGCCGACCTCGCCTTGGAGATCGCACATCGTCAGCCGGATCGGGTCGACGAAGAGTTGGTTTATCAGGCCGCGCTACTGCACGATCTCGGCAGGGCACGGTCACAGGGGATCGATCATGCGGTGATCGGCGGCGAGCTGGCCCGAAGGTGCAGACTGGACGCGAAAGTAATTCGAATCATCGAACGGCACATCGGCGCGGGCATACCCGCTGCTGAGGCGAAGCACCTTGGGCTGCCCGCGGTGGATTTCGTGCCCGAGACGATGGAAGAGAAGATCGTTGCGCACGCCGATAACTTGATCGACGGCTTGCAAAGGACGAGCCTGGAAGAGGCTATCGCCACTTTACAGGCTAAAATGGGCGCTAATCATCCCGCGATCGAACGGATGAGAGCGCTCCACCGCGAAGTGATGGGAACGTCATAACCTGCTTGCCGAATTGACCACTCTACTGCGTTGCTTCACCGCCCAAAACCAGAGCGAACGGGTGATTTGAATCGGATACTCGGCGCTCGTACAACTCCTTCGCTGAGCTTAGCTTAGCGCTTCAACGCGACCTCACGCAGCTTATCCTTCAAGTCTAACTTGGTGATCAAAACGTTCGAAGGTTGGATTGGACGTGGTACCTCAGATAAATCAGACCGTGCAACCACGACGCCCTCCATCATGAGCTGCCCCTTCTTCAGGTCGACGGAACGTACCTTGCCCTCCTTGCCCACATCGTCTCCCCGCATCACGCGCACGGTGTCTCCTTTTCGGACCGGAAAGCTCCTTCGCCCAAATTTATCGCGCAGCTCCTCGGAAAGCGGTGCACTCAGGTACTTATGTCGTATATGCAATGCTGCGGTATACCGCGCCTTTCGCTGCTTCCGCGGCTGCTTCGACTTCTCCACTGCTTTCTTCATCGCTTCCTCTACTCTTCCTCCATTTTCCACCTATTAATCTCCGCATGCGCCGTGCTCGCTCGATCGGTCGGTCGTGCACGAATGATACACTCTTTCGCTTTCGGTCTTATAAATGTTAAACCGACCGGTGCCAACGCCCGCTCTATCCTGCACGCTTAATAAGCCTCCAGGGTTAAAGGGAATCGTAATCGCGGGAAATGCGCACGTACGATGTGGTGGTGGTGGGTGCCGGGCCTGCGGGCTGCATGGCCGCGAAATACGCTGCGAAAGCCGGAGCTTCGACGCTACTCCTCGAGGAGCATCAGGAGATCGGCGAGCCGGTCCACTGCGCTGGACTGCTGAGTAAACGTGCGCTCGAGGAGAGTGAGCTGCGCAGCGACGGTACGTTCATAGCCGCGGAAATAACGGGCGCGGTAGTGCGGTCACCCTCGGCGGAACTGCTCCTCGAGTCGCCTGAGCAGCATGCCTTCGCGGTACGACGAAATCTCTTTGACCGTGAATTAGCGAACGCGTCACAGGATGCGGGCGTGGAGATCCGGCTCGCGAGCAGGGTGAAAGGACTCCAGCGAGGCGGGGGAACGGTACGACTAGCAACCGCCACGACGAGCGGGAGCGATGAGCTGCGGGCTCGAGTGGTGATTGGTGCGGACGGTGTGCGAAGCACCGTCGCCAACTTGGTAGGGCTCAAGGTCACGCAGCGCAGCCTGACCTGCGTGCAGGTAGAAGGGGCGTACGAGACCGGAACAGATAGCTTCGCGGAGATCCTCGTGGGCAAGAGCATCGCACCGGGCTTCTTCGCATGGACCATTCCTCTTGAGGCGGATGGTACCGCTCGGATTGGTCTTTGCCTCGATAAAACGTGCGCACCGCAGGCTAACACCGCTCGCTTTTTAACGCATGTGCTCGCGAAGCATCCAAGCATCACGAAGCGGTCCGGGGAATCGCGCCAATGCCGCACTGCAGGAGCGATCCCGCTGCCGCGAGCTCCAGACATCGCGGGCCGATGGCCACGGACCGTCAGCATAGCGAGCGAGACCGGGATTCTCCTGGTGGGCGATGCTGCGGCACAAATCAAACCCCTCTCCGGTGGCGGGGTCTATTACGGTATGAAGTGCGGCAAGCTTGCAGGTGAGATCGCGGCACGGGCGTGCCTGAACGGTGATCTCACCGTGCTGAACGAGTACGAGCGACGATGGCGAGCGGAACTCGGGAAGGAGATTGCGGTTGGTCTGAAACTCCATCGGCTGCGGTGTGTGCTGCGCGATGAGGATTTTGACACGATTATCCGCACGCTCTCAGAAGCCGTACTCCTTCACCGACTTCACGAGAAGGGCGATATTGACTACCCCTCCCTCGTCTTCCGCGGGCTGCTTACCAATCCCTGTCTCCTCAAGCTGATGGCCCGGAATCTGCTGAAATATTTATATACGAAGTGACCCTCATGTATCCTAAGTACCAGGCTCCGAGCGGGCTTTGGAGAACCAGTTAACATGGCACGGATGTATGCGAGGAAGCGCGGAAGATCAAGTTCAAAGCGCCCATTTAGCCTCCGGCTCAAGCATGAGGCGCCCGAATGGGTCGAGCTGACCGCGGAGGAGGTGGAGCGGAAAGTGGTTGAGCTCGCGGATCAGGGCGTGTCGACCAGTCAGATCGGGATACGGCTGAGGGACGGCTACAGCGTGCCGAGCGTCGCACTGGTCACGGGAAAGCGAATCACCGAGATCTTGAAGGAGCGGGACATCACGGGTCCGCTGCCGGAAGACCTCATGAACTTGATGCGCAAAGCGCTCCTCTTACGCAAGCACCTCGGAGTGCATAAATCTGACCTCCACAATAAACGGTCCTTACAATTGACCGAATCCAAGATCCGGAGGCTCGTGAAGTATTATAAACGTACGAAGATCTTGCCCGGGGAGTGGAAATACAAACCCGAGCTGGCCGAAGTGGTGATGCGGGGCTAGATAGCTAGGGTAGAGGTAAAAGGAGCGGTTCGCGAGGATGAAAGGAATTCGAGAAGTGCTGGTGGGCGTTGTGCTGCTGCTGCTGAGCATAGGAGGGATCTGGTATCTCTGGGAAGATGTGCTCGGTGTCCTTCTGGGTGTTATCCCTCTGGTGATCCTCTTCTTCGGCGCATTGTTCTTGATGATCGGCATCAGTACCATGCGGATGAAGAGCCCGGAGATCGAGAGCTGGGATGCGGAGAGCGGAGAGGAAAAGAGTGAGTAGCTGTGGGCGCAATTAAACCGACGTACATCAAGAGCTTAGCGAAGCACTTACTGAAGGACGTGCCCGATTTCACCGCGGACTTCGAGCTGAATAAGCAACTGGTGGAGCAACATACGAACGTGGAGAGTAAGGGCGTAAGGAATCGCATCGCGGGTTATATAACCCATAAGAAGCTGAAGGAGAATAAGAAGAAGGAGTTGGAGGAGGAGAAGTAGAGTAAGATGCTTGCCCTGAAAGGTGTGTATCCTGCGCTGATAACGCCCTTTACGAAGGGCGACGCGGTAGACGAGGCGGGCTTACGGCGGCTCGTGGAGTTCGTGATCGCGGGCGGTGTGGCCGGTATTGTTCCCTGCGGCACGACGGGTGAATCAGCAACGCTCTCGCACGAGGAGCACAAGAAGGTAATCGATGTGGTGGTGGACTGCTCAACGGTGCCGGTACTCGCCGGCACGGGCTCGAATAATACCCAGGAGGCGGTCGAGCTCACGAAATACGCCGCGGACGCCGGTGCGGCTGCGTGCCTCTTGATCACGCCGTACTACAATAAACCGAACGTCAAGGGCTTGAAGGAGCATTTCAAGCGGATTGCGGCTGCCGTTGATATTCCTCTTATTCTGTACAACATCCCGTCGCGCACGGGTCAGAATATCAGTGCGGAAACGCAGATAGAGCTTGCGACTGAGCTAAAGACCCTCAAAGGGCTCAAGGAAGCCTCAGGCGATTTGAAGCAGATCGGAACGATCATTCAGATGGCTGCAGTGCGGAATTTGGACCTCACGGTGCTCGCCGGTGACGATTTCCTCACGCTGCCGATCATGAGCCTCGGCGGGAAAGGAGTGATCTCCGTAGCGGCAAATATCGTGCCGAAGGAGATGTGCGAGATGGTAACTGCAATGGCAAAAGGCGAGCAGGAGAAGGCGAAAAAGATCAATATTAAGCTCTACCCGCTCTTTGACGCGATGTTCCTGGAGACCAACCCCATCCCGGTGAAGAAGGCCGCGGAGCTGATGGGGCTCCCCGCGGGCCATGTGCGGCTGCCGCTGGGACCGTTAAGTGAGGCGAACGAGGCGAAGTTGAAGAACGTGCTGGCCGGGCTGGGAATGGTATAGAAGGGCACAATAAAGCCACATAACAGGAATCATACAAATTGGGAATAATGCCTATGCGCCAATTGGTGGTGGACTTACAACAGCAGGGACCTGTGTATATCACACATTGAAAATTAATTACCTCAAAAAGATTTTAAACCAAATTGAGAAAGATATATCCAATCAAACCGATTTCGTCAAAAATGAAATAGTAAAATTAGGAATAAAAATGGACGTTGATTTGGACCTCAAGCTTGTGCGTATTGATAATAAATATTACAGCAGAGAAATCTGTTCTAATGTTATAATTGGGGGCCCAGTATTATAATAAACTGTTGAAGTGGGTGACAGCAGAAGGGTGATGATTTTACCGTTAATAAAATCTTG
>CAYYNW010000029.1:0-14407 GCA_964473145.1 uncultured Halobacteria archaeon
GATGAAGAAGCTTTGTTGGCCCTCGACGACGAGATCGCGCCCTCGTACAACCAGCTCATGCTGGATATCTACGTGGATGAGACCGGCAAATCGCTCGTACTCGGCTATGTCGCGGATCTTGCAAGTCTTCCGTTCGTAGAAACCGCGGAGTATATCTACGAGAATGAGACGCGGCAATTGTACGCCCTCACGCATGCGCTCACCGGGAAGTCCGAGGACCGCTGGACGTTCACACTCAGCACCACGGCAGTCTATACGGATTATCAGGTGGTCGTTTATCTGCCCGACGAGGTCAGGTTGGGCAGCATTACCTGCTCTGACGGGCTCGAGTATCTTGTATCGGCCGCGAACGAGTCCTTTGTGGTGGATCTTCACGGCTACGAGGTTGCAAACCCACTTGTGACGATCGAGTACCAGCAGCCGCTGACGGCGCCCGCAGAAGAGGGGGGGAGTGTAGGGTTCGACCCCGGCTATTTCATTCTCATCGTACTACTCGCTATTGTATCTCTTGCGCTAATCATCACCTTTCGGCGGCTGAAGTGGCGCGGAGGCCCTGGCCACGCTGATGATTCGCGGGCAGATAAGGAAGAACTTCAGCCCACGCCCGAGATGGCGCGTATCATGGAGACGCTCACGGATCGTGAGCGGGCAATCGTGACCGCGCTGCTCAAGCATGGCGGCGAGATGACGCAGGCGGATCTCAGGTACGAGACGGAGATCCCCAAATCATCGTTAACCGGCATCCTTCGCACGCTCGAACGGCGGCAGATCCTCACGAAGAAAGACTGGGGACGGACGAACGTAATTGAACTCTCAGACTGGCTCTTATCGCAAACGGAACGAAGATGAACGGTAAAGAACGGATTTTTGAACGAATCGTCCCGTGTCCCTTTTTTATATCGTTCAGCAGAAGGGTTGAGCCGAGGTGATGTGAAATGAGCAAAAGGAGGCGAATGGTACTGTGCATGGGCGCGGTGGCGCTGCTGCTGCTCGGGCTCATCGGATGCGCGATCGGAGCGCCGAGCCAGGCGCAGAACGGTAAAGGTGCGGGTAAAGGCGCGGCGGGGCTCGCGCAGGTGGAGGACGCGGAAGATTCAGCTTCCCTGGCGGTACAGAGCGAGCGAGCGAAACTTATACACCACCGGGGCGTCGGGTTTGCACTGAATGGGACCGAGATCCACGTACTCCGCCTGCATATCATAGGAGTACGGCAGCTTCGCCCCGCGGAGATGAGAGCGCTCATCTCATCGGAGAAGAGCATCGCGGAGATACGGGCGGAACTAGTGGAAACGGGGAAGGTATCTTCTAAGGGCTACCTGCGATTCGGGGCGCTCATCTTCCGCCTTGATAACCTCAGCGTGAGTGATTCAGGAACCAATCGAACGTTCACAGCTGAACTTGTGAATCCCGCATGGGATTCTGATCTCGAAGAGAGGAGCAAGACAGTAGGCAACCTCACCGTGACTGTCATGGATTATGAGGGTGCATACATCGGTGACGGGCAGCTGAGGATAGACGAGGGGGACTACTGTGGTGAGTACCGGGTGCTGCTCACCGTTCAGCCGCCACTTCCGATACGCCTGGGACGAGAGAAGTAACAACTGGCTGCGCGCGACCATGCCGGAAGATGCGAAGTAGTTGAGCCGGGGGACCGGTACGCTGCGGGTCTTCCGACTCGGCTTTTCCCCGGCCCCCAAAACCACTTCCTTTATATACCTCTTCACCCTATTCAGGAAACAAGAACAAAGCGAGGTGGAATAGAAGGAAATGAAGACGAAGTACAGGTTCGCGTTTACGCTTTGCCTGCTCCTGTTCCTCACGGGTGTGAGTGTTGGACTTGCAGCGGCGCAGGAACCACAGGCGGCAGAAGCAGGCGTCGGCATGAGTGAAAGAGCATGGATCGCATTAGCAACAGCCGCTACCATGGTCGGTTCGGCCTGGGCGGCCGGCTGGGCAGTCGTGGCGACGGGTGTGGCAGCCGCAGGAGCGACGGCGGAGAAGCCTGAAGTCTCCGGGCGTGTCTTAATCTTCGTCGCGCTTGCCGAAGCAATCGCTATCTACGGGCTGCTGATTGCGTTCATGCTCTGGACGAAGATATAGCTAGCCGACCACGGCTACGGCGTCGAATGTCCGTACGTACAGTGCACCCTGGAGAGCATTGGCTAAAATGCACCTGTGGGACAAGCTGAAAGAGAAGCTTAAGGGCAATATCTTTTTTCAGGCCCTTCCTTTTGCTCTGCTTATTGTGGCCTTCACGTTCTTCGGCCTCCTGGGCGGATTTCTGCTCGGGGAAAGGATCGGGGGCAGCACTGCAAGCTTCGCGCTCGCTTTGATCCTCTCGTTGCTCGGCTTCTTCCTCGGTCTCTTCCTCTCTTATGCCGTCGTGCGACTAAAGTATGAGTGACCCCGTTTCTTGGCAACCCTGAAGTTCCACGAAGCGGGGACGCTGATTGCTGCACTGGAAATCCAGTGTTTTTATATGCTGCGAGGTCGATAGGTGATGTGGGGCACGCGACGGCAGAATGAACGTACCAGGTGGGTTGATTGGGCTGGTTCGTGGGCTTCGAACCTGACTGGCGTGGTCGTGATGCCGGGGAGAGATTAACGAGATGATCTCCGAGAAGCGTATCGATGAACTCATTGATAGGTACAGAGGAGAGGAGGGGTACCTCATTCAACTGCTCCTCGATATTCAGAACGAATTCAACTGGATCCCCAGGGAGGCGATCGCCCGGGTCAGTACGCGACTCCAAATTCCGATCAGCCACCTCTATCGAATCATCAGTTTCTATAAAGTGCTCAGTTTGGAACCGATTGGTCGACACATCGTTCAGGTCTGCCTCGGCACGGCCTGCCACGTACGCGGCGGCCCGCGAATCCTGGAAGAGGTAGAGAAGCACTTGGGCGTGAAAGCGGGAGCGACGACAAAGGATCGGAAGTTCACCGTGAAGCGGGTGAATTGCATTGGCTGCTGCGCGCTGGGCCCCGTAATGACCGTGGACAAGGATTACCACGGCAAGTTAACTCCAGACCGGATAAAGGAGATTCTTACATGCTACGAGTAGCGGGACGTGCGAGCGAGGAGGAAGCATGCCACGGGTAGATTCGCCTGCTGCGCTGGAGCGGTTAAGAGTGGAGCTAGGAGCGAAGCGCGACCCGGAGAAGCCGTGTATCGCGATCTGCGCGGGCACCGGCTGTATCGCGCTCGGTGGTGAGCGGGTCATTGCCGCTGTTCGAACCGGTGTGAAGGAGCATGGATTAGAGGACGTGGTGGAGATTCGCGAGACGGGCTGCCCGGGCTTCTGCGAGAAGGGCCCGATCGTGGTCATGTACCCAGCGGAGATTTGCTATCTCCAGGTCAACCCCGAGGATGTACCGGAGATTATCACCAGGACGGTGCAGGGTAAGGAAGTCATCGACCGGCTGGTGTACACCGACCCCGAGACCGGCGAGAAAGCGGTGCGTGAATCGGAGATCCCCTTTTACCGCTATCAACTGCGGCTTCTGATTGGCGATAACATCAGGATCGACCCGAAGCAGATCGAGGATTATCTTGCCATCGGTGGGTACCGTGCACTGAGCAAGGCGCTCGTGGAGATGACACCCGAGCAGGTGCTCGAGGAAGTGAAGCGCTCGAAGCTGCGCGGGCGGGGAGGCGGTGGCTTCCCGACAGGTCGGAAGTGGGAAACGACCCGAGATGCCCCGGGCGAGCCGAAATACGTGATGGTGAACTGTGACGAGGGCGATCCGGGCGCGTTTATGGATCGCGCGCTCATGGAGGGGAATCCGCACAGCGTGATAGAAGGGCTCACCATCGGCGCGTACGCGATCGGCGCCCATGAGGGCTTCATCTACGTCCGCCAGGAGTATCCGCTCGCCGTGGAGAATGTCATGATCGCAATCAAGCAGGCAGAGGAGTATGGGCTTCTCGGCAAGAATATTCTCGGATCCGGGTTCGACTTCAAGATTACCGTGCATCGTGGCGCGGGCGCGTTTGTATCGGGCGAATCGAGCGCGTTGATGAACGCACTCGAGGGGAAGGTGGGCGAACCGCGACCGAAGTACGTCCACACCTCCGAGAGCGGCCTCTGGGATAAGCCGAGCAATCTGAATAACGTGGAGACCTGGGCGAACATCCCCCTGATCATCACGAAGGGCGCGGAGTGGTTCGCCTCGATCGGCACCGCGGAGAGTAAAGGTACGAAGATCTTCTCCCTGGTGGGCAAAGTGAAGAACACTGGCCTGGTCGAGGTGCCCATGGGCACGACCTTGCGGGACATCATCTACAAGATCGGGGGCGGTATCCCGGACAACAAGAAGTTCAAGGCGGTTCAAACAGGCGGGCCATCCGGCGGCTGCATCCCCGACCGATATCTCGATACGCCGGTGGATTTCGATGCGCTTACCAAGCTCGGCTCGATGATGGGCTCCGGCGGGATGATCGTGATGGACGAGGACACCTGCATGGTCGACGTGGCGCGTTACTTCGTGGATTTCCTCTGCGATGAATCCTGCGGTAAATGTGTCCCCTGCCGGGAAGGCCTGAAACACCTCCGGGAGATTCTGAACCGCATCGTCGAGGGCAAGGGGAAGGAGGGAGATATTGAGCTGCTTGAAGAGATCGCCAGCGTGATGAAAGAAGCTTCACTCTGCGCACTCGGCACCACGGCAGCGAATCCGGTCCTGACCACGATCCGGTATTTCCGGGATGAATATGAGGCGCACATCACGGGCAAACGCTGCCCCGCACTGGCCTGCAAGGAATTGGTCACCTATTATATCGACCCGAGCAGGTGCAAAGCGTGTTTGCTCTGTCTCAAGTCGTGCCCCGTGGACGCGATCGAGGGTGGGAAGAAACTGATCCACGTCATCGACCAGGCACGGTGCACCAAGTGCGGCTCGTGCTTCTACAGCTGTCCGCCGAAGTTCGGTGCGGTGAGGAAGCTCTCGGGTGAGCCCGTGCCGCCACCACTGCCGGCCGCAGAGCGGACGCTGCCCAGCGGCAAATCACGGACGAGAGGTGAGGCGGCATGAGCCTGGTGACCCTGGAGATCGACGGGCAGCAGGTAGTGGCTGATGAGGGCACGACCCTGCTGGACGCTGCGCGTAGCGCGGGCATGCTGATCCCTACGCTCTGCTATCACCCGTTGGTCGAGCCGTTCGGCGCGTGCAGGCTCTGCTCGGTGAAGATCACGAAACGCGGGAGGAGCAAGATTGTCACGGCCTGTAACTACCCGGTCGAGGAGGGGCTGGTCGTAGAGACGATGTCACCAGAGATCATCACGATCCGGAAGCTGCTCATCGAGTTCCTGCTCGCGCGCTGCCCGAGCGTCCCAATCATCAGAGCGCTCGCGGAGGAGTATGGTGTGAAAGCGTCCCGATTCCCCCAGGAGGCTGAGACCTGTATCCTCTGCGGGTTATGCGCGCGCGTCTGCGACGAGTGTGTGGGTCTGAACGCGATCAACTTTGCGAGTCGCGGCGTGGACCGGCGTATCGAGGGGCCGCTTGAGGAGTCACTGGGCGCGAACTTAACGGAGGTGTGCATCGGCTGCGGCGCCTGTGCGTATGTCTGTCCCACGGGCACCATCAAGCTCGAGGAGGTCTACCAGAAGATCAGAAGTACCTTCCCGTACCAGGCGGTTGAGGAGCGGACGTTTGGCCGGCTGCGGCGAGCAGACGAGCCGTTAGGGATCTATCAGCACGCTTTTGCCGCTCGCGCTCGGGACGAAGATCTCCTGGGCAGGGTGCAGGACGGCGGTGCGGTTACCGCGCTGCTTGGCTACGCACTGGAAGCTGGTACCATCGATTGCGCAGTCATCACCGTCGCGGACCGTGAGTGGCTGCCGAGTATCAGGGTGGCACGCGATTCTACGGACTTGAAAGCGGGAGCGGGAACGAAGTACACCTTTTATCCCAGCGGCCTCGGGCTGCTCGAAGCGGCAGCCGCGGGCTGCGAGAAGATCGGCTTCGTCGGCACGCCCTGCCAGATCGGCGGACTGCGCCGCATTCTCACTTCAGATCAACCGTACAAGCTCGCGAAAGGGCGGGTGCAGCTGCTCATTGGCCTGTTCTGTATGGAGACCTTCACGCAAGACCTGATGCGGTACCTGCAGGAGAAGGTGCTGCCGCCCGAGGCGATAAAGAAGCTCGACATTAAGGGCAAGGAGCTGCGCGTCTACGACACAACCGGCAACCTGCATCTCGTCCCATTCACCGAGATTGAGCGCTATGGGAACACCGGCTGTTTCACCTGCCCTGATTATACCGCGGAGCTCGCGGATATTTCCGTGGGCTCGGTCGGCTCGGAAGCGGGGTGGTCCACCGTTCTGACGCGGACCGATAAGGGCGAAGCGGTCTTCAACGGTGCACGGGCCATGGGTTATCTTGAGGTGAGCGAGAAGGTCGACCTCAAAGAGATCGAGCGGTTAACCAGGTACAAACGGAAAAGAGCGGACCAGCACAAAGAGCAATTGGGATAGGCCTGATGCGCGTGAAACGGACCATCCAGCTACCTCCTGGTGGATCGAATCGATTTCTCCAGCTGCTCGTCACCCAGCCGTCACGTAGGCATTTAGCCACGCTTCGGTGGCGTAACGTTCTTCCCCTGCTGCGCACCCAGTATCCGGTCGAGCGCAGCGATGAACCGCTCCTCCGAGCCATCGGGTATGGACGCACCGGCCGCAACCGGATGGCCGCCTCCGAACCCGCCCAGCTCTTTCGCGGCCTGCTCCATCGCTCTGGCGAGATCGAGTCCGCCTGGCGCACGGGCAATCAATCTCGTATGACACCGTGCGGATATCTTCGTCTCCGCGGGCTTACCCTCCTCGAGCCGCTCCCTCTTATTCACCACGATGACCGGTTTCTCTGTGCGGAGATACTCAGCCACGATCCCCGCCAATATGCCGGTTACGCCGCTCTCCTCCACGTAGAAGTAGAAGAGATGCTTGAGCTCGGTGATCGCGTGCTCTTCGCTCTCGAGTCGGTTCAACTCAGAGACGAGCTTGATCTGGATGCTGCGGTATAACGCGGTCGCTTCTTCGACCAGTCGCTCTTCACGCAGACACAGCCCGAGCCCAACTCCCGCTTTGCCCATCCGTCCGCAGGCGTCGACGATCCTCATGAAATCCTGACCATGGCGGATCACCTCTGCGTTGAGCAGATACGTGGGTCCGAGCAGGACGTCATCGGCGAGATCAGCCGGTGATTGCTTCACCAGCGGCAGCACGGCCGCGGCCAACCGTTGCTCTTCTTCTTCGCTCAGATCGGTGGTATCGGTCGTGCCGTCGATGCCCAGCTCCTTGAGGATCGCGAGTATCCATTCGAGCTTGCCGGCAAAGGGGAGATAGGGTTCGGTGGCGAAGAGGAGCGCCTCCTGAAGCTTCCCGGCGCTGAGCTTCAAGCCTTGCTTCACCGTGACTATGCCCTCCGCAAGCGCCTCGTCCAGAATCAGGCGGTTTACACCGGTCGTGAGATCTAGCTTATCGCCCAGGGTGCCCGCGATCGCCAGGCCGGCGAGGTCGATATTCCCCTGGCGATCGTGCGCCATGCGCCGTGCCACGAGATATGCGAGCCCAGAAGCGCAGATGGTGCTCCCGCGCTCGTTTCTCAGCCTCGCTCCTTCCGCAGCCTCGAGACAGCAGGGATTAATGAGCACCGCTGACGGTGCCCGAAAAAGGGGCATGGCGGCGAGTGGGGCGTGATGATCGATAATCACCACATCGCGCTTTGCGAGCTGCTCGGCGAGCAGATCTGATTGTGCCGTACCCATATCGCAGATGATGATCAGCTCTTCATCCAGTTCGCGAATGAAGGAGCGATCGAGTTTTTTGACGATCGAGGCGTGGACCTGCATGCCGTGTCTGAGGAGCGCGTGGTAGAGGATCCCCGCGGCGGTAATTCCATCGGCATCATAATGCGAGATGAGGCGAGCGTATCGATGCCCGGTCATCATCTTTGCTGCTTGTTCCACGCCCGTTTGTAAGAGTGCCATGGCTCAGGAATCCAGAACAACTTCAGAAAAGTCTCGACCGCAGTACCTAAGAGAAAAGCTATTTCTTTAATAACCTTCTCTCTACTTTCTGTCCCCTACGGGAGATTTAGCAGCGAGGGCGTGTGGCCTAGCTAGGATATGGCGGCAGCCTCCTACCAAACTTTAGAGTACGTCTGCTCTGACCGGGAGAAAGCTGCAAATCACGGGTTCAAATCCCGTCACGCCCGTGCCCGCATCTTCTCGCTGTCCACGACGATCACGTCTTTTACCGCCGTGACCGCGTCGAACGGGATGAAGATATACCCGCTCTCCTTCTTGAACCTGCTGAGGTCAAGCTCGTCTGCAGGTTTCACGACCAGCTCTCGCAGCAGCCCGGTGGCATCCTCCGCCACCACGTTATGAAAGAGACCGATCTCACCCCCGTCCGAATCCACCACCCGCTTGTTACCCATTCGGAGTGCCATTATTTTGCTCATCTTCTTTTCTTCCCTCTCTCTGAACGCACGCTACCTTCACTTAGGTAGTAGGTTGCAGCCTTATTATCTTTTTCGCTCCTCAACCCCGTAATTTGTCGCGCAGTTTTAAAAAATGTTGGTTCCGCACCCGCACGAAGCGCGCAGGTTCGCCGCGGGTGATCTTGATCCGCTCGTCTTTCCCGATCGGCCGGTAGAACTGCCCATCGATGACCAGCTCGGCAGGCTTCAGCTCCAGGAGCTCGAGCCCGATCTCGCTCCGGATATCGACGACGGTGGGTCGAGCGGCGAGTTTAAAGGGTGCTATGGGCACGATGATGGTCGCGTTCACCCGTGGATCGACGATCGGCCCGCCGGCACTCATAGCATAGGCCGTGCTGCCCGTCGGGGTGGCACAGATGACCCCATCAGCCCGCAGCTGCTCCAGCTCCACCCCGTCGATGAAGATGGCGAAGTGGAGCATCTTACCCGGTTTGGAGGTGATCATGACCGCCTCGTTCATCGCGTACGGCAACGTCTCTGACTCGCCCGTTATGGCGATCGCGAGTCGTTCACGCTGCTCGACCTCGAACCCGGCTAAAAGCCGGCGAAGGGTCTCAACGCCATCTTCCGGCTGCACCTCGGCGAGGAAACCGATCGCGCCAGTATTGATCCCAATGATCGGTATAGGATGCTTTACCGCATGGAGCGTCCGCAGAATCGTGCCATCGCCCCCGACCGAGATGATGAGATCCACCGTCATCTCCTCGAGTCGCTCTCCGCTTCTCGCCAGCAGATCCGCGGAGGTCTCATCGAGCGTAAGCTCGACGTGATCCTCTAACGCCTCGATGAGCCGCTGTAAGACGACTACGTCCTCATGCCTGCCCTTCGATACGATCCCGATCCGTTTCGGCCGAATGACGGTCATTCACTCCCCCGAGAGCCGGAGTATCGCTTCTGCTAAATCGCCGTTCGTCTCGGTCAATGCAGCCCTCGCCTCTGCCTCGCTGCACCCCACCTGCTCCATCACCAGCAGCACGTCCTCCTCGGAGATCACCACCGCAGGCTCACCCTCGCGTGCAGGTTCGGGTTCGTGCCGTGGGCGTCTTACCGGTGTGCCGGTGATCTGGTAGAGCTTCGAGCCCTGCGTGTCCATCACGGTCACGACGGCGTCCTCAAAGACGAGCTCGGCATCAGCAGTTTTAATGACGACCTCCTCAACACCGCTGAGCTCCTCGAAGCTAATCCCCATCTTCTTCATCTGCTGGCCCAATTTCTTGGGATCCATGCTCACGCCCTTACGAAATCCACCGCGCATCTCGCTACCCTGCCCTGAGTATTTAAACGCTTACACCCGTACGTATAAGGTACGGTATAAAGAACGTTACCGGTACGCTGAGGCGTGTGGTGAGCTTGACGGTGGCGTGGAGAGGAGAGGAGCGGGCCCGTGGTCTAGCTGGTTATGACGTCGCCTTTACGAGGCGAAGGCCATGCGTTCGAATCGCATCGGGCCCATTCACTACAGCGGATGAATCCAGTATAACTGGGAAGTACACGTACTTTGTGCTCGCGCGCTACCGGAAGAGGAAGGAGTACATTCCCACCAAGGACGAGGTGTACCGGATGGCAGATGCCGCTGGCAGCGCATGCCGCTGGCAGCGCCCGGAACAGAGCAATACTCCTTTCGCTCCTGAGCTCTGGCTTGAGAGTCAGCACACTCTGTGCGTTGAACTATGAGGACGTCAAGGAAGATCTGGAGAACGGCAAGGAGTGTATCAAAATCCCGGTGTATCCGGAGATGAAGGAAAGGGTGCCGGATGCCTGCAGGGGGAATATACCCTACTTCACCTTCATATGCGCCGAAGCCGCTCAGGTGTTGCATACCTTCCTCCGCGAACGGAGCGAGAAGTTCGGGACCATTGCACCCGATGAGCCGCTCTTTTGCTCCGACTGGACGCTCTGGAAGAAGGAAGAGCGCAAGCTGCACTGACCTGCACCGCAAACGATCAACAAGATTATCAAAGAGGCAGCACGTCGTGCGGGTATCGACCAATGGGAGCATATCTCAGCGCATTGCCTGCGAAAAGCATTTGAATCCGTGCTCAGGGGGGCCTACCGTGGATGGCGGACGCATGGATATGAGCGCACAGCAAGCAGTATCTTTTTGGCCATCCCGATCGAGAAAGTAGAAGGCTATCTGAGCAGAGACTGGAGCTTTGTCGCGAAGCTCGATGCTAGTCGATGCGTCGTGAGGCGACGAACGGTTTAAACGAGGGTTCGTGACGAGCAAACGAGCACTATCCGAAGATGTGAAGTCCCTTGGTTTGAGTTTGAGGATCTACCAGGCGAGTACTTCTGCGATGGCAAGCTCTTCAAGGGGCGGCTCGTCTTCCGGCTTCTGGAGAATCGCGCGGAATGGAAAAAGACCGACGAAGGCTTGATGACCTGGATGATGTTCAATGCACTCCGGTCGCCGACGCCCTACGTGCTCTCCACGCGCGCGATGCAGAAGCAGTGGATCCCGCCTTCTGGAGCATCTGCGTTGCCACGCAACATCCGCGCGAAAATTCCTGAACGGTTCCAGTACTGGCACATCAAAGATACGGCGCAAAGAAGAGAGGTAAGAGACAACCTCGTGTCTGGAGTGAAGAAGAACCTGCTCAAGCTCGATGGCATCTCCACCGGGCAGTTCAAGTTCCTCGTGCAGATCTGGAAAGGGCAGAAGGTGATTCGCGAAGGGCCGTCGGGGACGCTCTATTACTTTATGCTTAAACGAGGACGAAACTATTTCTCTATCGCGCTCACTCAACGCGAGCGCCATAAACGCCGTCGCCGCAGCGGGCCTCCCCTTCGCGCACGGTGAAATTCTATGGCTCGTCGAAGGGGAGGTTCCGCCTAAGTCGCCGCTGAACTCCACGAAGAATACACCGTCTCGGATCGCGGTCCTCGATCAGGGCGAAGCGATCGTGCTCAATGAAGAAGGCGGCAAGTTCATAAAGCTCAAACTGAAGGGCAAGAAGCTGAAGGGGCTCTGGGTTGCACGTCAGCAAGAAGGCGCAAAAATGTGGACATTCCGAAGAGCTCGATGCCTGAACCAAGGGAAGAGCCAGGAAGATAAAGACTTAATCGTCCTTTTCCTCGAAGAAGATGTCCAAGAATGACTAATAGTGTCATGCTAATCCAATTCATTATTCTTCTTTTGCTGTACCCATTTAACTAACGGCATGAGCGCCTTCTTCAATTCTTTACCATCGTTCGTTAGCAAATATTCAACCCGGGGCGGTGTCTCAGGATACACTTTTCGTTCGATTAACCCTTCTTTCTCCAGCACTTTGAGGGTATCTGAGAGTGCTTTAGGACTTATCTCCGTTAGTCTGTTCTTTATTTCGTTATATCTGATCGGATTCATCTCGTCCAACAGACTGACGATGCATATTGACCATTTTTTGCTTACGACCTCAATTATGCCCCGAATAGGACAGAGGCATTCAGCCACTTCTTCACACTCGCTTTCTCTGCACATACTACCTCACCTGACGGATACCTTCTATAGTACTATAAACTTTATAGCTTAAATACTCACCTTACTATACCTGATATATGATATATACCAGCTATAGCGTATATATCTGGAGGTAAAAAAGATGTGTTGCGAACCAACCACGAGGGGAAGCGGTATCTGTGTACCGCATACGTGCTGTGGGTATATGCCGGGGCATAGGTATTTCCTCAGTAAAGAAGAGGAGATAGAGCTGCTGGAAGAGTACAAGAAGGAATTAGAAAAGGAAATGAGTGGCGTGGAACGGAAACTCCAGGCGATAAAGGGATAACTCAAACCTCCTTTTCTCTTCCCTTTTTTTATTTTTACGGGACTTCCCCCTCCAATCTTAGGAACGCCGGATCTCGACTACCCGACCTACTACTCCAGTGCGCTCACCGGCAGTGCCCTAAGCCGTCGCCGTCGCGGGCCTCCCTTCGCGCGCGCCGCTTCGCTTTGGGCTACAGGAGAAAAATACGCCTTCTCAGATCGCCGTAATCGATAAGGGCGGAGCGACCGTGCTGAGTGAAGAAAACGGCAAGTTCAAAAAGCTCAAATTAAAGGCCAGAAAGCTCAACTGACTCTTCTACGCGGCGCAACAGGGAGGGTCAAAGATGTTGATATTACAAAGAAGTGAACTTGCGCAACCAAGTCCATCTTAAACGGGCATAGTGCGAATGCATTACTAGTGAAGCCTCATGGGAACAAAAGAAAGCGATGCTGAACTTGCTGCGCGGATCGTAAGTCAAAAGAAGAGTGCCGTGGGAGGGGTACACGAACCGTAGTTCCGTGAAGCGAGATGGAACGTAAATTCAAGTTCCATGGAAAGAACCAGAAGTTTAACCTCTATCGGTTCGCCCGTACTATTCTCAATTACACGAAGCTTCAGGAAGATCCGCATCAGGCATGGTGCCGTGAACTGGAACGCCATCACAGACGGTCACTCTGGCTGGAGCCACGGGGGACCTTCAAGTCAACGATCTTCACCAAAGCCTATCCTATCTGGCGCTTAGTAAATGATCCCGAACTCCGCATCCTCATTGTGAACGCAACTGCGGAAAATGCCCAGGCCTTCCTCAGGGAGATCGTTGGCCATTATCTCCGCAACCCGAGCCTCTTAGAATTCTACGAGGAAAACTTCGGGATCAGACCGCTCGACCCTAATGCGGCCAAAAAGGAGTACATCATGCTCAATACGCGCACCAAGAACTTCAGCGAGCCGTCCATCGGGACTGCCGGCGCGCTTGACAACCTCGTCTCCGTGCACTATGATCTCATTATCGTTGATGACCTCTGCAACATTGACGACCGCGAAAGCGCCGCGATACGCGAGAAGAAGAAGCGGTGGTATCAGGATCTCGTCTCCGTCCTGGAGCCCCGGGGCGAGCTCGTGGTTGTGGGCACGCACTGGCACTTCGATGATCTTTACTCGTTCATCATCAATGAGCTCAACCCGCAGTTCCCCCGGGGGCACAAGTACTCTATCCATCGTGAGTCCTGCTATACCCATAGTGGCAAACCGCGGTTCCCTACAATCCTCTCCAAGGCCAGGCTCGAAGCCCTCCGCATCGAGAAGGGCCAGCTCCTCTTCGCCTGTCAGTATCTCAACCAGCCGATACCAGCCGAGCACCAGATCTTCAGGCTCGAAGCAATGCACACGATCCCCAGGTCCATAATCGATCTGGAAGGCGCCGAGGCCTTCGCCTTCTGCGACCCCTCACTCGGCGTCCGCGACCTTTCCGCCATCGTTACGGTGCTCAAGCACCATCTCGGGTGGATAGTCTACCACTGCGA
Organism: uncultured Halobacteria archaeon; assembly: GCA_964473145.1. GTDB lineage: Archaea > Halobacteriota > Syntropharchaeia > Alkanophagales > Methanospirareceae > JACGMN01. The sequence goes on from CAYYNW010000029.1 coordinate 13,775, forward strand.
GATGGCACGTTTGGCCCAATCCAAACTGATCGCGCAGCTCATCGAGCTCCACAGCCGCTTCAACTACAAAGTCGTGGGCATCGAGGCGAACTCGCTCGGCAAGGCGAAATCGGACACCGAGCCCTGCAGCTTCGAGCTCGTGCTGCGCGAACTTCAACGCGAGGCTGGCGTCACGGTGCCCTATAAACTCGTCTGGCACACCGTGCCAAAGGCCGCTCGTATCGAAGGCCTCGAGCCGTATTATACGAACGGGCAGCTCCAGTTCCTCGAGTCCTGGAACCAGGAGTATCCCGAGCTGATCGATCAGCTCATTCAATTCCCGCTTGCCGCGCATGATGACGGGCCTGACGCGCTCGCCGGCGCGATCACACTTATCCAGGAACACGCCAAACCCCGCCCGCAGGTGCTCTATCCGCGCGCACGGTGATCCTCCTCTTCTCGGTGCGCGCAGGAAAGCGCGAGATCAACCTGCCCTGCTTCGACGACTATCCCGTGCCACGAAAGCGCTCATAGAACCCCGGTTTCCAACGAGTCTAGCAACTTCTGGCAGAGTTGGGCACTGATCCAGATGTCCTTGCGCCTTTGTAGCTCTTCAAGATGTCCTTTTAGATGCGCTTTCGAAATCTGCGTCTT
>CAYYNW010000030.1:0-7315 GCA_964473145.1 uncultured Halobacteria archaeon
GAAATTTCGAAAGCCTTATATAGTAACAATCTCCAAGAAAAATCAGCTTGGAATTTACCGAGGAGGAATTTAGCACAGACCTAGGTGATAGAAGATGGGAGAAGAGAAAAAGGATTTTGAGCCAAAGATAGTCGGATTTACCTGCAACTGGTGTACTTATGCAGGTGCGGACCTCGCAGGGACGTCGCGGAAAAAGTACCCACCGAACATTCGAATCGTCAGGATGATGTGTACGGCACGGTTGGATCCGATGTTTGTCATGCGCGCGCTCCTTAATGGCGCTGATGGCGTCTTCATCGGGGGCTGCCATCCGGGCGAGTGCCACTATATCAAGGGTAACTTCTATTCCAGGCGTCGAGTCGCCGCAATGCGGACTATTCTGAAGCAGTTCGGGATGGACAACCGGGTCCAGCTGCACTGGATCAGCGCGTCTGAGGGTGACAGGTTCGCGAGCACCATGAAGCAGCTGGCAGCGACGATTAAGGAACTGGGACCAAATCCCATGAGGAATGAGATACTATGAAAGGAACAGAGCTCACCTATGGTGATTTAACGGGCTTCTTTCAGGGCTTGCTGGAGAAGAAGGTCGTTGATGCCTTGATCATGCCCTTCCGGGCAGGGAATAACATCGCTTACATGCTCGTCCGGGATAAGACTAAGATCGTTGCCCCGGAGTCGGTCATCTTCGCGCCTTCGTTCGGTGTGAATGCCGCGAACATCGTGAAGGGCTGGCTGATCGATGAGAAGGTGGGCGTGGTTGCCAAGCCCTGCGAGACACGAGCCGCGGTCGAACTCTTCAAGCTGAAGCAGCTGAGTGAGAAGAGCGTGCTGCTCATCACCGTCGATTGCGCGGGCGCCTATCCGAATGAGATCTATGCTGCACACGCTGCAGAAATCGGCAACCAGCTTGATAGTGCGAAGCTCAAGGAACTGGCGGGCAAAGGCATTCCGATTCGAGACGCCTGCGCGATCTGTGAGAACCGTCTCGCGGATGTGGGCGATATCGCCATCGCGCGGACGAGCGGTGAGAAAGTGATCGTGGCGGGAGTGACGGCGATGGGCGAGGAGGCGTTAAAGGCCGCGGGACTCACGCTCGAGGAGAAGGATCTGGAGCGGAAGGCGGAGAAGGAGAAGATCCTGGCTGAGGCGCGGGCAAACTTAGAGAAACTGCCCCGGATTGAGAGTCAGGCGGCATTAGAGGCGTTCCTCCGCGACTGCATCGTCTGCAAGAACTGCCGCGATGTCTGTCCGGTCTGCTACTGCAAGGAGTGCTTCTTCGACCAGCCCATTGGCGACCCCATTGCCGGCGATCTCCTGAACTTGGCTGAGGCGCGCGGTGCGATCGAGGTACCGGCGAATCAACTGCTCTACCACCTCACCCGGGTTTACCACGTGGGCACGACCTGTGTCGCCTGCGGTGCCTGTGAGGATGCTTGTCCGAAGGGCATTCCCTTAACCAGATTCTACCCCGTGGTGACGAAGAAGGTGCAGGAGCTCTTCGAGTACGTCCCGGGTAAGGATCGTGCAGAGCCCTTGCCGTTCACGACCTATGAGGAAGAAGAGCTAGAAGAGTGTTTAAGGTAAAATGCCGATAAAGACGTGGGAACTGGACCAGAACTTCAAGACTGAGATCCTGAATGAGCCCGGTGGCGAGCACCTCACCGCCTGTTACCAGTGCAGCACGTGCACGCTGGGCTGCCCGATCAGTGAGCTCATCCCCAGTTACAATCCACGGCGGTTCATCCAGATGTCCCTCCTGGGGATGCGCGAGCAGGTACTCACGAGTCCCGATCTGTGGATCTGCGCGATCTGCCAGACCTGTACGGCGCGCTGTCCCCAGAACGTGGTGGTCGGTGATGTACTCTCAGCGATCCGTCGCATTGCGGAGAAGGAGGCACATGCGGGCAAGATAAAGATCGAGAGCCCCCGACCTCTCTTCGAGACCGCGTTCCTGCACACCCTTCAGAAGTACGGTCGGCTCTACGATATAGGGTTGGCGATGGAGTACTACCCCAAGCGTGAGGGCTCGAAGGTGAAGGGCATGATGGCGATGATGGGCGATTACAAGGATTTCGGGATGCGGATGTTCATGCACGGCAAGATGGGGCCGCTCGGCGGCGGCAGTCCGATGAAAGGTATGCTCCCCTCGAAGATCAAGCAGCGGGACGTGATGGTCAAGATCTTCAAGTGGATAGAGGAGAAGGAGAAGGAGGAGAAATGAGCGAGAAGAAGATTGCGTACTATCCCGGCTGTCCATCGGAGACGACGGCGCTGGAGCAGGACATCTCCACGAAAGCGGTCTTTGACAAGTTAGGGCTCGAGTGGGTCGAGGTGGAGGACTGGAACTGCTGCGGTGCGGCGGAAGCGGAGGATCCTCGGCTCGTCTACGCCTTAAACGCTCGCAATTTGGCGATTGCGGAGAAGGAAAAGGTGCCGAGCATCGTCACGCCCTGCAGCATCTGCTATTACAATCTCGCGCGCACCAACAACGCCTTGAAGCAGGATGAGAAGTTGCGCGCAGAGCTCAAGGCGCTCGATCCCGCGCTCGACTATAACGGCTCCGTGACGCCAAAGCACATCCTCGAGTTCCTCATGAAGGACGTTGGCCAGGAGGCGTTAAAGAGCAAGCTGACGAAGCAGGTGAAGCTCAAGGTCGCCCCGTACTATGGCTGCTACCTGGGCAGGCCGCCGGAGACCGCGTTCGATGATCCCGACGATCCGGTGCTGATGGATCAATTAATCGCACTGATCGGCGGTGAGACGGTCCCCTTCAGCACCGTGAAGACGGTCTGTTGCGGCGGGCCACTGATGATGACCCGAGCGGACATTGCCTTTGAGATGGCGCGGAAGATTTTGGAGACCGCGAAGAAGGCCGGCGCGGACTGCATCGCACTCGCCTGTCCGCTCTGCGGCATGATGCTGGACGCGAAGCAGCCGGATATCGAGAAGGCGCTAAAGCTCTCGTTTGAGATGCCGGTGGTGTACATCACGCAGCTGCTCGGGCTCGCGCTCGGCATCGAGCCGAGCAAGCTCGGGTTCCAGAAGAACGTGGTGAGTACGAAGAAGATACTGGAGAAGGTGGGGTGAGTGAAGCGATGGGAATAGCAGTGATTGGTGGTGGTGTTGCGGGTATCACCGCGGCTCTCGACCTCGCGGATTCGGGCTACAAGGTCTATCTGATCGAGCGGAACGCGAAACTGGGCGGCAAGGTCGCGGAGCTCGCGGAGTGCGAGACGGGGATTATCCCGCGGATCGTGAAGCTCGAGCATCATCCGAACGTCGAGCTGATGCTCTCCAGCGATCTCGAGGCGCTTTCAGGTTCAGCCGGCGATTTCACGCTGACCGTTTCGGGTAAGCAGCTCAAAGCGGAGAGCATTCTGCTGGCACCGGGCTATGACGTCTTCGAAAACATCCCGAAGAGCTATGCCATTGATAATCCCGATGTGGTGACCTCACTGGAGTTCGAGGCTATGCTCCGGGCCTGTACCGCATCTGAGCAAGGGCAGCTCGTGCGGCCTTCAGACGGACGGCCGGTCCAGCGGATCGGATTCATCAAGTGCATCGGCTCCCGCTGCCAGGAGAACGAGATCTGTTCAACGGCCTGCTGCGGCTACACGGCGAAGGAGGTGTGGGAGCTGAAGGAGCGCTACCCCGCGATGAAGGTTTACGTCTTCTACATGGACGTTCGCACCTTCGGTAAGGATGAGGAGCTGGTGGCGAAGTTGAAGGAGAAGTACGGGGTGGTGTATATCAGGTCGCGTGTTCCTGAGGTGACCCCGGAGGACGGCTCGCTCATCGTGAAGTATGAGGATTTGGCGAATGGCGCGATTGAACGGCTGCCCCTGGATATGGTGGTGCTTGCCGTCGGGCTCCTGCCCGCGAAGACCCTGGGAAGACTCGCACGGATCACCGGCGTGAAGACCGATAAGTACGGCTTTATCGAGACGCGTTTGACCGCGCCGCTGGAGACGAGGGTGCCGGGCATATTCGCGGCGGGTACGGCCACCGCGCCGATGAAGGTTCGCGAAAGCGTTGCGCAGGCTAGTGGCGCGGCTCTCAAAGCCACGCAGCTCTCCGCGCGCACCGAGATGATCCCCGGCCAGGAGCCGCGGAAATACATCGAGGTGGGTAAGGAGCCGAAAATCGGCGTCTTCATCTGCAACTGCGCCGGCGATATCGCGGAGCGTCTTGATCTCCCTGCGGTCGCGGCGCACGTGAAGCGACTCCGCAATGTGGCCGCAGTGGACAATGCACCAACCACGCTGGAGCAGACGATGGAGGCGATCGAGAGCGGCATTGTGGACCAGGGCCTGAACCGGATTGTGGTGGCGGGTTTCTCACCACGGTCCTATGAGGATCTCTTCAGGGACACATGCGCCAAAGCCGGACTGAACCCCTACCTGCTCGAGATGGTGAATCTGCGGGAGCAATGTGCATGGGTACAGGATAAGGAGGACGCGACAAAGGCGGCGATGAGCCAGATGACCATGGCCGTCGAGCGCTCGCGCTACCTTGAGCCCATTCCGCTCGAGAGCTATCCGGTAACGCCGAAAGCGCTGGTGGTTGGCGGCGGTCTGGCGGGCATGAATGCCGCGCTGGACATCGCGAAAGCTGGCTATGAAGTCTACCTGGCGGAGAAGGATGCGGCGTTAGGCGGCCGATTGAGGGAGGCAACGGAGTTACAGAGCGGTGAGAAAGCGGGAGAGTTCCTGCAGCAGGTCGTGGAGAAGGTGAAGCGTAACGAGAAGATCACGGTCTACACGAAGGCCGCGGTCAAGGACGTTCGAGGCCGGGTCGGCGCGTTTAAGGCGCGGATAACAGGTGAAGGCGTCAATGAGGAGATCGATTTCGGGGTGGCGGTACTTGCCACGGGTGCGAAGGAGTTCGTGCCCGCGGGGTACTTCGGCTACGGTCAGGATAAGAAGGTGATGACGCAGAGCGAGTTTGCAAGGCTACTGGAGGGCACTCTCGAAGCGAAGACGATCGCGCTGATCCAGGATGCGATCCCGGATGTGGGCGTGCCTTCGAAGTACAGCAGCATCGAAGCAGTTTCGAACGCCTTGAAGGCGAAGAAGAAGAACCCCGCAGCGAATGTCTTCCTGCTCTATCAGGAGACGAAGACCTACGGCAAATGGGAGACACTCTACAAGGAGGCGCGCGAGAACGGCGTGATCTTCCTGAGGTACGATAAGCAGCGGCCCCCGCAGTTGGCTCAGGGTATTCTCTCGGTCTTCGATGTGATCCTCAACGATGAGCTCCAGATCAAGCCGGATTTGATCGTGCTGAGCACGCCGATGCTGCCTGCGGAGGAGAACGAGGAGCTGAGCAAGCTCTTCATGGTACCCCTGAACCGATACGGCTTCTTCATGGAGGAGCAGGAGCGGCCGAAGCTGGTCTTGACGCCCGTGGATACGGTGAACGAAGGAGTCTTCATCTGCGGCTCCGCGGTCTATCCCGGGATGGTGGATGAGACCCTCGCCATGAGCAGTGCGGCAGCGGCACGCGCGTCGGTGATCCTGGCGAAGAACTTCCTCGAGACACCCGGTATCGTCTCCGTCGTCGACGAGGAGATCTGCTCGGGCTGCGGCGTCTGCGTGGAGCTCTGTCCTGTAGAAGCGATTGAATTGGTCGAGGAACCGGTAAGTGCTGTTACGTACGGTATTATGACCGTTACCGGCGGCAAACGAGTGTATGCACGCATCACGGAGGGCTGTATCGGGTGCGGCAGTTGCGCATCGCTCTGCCCGTCGAGTGCAATGTCGCTCAAGAACTTCAAAGACCGGCAGATGTTCGCTCAAGTGGATTTTGCATAGGAGGAGAAGAGCATGGCAATAGAGGCGGAACCTCAAGTAGAAGAAGTGAAGGAAAAGCCAAAATCAGCTTCGGAAGAAGCCACGCGGCAGTTGATGCAGGGCATTAAGAGCAAAGTCGAAGCAGCATGTCTGGGTAAAGTCGAGGAGCGGGAAGTAACGATCATTCCAGAAGCACTCGTGATCGGTGGGGGCATCGCGGGGATGTATGCCTCGCTGGACATCGCGGATGCGGGCTTCAAGGTCCATTTGGTGGAGCGATCTACTACGATCGGCGGGCACATGGCACAGCTTGACAAGACCTTCCCCACGCTCGATTGTTCAGCGTGTATCTTGACACCGCGTATGGTCGATGTGTCAAAGCATGCGAACGTCAACCTGATGAGTTATGCCGAGGTGGTGGGTGTGGAAGGCTCCGTGGGTAATTTTAAGGTGAAGGTAAAGAAGAAGCCACGCTATGTCATTGAATCGCTCTGCACGGGCTGTGCTCTCTGTGAACAGGAATGCCGGTTCGCGTACAAATTCCCGAACGAATTTGATGAGAATCTCGGTAAACGCGGCTCGGTCTACCGCCCGTTCCCGCAAGCTATTCCCGCTATTTATTGCATCGATCCCGAGCGCTGCCAGATGGTGAAGAAAGGGAAGTGCGGCAAAGCGACAATCGAGAACGTGCGAGCATACCTAAAAGAGGGTAAGAAGGATGTCGAAGTCCCTCCATGCATCGCGATCTGCGGCCCCAATGCGATCGATTTTGATATGAAGGAAGAGATCGTTGAACTGCATGTGGGAACGATCATCGTCGCGACCGGATATGACATTATCGATCCGAGAACGATGCCGGAATACAAATATGGGGTGTATCCCAATGTCATTACGGGCCTTGAATTCGAGCGGTACTCAAATGCAAGCGGCCCCACCTTTGGGAAGATCATCGTGAAGGGCGTGGATCGTCTGCCAAAAGACGCTGTCTTCATCTCCTGCGTCGGCTCGCGGAACAAGCAAACCGGCTACGAATATTGCTCCCGTGTCTGCTGCATGTACCTGGCGAAGCACGCGCACCTGCTCGGCGAGAAGGTGCCCGACTGTAAGATCACCGTACTCTATCAGGATGTGCGCGCATTCGGCAAAGGGTTTGAGGAGTTTTATGATCGCGTGAAGAAAGAGGGCGTGAATTACCGGCGCGGATTAGCCTCGGAGATCTATCAAAATCCTGGCAGTGATCGGGTGATCGTGCGAGCGGAAGATACGATGCTGGGAGAGCCATATGAGCTCGAAGCGGACATTGTCGTGCTTGGCGTCGGCTTAAAGCCGAGTGCAGGCACGGACAAGATACTCCAGATGCTCGGGGTCGCCGAAACGACGGATCATTTCGCGAAAGAGGCGCATCTGAAGCTCAGACCGGTGGATACCGATGTCCCCGGCGTGTTTGTCACCGGCTGTGTGCAAGCTCCCCGGGACATTCCCGACAGTGTGGCGCAGGGTAAAGCGGCTGCTTCTGCTTCGCT
>CAYYNW010000030.1:7415-14099 GCA_964473145.1 uncultured Halobacteria archaeon
AGGGCTGAATCCCTTCTTCTTCGAGATGGCGAATATTCGCGAGCATTGCAGTTGGCCACACGCCGATTACATGCGAGAGGCCACCGAGAAGGCGAAGGCTCTGATACGAAGTGCGGTTGCACGCTCAGCCTTGTTAGAATTAATTGAGGAGAAAAAGGTTGATGTCGTTCCTGAGACGTTAATAATAGGCGCTGGCGTCACCGGGATATACGCCGCATTAGATATCGCCAATTCGGGCTATAAGGTGCATCTCGTGGAGAAGACACCCTCGATTGGCGGGCATGCCGCGCAACTTGATCGGACGTACCCCCTCCTTGATAAGGTCGCTTCAATACTAACGCCGCGCATGATAGATGTCGGCGCACATCCCAAGATCGACTTGATGACGTATGCCGAGGTGGAGAACATCGAGGGGTACGTCGGGAACTATAAAGCGACGGTGAAGCGAAAGCCACGGTATGTGAACGAGAAATGCGTCGCGTGTGGCGCCTGCGAAGAGGTCTGCCCGGTCAAGAACATTCCGAACGAGTTTGACGAAGGCTTGAGTATGAGAACCGCGATCTATCTACCGACTCCGAATGCCGTTCCTCCGCTCTACACCGTGGACCCCGCGAATTGCTTGCTCTTCAAAGAGGGCAAATGTGGCACTGCAACGCTCGAGACGATCAAGACCGGGAAAGCAGTGCCGCCCTGCATGGCTGCGTGCAAGTATGCTGCGATCGACTTCGGGATGACGGAACAGAAAGAAGAGCTCGATATCGGCACCATTATCGTCGCCACCGGGTTCGATCTCATTGACCCCAAAGCCTCAGCGGAATACAAGTATGGCGTGTATCCCAACGTCATAACGGGCCTGGAGTTTGAGCGGCTCTCGGCTGCGAGCGGTCCTACAGGTGGCCGGCTGGAGCTAAACGGTAAAGTGCCGAAGGATATCGTCTTCATCTCCTGTGTGGGCTCGCGGAATAAGCAAACCGGGCATGAGTACTGCTCTCGTGTCTGCTGTATGTATTTAGCGAAACAGGCGCATATCGCAAAGGAAAAGCTACCTGATGCAAACGTCACCGTCTGCTTCCAAGATGTACGGGCATTTGGCAAGGGAGATGAGGAATTCTATGGGAATGTCAAAATAGAGGGTGTCAACTATCGCCGGGGACTTCCCGCTGAGATCTACCAGAACCCGGGCAGTGATCGGGTGGTCCTCCGAGCCGAGGATACCTTGCTGGGCGAGCCGTATGAGCTTGAAGCAGACCTTGTGGTTCTCGGCGTGGGCATGCAACCAAACGAGGGTGTGTGGGACATCGTCCAGATGCTCAAGCTCTCACAATCGCCCGACAGCTTCCTGATGGAGGCCCATCCCAAGCTGCGGCCCGTGGATACCGCCACGGACGGGATCTTCATCGCCGGGTGTGCCGCGAGTCCCAAGGATATCCCGGACAGCATAGCCCAGGGCAAAGCAGCGGCTGCAGGGTCGCTGGTGTATTTGATCAAGGGTACCGCGGCGATCGAGCCTGCGATCTCACAGATCGATGAGGCGATTTGTATCGGCTGCGGCACCTGTGCCGAGGTCTGTCCGTATGGCGCACTCACCCTTGACGAGGAACTGCATGTGATGACGGTCAACGAAGCGATGTGCAAGGGTTGCGGCGGGTGCAATTCCGTCTGCCCGTCAGGCGCAGCCTCCATGAAACATTTCAGAGACCGGCAGATCTACGCGCAGATCGAAGCCCTCCTGGAATCGGCATGAGCTAGCTGATCGAGCACCTGAAACCGCTAACGATGGAGTAAGTAGAAGCGAGGAGGAGTTCCTTTTTTGACTCCTTCTCCTCTTTCTTTTCTGTTCCCGCAACCGATCTTCTACAGGTGGTTCAAATGTCGGACTATGTTGAAGTCTTGAAACGTGATGACCTGCAGAATGGCGAGATGAGAGGGGTTACCGTCGGGGGGAATGAGCTACTTCTGGCCAGGGTAGATGACCGCTATTATGCTGCCAGCAATCTCTGCCCGCACCTGAGAGCAAAGCTTGCTCGTGGCACGCTTACCGGCACGATAGTCACCTGCCCCCGGCACGGCTCTCAGTTCGACCTCAAAGACGGACACGTTGTCCGCTGGACCGAGTGGTCTGGTGCCAAGCTGGCGCTCAGCAAGATCTTCACGGCACCCCGACCGCTTCAAACCTATCCGGTAAAACTAGAGGGGGATAGCGTTCAGGTCAAGCTTTAGGAATACTTACCGTTGGAGGCACGTGTAGGCGGGTGCTCATAGAGCACCAGAACCCCATCCTGCCATTGATGATGCGTGCTGACATCGCCGTCCAGCTGGCCGGAAAGATCGTACCGGTCAGCATCTCAAGAGGCCGCTCTCACTCTCAGAACACTGCCCGTCCATGATGAGCTCCTCAATCACCGCCTCCCCCCACGCCGCGGGATACCCGCGAGATTGCAACGCACTCATAACCTTTGCGCGCTCCATGCCGCGTTCGCTCTGCAGCATCTCCAGTATCATGGTTCTGGTTGCAGCGCGATAGCCCTCCCACGCTCGGTTCACCGCATTGACTGCCACACGCGCGAGGGCATCCAGCCGCTCGTGGTCAAGTGCGTAATGCACGATCGCTTCCTTTGCCACGCGCTGAGCGGCACCAGCAGGTTCTCCGTTCGTCGCAGCGTGAAGGGCAGCACGCAGTTCTTCGATCCGCTCCATCGTTCGCTTCGCGGTCATGAGTATCCCAAGAGTTCTTACCCGTTCAGTAACCACGCCGAGTTGATCTGCCAGGATGACCGCGCGTTTCCCCTTCCCGGGGACTTCACGGGGGTGGACCGTGCCGAGGAAGGCGATGTGCGTGCTCTTTTCATTCACTTCCACTCGTTCGTCGGGGATTCTCTGCTTGGTATACAGGGTGAGTGGGCCAGTCGTATCGGTGAGGTGCAGTCGCGTGATCTTCCCGCGCCGTTCGATGGCTTCAAGAGTGCCCACGGCGAATAGCCGATGGCAGCACGCGGCGGTCGGTGTGATCAAAACCGGAACACCCGCTACCGTGAGAAGGAGATCACTCTTCGTCAGCTCGTCAAAGAAGACTCGTGCCGCGGTAGGATAAGAAAGAGCCGCTTCTTGCTGCATCGTACGCCCACGGGTAAGGATAGAATAGAGATCGGGAGTAGTGAAGTGTTACAGAACGATGATGCCGCCATACCCCACCACGGCACGTCGATCGCCCGTGATATCGCCACTCGTCTCGTATTTGGTCACCGAGCCTCTCGTCGCACCGAGCTGCTTCGTGGTATAAAGCATCACGCCGATCGGATCCACACCGCAGGCGGTCACGTTGCGTTCGTACACGCGCTTATAGAACTTGGCCACGTCCAGCTCCGCGATTGCTTCGATCACGTACCCGTCGTTAGCCCGCGCGATTCGATCTGGCTCGTAGTGCGTGAAATCCGAGGAGGCCAGCACGATCACCCGCTTATTGCGCTCTGCAATGGTGGCGGCGAGATCCTCCCCGAGTTCGCGCGCTGTATCGATCCCGATGAGGCCGAGACTGATCGGCACGATGCGGAATGGTTGCGTGCGGGTATATTGAAGGAAGGGGAGCTGGACCTCGATAGAGTGCTCATAGCGGTGCGCGGTCTCTTCGATATCGATGATCCGCCTGGGGAGCGCCTGGACGAACTCGTCGTCCACCCCCACCTCGCCCAGGGGCGTCGTCCAGCGTTCTGTGGAGACGGCAATGGGCGAGCCCATCCCCTGGTGATTCACGCCGAGGATCACGAAGGTCTCAGCCTTCGGGAGCTTCGCGTAGACACTCGCGGCAACGTGCCCGGAATACATGTAACCCGCGTGTGGCACGACGGCACCGCGGATCGCATCGTCCGGCTCACGGGCAAGCCCGGAGAAGCAGTCCCGCAACTGCTGCTCTAAGCGATCACGCTCACGTTCATAAAAGGCGCCAGCGACTACCGCTCTTCTCATCTCCCGCCTTATCTATCGCTAAGCTTAGCTTAGCTTAACTTAGATTGACTCAGTTTATATCGCCGCTTCGAAATCCTCCGCGGTATACGTAAAGGTGAATTGCTCCTGGGACCCGGCACGCCGATGGCGTTCGCGTAACATCTCGCGGGCGAGCAGCCAGAAGACGGTGGCAAGCGCCTTGCGACCTTTGTTATTGGTGGGGATAACGAGTTCGATGTTCGAGGTCGAGTTGTTTGCATCGCAGAGCGCGGTGATGGGTATACCGACACTCACCCCCTCCCGCAAAGCCTGCTCATCGGTCATGGGGTCAGTAATAACCAAGATTGAGGGTTCGAGGAAATGCGCACTCACCGGGTTCGTGAGGGTGCCGGGAATAAACCGGTTGACGATTGCGCTCGCGCCAGTGACTTTCGCGAACATACTCGCAGGATGGTGCCCGTACTCGCGTGCAGCGACGACCAGAATGGTTGCGGGTTCATAGTTGGCCAGGAACTTGGCAGCTGTTCGGAGCCGCTCGTCCATCTGCTTGATATCCAGCAGGTACAAGCCGTCCGGTCGTGCCTGGTAGATGAACCGCTTCATCTCGCCAGTCTTCTGCTGCGTGCCGATATGCACGCCGCTCGCTAAGTAGTCCGTACTGGGTATTAAGGTCTCCTCTCTCTCCTTCTCGTGCGCCATTACGCTAAACCTCGCTGTATTATAATTAATGCAGTGCACCGCTATATAAAGTATGGGTGGTGAGGAGCAAGCGGCCATTGCGAGCCGAATCGAGGACTTGAGGAGGCTGATTCACTACCACAATTACCGCTACTACGTGCTGGACGAGCCGGAGATCTCGGACGCCGAATATGACCGCCTCTTTCAGGAACTGGAGGAGCTTGAGCGCACGTATCCCGAGTATGTCACGCCCGATTCGCCCACGCGACGAGTGGGTGCGAAGCCGCTGGCGGAATTCGGTACCTACGAGCACCGCATCCCGATGTTAAGTTTGCAAAGCGTCACGGCAGAGTCGGAGGTTCGCGACTTCGATGACCGCGTGCAACGACTGCTGGATGGTGAGGAGTTTGAGTACGTGGTGGAGCCGAAGATCGACGGGCTCGCGATGGAGCTCGTCTACGAGCAGGGCATTTTTACCGCCGGCAGCACCCGGGGCGATGGGTACACCGGGGAGAATATCACCCAGAATCTGCGGACGATCAAGGCGATCCCGCTGAGGCTCTTCACGGCTCACGGAGATGCCGGCGAGTCGTTACCACTGCTCGAGGTGCGCGGTGAGGTGTACCTGCCGCTGAGTAAATTCAAAGCGTTGAATGCGGAGTTGGGCAAGAAGGGCGAGAAGCTCTTTGCGAACCCGCGTAATGCGGCTGCAGGTTCTGTCAGGCAGCTTGATCCCCGGGTCACTGCGTCTCGACCGCTCGATTTCTTCGCCTACGGCATAGGCCGGCTAGAAGGGAAGAAACTGGAGACGCAGTGGGAGGTGCTGGCGTATCTCCGCCAGGCGGGCTTCAAGGTAAATCCCCTGATCCGCCGATTCGCGGATATCGAAGGCGTGATTCGGTACCATGAGGAGATTCGGCAGCGACGGGATGCGCTCGACTACGAGATCGATGGCGTGGTGGTGAAGGTGAACAGCCTTGCGCAGCAGGAGCGGCTGGGCACGATCTCACGGAGCCCGCGGTGGGCGCTCGCGTACAAATTCCCGGCCCGTGAGGAGTTCACCCGGGTGAATGATATCATCGTGCAGGTGGGTCGCACGGGCGCGCTCACCCCGGTCGCGGTCCTGGAGCCGGTGCAGATCGCGGGCGTGACGGTGAGCCGGGCGACCCTGCACAACGAGGACGAATTGCGCCGGAAGGATGTGCGGATCGGAGATACCGTGGTGGTGGAGCGAGCAGGTGACGTTATTCCTGAGGTGGTGAGCGTGATCACCTCGAAACGGACGGGCGCGGAGCGAGAGTTCCTGATGCCCACGCACTGTCCCGTCTGCGGCGCGGACGTGCTCAAGGAGGGGCCTATCGTGCGCTGCATTGGCGTCTCGTGCAGCGCGCAGCTCAAGGAACGGATCAAACATTTCGCATCGCTTCGCGCACTCAATATCGAGGGGCTGGGCGAGAAACTGATCGAGCAGCTCGTGGACCGCGGCATGGTTGCAGATGCGGCAGATCTCTTCTTCTTAACGAAGCGAGACCTCATGAAGCTGGACCGGATGGGTGAGAAGTCGGCGCAGAAGATCCTCGAGGCTCTTGAAAGGAGCAAGCAGACGACGTTCGCGCGACTCATCCATGCACTGGGGATACGGCACGTGGGCGAGCGTACTGCCGCGCTGCTCGCGGAGCAGTTCAGGGACATGGAGAGCTTGCGGCACGCGCGCTATGAGGAGCTGATCCGCGTCCCGGAGATCGGGCCGGAGGTGGCGAAGAGCATTCTCCTCTTCTTCGAGCAGAAGAGTACGCAGGAGTTACTGGCGAAGCTGGATCGCACAGGTGTGCGGTATGAAGTTAGGGAAGGCGAAGCCGCAGCCGCAGGGGCAGGTGGCCTGCGGATTTTAGCGGGCAAGACCTTCGTCTTCACCGGCAGCATCTCCCTGCCGCGCGAGGAGGCAAAGGAGCTGGTCGAGCGGCTGGGCGGGACGGTCTCATCGAGCGTCTCGAAGAAGACGGATTATCTCGTGGCCGGTGAAGAGCCGGGCTCGAAGCTGGCGAAGGCGAAGGCGCTGGGCGT
>CAYYNW010000031.1:0-4598 GCA_964473145.1 uncultured Halobacteria archaeon
TCCTGCCAGTAGTTCACCTCATGGAGCTCCAGCGTGCTCCCGCACCGGGGGCAGACCAATCCGACTTTGCTCGGTGGCTCGATGGAGCCGAGGGCCGGATGCGCGCCCTCCGGGGAATCCTCCTGGTTCAGATAGTTGGGGCAGACCGCTAACCGAAAGAACACCTCGCCCCGCGTCGGTGCGTATTCCTCGGTCCCCCGGAGCATGTGAAGCAGGGCGGATTTCCCCGCGCCACTCCGGCCGAGCAAGCCCAGCGCCTCTCCCTCGTTGATCTCGAAATTCACGTGCTTCAAGACCTCTTTACCGTCAAACTCCTTGGACACGTCAACGATCTTGATAAATGGCTCAGTATTGGTCATGGTCCTCACACTCGCAAATCCGCATCGCTAGTAAACCCTCTCTCCTTGTACTATATAAAGCTCTACGATTTTCGTCCGCTGCGGAAGCCTTGCGAGGCGCGCATCGCGCCGCTTGCTCAACAGACGGCCAGCCGTGCCTGGAGCAGCTCACCCGAGTGGAAGGCAACGAGTAAGAATCACCGCGCAGGATGTCCGCTCGTAGCTCCGCAGCAACTCACGGAATGGAGGGCAACCGCCGGGAGTTACACGCCAGTTTGGCTCGCCCGATAGGATGCAATCCGCTTCAAGCTCCATGCCGCATCGTCCAGCTCGCCCTGCTCGTGCCAGTATTCATAGTTCTTTTGCCATGCCGCGATCGGCACGGTATACTCCGCGATATCCTTGCCGCCGAGCGCCATCATCTCCGCGGCATGCTCATAGGCGTCCGCCGCCCCGAAGTAATTGTCCAGTGCGGCGAAGAACTTGCCAAGCAGCTCGTACCGCTCCCGGCAGGCCTCGTAATTGCCCGCCTTCTCGTGCATCTGGCAGGCCAGGTTCATGAAGAACGCCCAGAGCGCGTGTTCACCGAGCCGTTCTGCAAAGCGGGCGGCCTGCTCGCAGAACTCCGCGGCCTCCTGCCACCGCTTCAGCGTGTCACAGACCCGTGCAGCGTTGAAATAGCCGTACATGCTCAAGAAGTAGCTCCCCTTACGTTCCTTCAGCGCGGCGTACGAGAGCCAGGACGCGAGCGCGGCCTCCTGCTCTCCGGCACGCTCCTGCGCTCGTGCCGCTCGTTCATACCTTCGCCCTTCCAGATAAGCATCCTGCTCACCGTCCATCAGTGCATCCCTCCTGCAGCTATTTTACGAATAGCTGGTAATCTATGTCATGCTCACACTATAAATAGCTAGCTGGTTTTACCAAGGATGAAGTTTTAACAGTTTCGTGTGAGCGCACGACCAAGTCTACGGCGGGAACGGGGGGAGGGCGTGCGCGATCGAATAAGGTTACTCCTGTGTCGCGCGTTCCTCGGCTGTCCGAGGCCCTTCCTCATCCTTCACGGTACTGCGGATGTACCACGAGATCCGCAGGCCGATGAGGGAGAGGATAATCGCGCCGAGCAGTGAGAAGAAGAGGACGAGATAGCCCAGGGCATAGTTGCCCGCGCTCAACCAGATGATGCTCTCACCACCACCCCAGAGGATCACGCCGGAGGCGATGACGGAGAAGGCAATCGCCCAGTGCCGCACGATCTTCTCACGCTCGATGTACATGCTCATCATCTTCCCGATGAGCGGCGCGAGTATCGCGCCGATATACCACCAGACACTCTGCCGGATAAAAGCGGCGATAGCGAGCAGGATCTGCTCGTCCGGGCCGGTATCGGCCCCGGTATAACCCATGATCCCCTGCGAGGTGCCGATCATCGCCAGCACGATGGCCACGATGTACGTCACGAAGGAGATCTTCCCGCTGTACAGGGACTGCTTCACGCTCTCCATAAAGTCCACCAGGAGATGCTCACGGCCCAACCCTTTGAGCACCGTATAAATCCCGAGAAGCGCTAAGATGAAGCCCAGCGCCTTACCGGAGAACTCGAGGAGTAACGAGACGGCTAAGAGGAAGAGGATGAGCCCGAGTGGGGGCAGGAAGGTGCGCGAGAACGTCGGATCCTCCAGTAAGCGCTTGATCACGTAGACGGTGTTTTCCAGTGGCTCATTCTGCTTCACTACCACACGCCGGACAGAATCGATCCTGAGACGCGACTGGATGAGCGGCATTACCCATTCGTCACCGGGGCCGTCGCTCACCAGAATGGCAGAATCCGCGGGGAAGCTCTGCAGGACCTCGTCGAGCTGTTGCCCGATCTTACGATCCGATTCGATGCCGAGTATCTTGTCCCCGGCCACCAGGATCACCTCCGTTTTCGCCACGTGCTCGTCATGACGCAGCTGATCGTAGACTCGGACCGCCTCGAAGATCGCATTGATGTCCGCTTCCTCCGCATCGGCGAGCGCGAGCTTCGTCGCCGCGGCTATGAGCGCCTCTTTACCGCGTATGGGCGTTACTAAGCCCGCTTTCTCGCCGATATCATTATCGCGATCGACGCAGATCACCAGCGTCTTATCCTGAGGCATGGCACGCTTACCCTCTTCTATAATAGCTCACATTTTCCGCATGCATTATAAATCTATCGCTTCACTGCCCAAATGAGTCACCACACACCACCCGCAGATTCACCAGTACCGTGCTACCACTAATACCTAAAAATCATAAAACTATAGTTAATGCATAAACATTTCAGAGAAAAGGCCCTAAGCGGTGATGGAGTAGGATTATAACAAAAATGGTTCCAAATGGGCACAAAAAAAGGGAAGGTAAAAATGGAGGATGAGAAAGGAAATGTTCTAGACCATATTCACAGAGCTTTAGAAACTGAAAATGTTACCGATGCATTAAATGATTTAGAGGCAGCATATGAACATATACGACGGGGAGCAGTTGAAAGTGTTCAACGAGCTGCTACAAAAATGTTTTTCGACGCCCTCCCGCAGCTCGATCGATAGATCGATAGATCGATAGGGCGATTAGAAGTGTGAAAGGCGTAGCTGGCGCGCGATGCAGATCTCACCGGGTATCTCCAGGGGATAGCGTCCCGTGAGGCAGCCCAGGCAGAGGTGCTCATCCTCTATCCCGACCGCATCGATCAGGCCCTGACGGCTGATGTAGCGTACCGAATCGGCGTTCAAGAAGGAGGCGATCTCCTCAAGGTTCCGGTTCCAGGCCAGCAAATCCTCACGCCGCGGCGTATCGATACCCAGGTAGCAGGGCGCGATGATCGGCTGGCTCCCGATTCGCAGGTGCACTTCCTTCGCGCCCTGCTGCTTCAAGTGCTCCACGATCCGCCGTGAGGTCGTGCCTCGCACGATACTGTCATCCACCAGCACCACGCGCTTTCCCGCTACGTTCGTCCGCACCACGTTCAACTTTAAGCGAACCGCGAGGTCGCGCGAGGCCTGCTCGGGCATGATGAATGTCCGGCCCACGTACCGGTTCTTGATCAGCCCCTCCATATACGCGATACCCGATCGTTTCGCATACCCGATGGCAAAGGTGATGCCGGAATCAGGTACCGGGGATACGATGTCCGCCTCTACGGGATGCTCCTCCGCCAGCCGCGCGCCTATCTTCATCCGCACATCGTAGACCAGTCGGCCATCGATGATCGAATCGGGCCGCGCGAAGTAGACGTACTCGAAGACGCAGTGCGCGCTCTGCAGGCTGTGCGAGAGGTGGTGACTCTCAATCGTGATCGGTCGTGGCGCTACGGCCGACCGAGCAGGTACGTTCACGGAGGGCTGAAGCAGCACGACTTCGCCGGGTCTGACGTCCCGCAGCAGCGTACCGCCCAGTGTGTCGATCGCCGGGCTCTCCGAGGCGATGATATACCCCCCACCCGCTCCCGGCTCGTCACCCGCGAGTGTGCCGATGCACAGTGGTTTTATCCCCAGCGGATCGCGCACGGCGAGCACGGTGCTATCGAGCAGCATGACCAGCGAATACGAGCCATTGAGGCATTTCGTCACTTCCGTGAGTGCCTCAACCGGGGGATGGCGGAGCAGCTCCTTCGCCAGCAGCTGCGCGATCACCTCGGTGTGCGTAGCCGCGTGGAATATCCGCCCCTCGCGTTCCAGCGCCTGCCGGAGCTCAGGAGCATTCACGAGGCTGCCGTTGAACGCGATGGCGATATCTCCCTTCCGATAATTGACCACCAGCGGTTCTGCATGCTCCCCACTTGCGCTTGCGCCCCCCCCGGTGGAGTACTGCACGTGCCCGATACCAGCTCTTCCCTCCAGTGAGTCCAACGCCGGGGAGGAGAAGACTTCGTTCACCAGCCCCCGGCCCTTGAAGAGCTGGATCGCCTTCTCGCAGACCTCGAGGTCCGCGATTCTACCTGCGGGCGCATCACGGCTCACCGCGATACCCGCGGCTTCCTGGCCACGGTGCTGTAACGCATAGAGCGCGTAGTAGATCGAAAGGGCGACGTTGCCCGAGGCACTCACGATCCCCACAATACCACAGCTCTCCCCTCTGCTCTGCTCCTCGCGCGGGTCGCTCAGCGTGGAGCGCCTGCATCCAGCACAGCTCAGGGATGAGCAAGAGCAGAACTCTTCGATCATGCTTCACACCTCCCAGTATGCTCGCTGCACCTCCGCTATTGCCTTCATAACTCCCAGTATGCTCGCTGCACCTCCGCTA
>CAYYNW010000031.1:4698-10288 GCA_964473145.1 uncultured Halobacteria archaeon
CTGCACCTCCGCTATTGCCTTCATAACTCCCAGTATGCTCGCTGCACCTCCGCTATTGCCCTCACGCGCTCCCTCACCGTGCTACTGCGGGGGCTATCCGGCGCTTCCGTGAGCTCGCTTCTTCCGGTAACGAGTGCATTGAAGACCGCACAGACCGAATCAGCGAGCGCGTCGAGATTGTACCCGCCCTCCAGGGTCAGGGCTATCCGGCCGCCGCAGCTCGCGGCCGCTACCGCCATGACCACCGTGGTGAATGATCCAAACCCCTCGGCGCTCACCGCCATGGAGGCCAGCGGGTCTGCCGCGTGCGCATCGAACCCCGCGGAGACGAGCACCAGCTCGGGCTTGTACTGCAGCGCGATCGGCACCAGAATCGAGCGGAGCGCGTAGAGATACCCACGGTCATCCGTGCCGCTGGGAAGCGGGACGTTCACGGTGAACCCCGCGCCATCGCCGCTGCCCACCTCATCGAGGTTACCCGTGCCCGGATAGTGGGGATACTGATGGGTGGAGAAATAGAGTACCGAGGGATCCGCACCGAAGATCTCCTGCGTACCGTTACCGTGGTGCACGTCCCAGTCTACGATTACGACGCGGTTGAGGTGGTAGCGCTGCCGGGCATACGCGGCGGCGATCGCCACGTTATTGAAGATGCAGAACCCTCGTCCCCGTGTCGCGTTCGCGTGATGCCCGGGTGGTCTAACGAGCGCGAAGATGTGCTTCAGCTCGGCCGAGTCGTCCATTACGGCGTCAACCGCGTTTAAAACGCCACCCGCGGCGAGCAGGGCGACTTCAAAGGACTCCGGGGAGACCGGCGTATCCGGGTCGAGCATCCCTCCACCGCGCGCGCTCATCGCTTCTACCTGGCTGATGTACGCGCGCGTATGCACCAGCATGAGCTGCTCGATCGAGGCGCTCACGGGCGAGATGCGTGCCAGACGCGCACTCAGCCCCGTCTCCTCCAGGCGACCCATGATCGCACTCAGCCGAGCCGCGCATTCCGGGTGGTATCCCGTCTCGTGGCGTTGATACTTCGGGTGATAGACAAATCCGGTGGTGGCCTTCATCTCCCTCAGATCAGATCAGATCAGATCAGCTCAGCGCAGCGCAGCACCGCGGTCGTCGTGTGAATTGGTAACGGGGTGGCGGGTAATAAACCTTTTGCCGTGCGCGTGCTACCCGCAGCAGCGGCTCCCGTTCACCTTTATTTGCTGCGTGGGTCCATCTTACTATCCAGCACAAGCTCGCCCGGCGGAGGGTGTGAAGAGGAGAGGAGAGCAGAGAGATGAAGAAGGTACTGGTAGAACTGGGGAAGAGTCTCGTGGAGGCGCTGGTCATCGTCGCGCTCATCGTATCGGTCGCCTATGCGGCCACGGGCTCCTGGCATATCGGCTTCGCCGTGGAGTCGGGCAGCATGGAGCCGAACATGCAGGTGGGCGATCTGATCCTCGTCCAGGCACCGCACCGTACCGAGATCATCACCTACGAGGACGGTAAACAGCTCAATTACACCAGCTTCAATCAGTTCGGCACGGTGATCATCTATCGGCCGAACGGGCTGACGGCCGCAACGCCGATCATCCACCGGGCGATGTACTGGGTGGAGACGGGCGAGCAAATGCCCGATGGCCGCCCCGCGCCACATGCGGGCTATATCACCAAGGGCGACAATAACGCGGGCTACGATCAGCCGATGCTCGGCGTCGAGCCGGTGAGACCAGAATGGGTCGTGGCCGTGGCAAAGCTCCGCGTTCCCTACCTGGGGTACCCCTCGCTCATCTTGAAGAAAGGTTTTTAAGCCTGACGCGGTAATAGCAAGAGACCATGCCTCGAAAGCCAGCTCGAATGTACACGAAGATCCAGGGGATGCCGTATGCGCGCCGTGAATTCATGGGCGGCGTACCCGGTAGTAAGATCACCATCTTTGATATGGGCACGCCCGGTGCCCAGTTCCCCGTCTCGCTCTCTCTCGTGGTGAAAGAAGCCTGCCAGATACGGCACAATGCCCTGGAAGCTGCACGGATCACCGCGAACCGGCTCTTGATGAAAGAGGTGGGGAAGAAGAACTTCTACTTGAAGATTCGGGTCTTCCCGCACCACGTGCTCCGGGAGAACAAATTGGCGACCGGAGCAGGTGCGGACCGCGTCTCCAGTGGCATGCGCCGGGCATTTGGTCGCGCAGTCGGGTCTGCGGCACGCGTCAAGCCCGGGCAGCGGGTGATGACCGTCTCGGTCGAGGAGCAGTACGTCGAGGCGGCAAAGGAAGCGTTGCGAATGGCGCATTACAAGCTCCCCACGCCCTGCACGGTCGTCTTCGATAAGGGTGAAGAGCTCATCGCCGCATAAGCCGGTTGGCTCGCGCTCTGATTCGCCGTCAAGGAGGCGCAACCCGGCGAAAAGCAAAACCTTATATCCGCTCGTGCGAACCTAAGTAAGGCTACGCGAAAGGGATTGATTGAGATGGAACTTGAAGCAAAGTCGTTTCCCAAAGTGCTGGTGCGGACCGTCGTGGTGATCACCACGGTTTCGGTGCGTGGTATTCCAAATGCCGCTCCGTTCAGCTTCAATTCACCCATCAGCTTCGAGCCGCCGCTCTATGGCTTCTCCTGCAACCCCGCGCACGATACCTGGCGGAACATCGAGGCGACCGGTGAGTTCGTGGTGAACGTCGTGGGTACGGACCTTGGCGAGCGCTTGCACATCCTGGAGACGGATTATCCGTATGAGGATAACGAGCTCGTTCATGCAGGTCTCACGGAGGCGCGAGCAACGGCCGTACGGCCACCGCGGCTCAAAGAGGCGCTCGCATGGCTCGAATGCAAGCTCGAGCATGCCGTCGAGCTGGGCGATCATATCTGGATCACGGGCAGGGTGGTGAAGTTTGAGGTGAAGGACGGCTTCTGGAAAGAAGCAGGAGTGCTTGATCTCGCGAAGGCACAGCCGCTCTGCCATCTCACGGGCGAATTCTTCGCCGAGGCACTGAAGGAGGCAAGATTCCCGCGGGCGCGATGAAGCGAGTAGTGCTGGCTTATTCGGGTGGCTTGGATACCTCGGTCTGCATCCCTCTGCTGCGCGAGCAGTACGGCTACGATGAGGTGATTGCCGTGACGGTGGACGTGGGGCAGCCCGAGTACGATCTCGTCGAGGCTGCAGAACGTGGTGCGAAGCTCAGTGATGCTTTTCAACTGCTCGACGCGCAGGAGGAGTTCGCACGCGATTACCTCCTCCCGCTGATCAAAGCGAACGGCACCTATGAGGGGTACGTGCTCGGCACGGCGATTGCGCGACCGCTAATCGCGAAGAAAGTGGTCGAGGTCGCGCAGGCGGAGAACGCGCAGGCCGTCGCGCATGGCTGCACGGGCAAGGGGAACGATCAGCTCCGCTTCGACGCGGTCTTCCTGGCATCCGGCCTCACGGTCATTGCACCGATCCGTGAGCTGAGCCTGACGCGCGAGGAGGAGAAGCGGTATGCCGCCGCGCACGGGATCGCCTTCGCGACAGAGAAGCGGTGGAGCGTCGATGAGAATCTCTGGAGCAGGAGCATTGAGGGCGGTGAATTGGAGGATCCCGCGGCGTTCCCGCCCGAGGAGATTTACCGCTGGACGGTCGCGCAGGAGAACGCGCCTGAAAAGGCTGCACAGCTCGCGCTCGAGTTTGACCGAGGCGTGCCGGTCGCGGTGAACGGGCGGCGAACCGGTCCCGTTGAGCTCATCAGGGCGCTGAACGAGCTGGGCGGCAAACACGGCGTGGGCCGCACGGACATGATCGAAGATCGTGTGCTCGGCTTCAAGGCGCGGGAGAACTATGAGCATCCGGCCGCGACGATCATCCTGGAGGCGCACCGTGATCTCGAGCAACTCGTGCTGACGCGAAACGAGCTCAGGTTCAAAGCTCAGGTTGATCGGACCTGGAGTGAGCTGGTCTACCAGGGCCTGCTCATGGATCCGCTCTATGACGCGCTCAACGCCTTCATCGAGAAGACGCAGGAGCGCGTCACCGGTACGGTGCACCTGCACCTGCAGAAGGGCCTGGCACGCGTTCGAGGACGCGAGTCTCCCTGTGCACTTTACACCCCTGAGGTCTCATTCGATGCGAAACAGGAGCAGCGGATCGTCGAAGGCTTCTCTATCTACCACTGCTTCCAGGCTCGGATGGCGCGCCGAACAGGAGAATGAAGGAAACACGCAGAAATGCTCAGCATCCGCTGTCAGCGACCATGAAGGCGAGAATACGACCCTCGGGCATACAGGGTGGCGTAAACGCGCCACCATCAAAAAGTTACACACATCGAGCTATCGCGATTGCAGCGCTGGCCGGGGAGAGCGACATACTCTTCCCGCTCATCTCGGGCGATACGCAGGCGAGTATCACCGCTGCACGGAGCCTGGGCGCTACGGTTTCACTTGACACCGGGGCACCAGCGCTCAGGATAACGGGCGTCCAGGGCAGGCCGGCAACGCCCGCGGACGTGATCAACGCAGAGAATTCCGGTACGACCCTGCGCTTCTTCACCGCGGTTGCCGCGCTCTGTGAGGGTGCTGCGGTGCTTACAGGCGATGCATCGTTACGCACTCGTCCCAATAAGCCCTTATTAACGGCCTTAACCGATCTCGGCGCGGAAGCGTTCTCCACGAAGGGCGATGGTACTGCGCCACTCGTCGTTCGAGGCAGACTCACGGGCGGCGAGACGGCGATGGACGCGTCCATGAGCTCCCAGTTCATTTCCGCGTTGCTCATCGCCTGTCCACTCGCGTCGAAAGATTCTTACCTTCGTGCGCACAATCTCTCCTCTGTTCCCTACATGCGAATAACCCTGGAACTCTTAGAGCAGGCGGGTGTCGAGATCTCGGTCGCGCGCTCTACAGCGAGCAACGATTACTCCTTCAGGATCAACGGTGGACAGCGGTACGATCTGCGGCGGTTCACCGTGCCCGGCGATTTCTCGTCCGCCTCGTATCTCCTCGCCGCTGCTGCACTCACTCATTCGACCGTCGCCGTCCGGAACCTCTTCTCATCGGCGCAGGGCGATGCCCGGATCGTTGATCTCCTCAGGGAGATGGGCGTGGCACTCCACTGGGACCGTGAGAAGGGCGTGGTCGCGGTGCAGGGCTTGCAATCAGATCGCCTGGAGGGCATGACCGTTGATATGCGCGAGAATCCCGATCTGGTGCCCACCATCGCGGTTCTGGCTGCGGTTGCCGCGGGGAGGACCGAGATCACCGGTGTCCCGCATCTCCGGTACAAGGAGACCGACCGGTTACGAGTCGTGCGTGAGGAATTGACGAGGATGGGCGCGCAGCTCGAGGAGCGAGCGGACGGATTACTGATCGAGGGCCGCGGGGGCACGGCGTTGCACGGGGCGACGGTCTCCTCACATGGGGATCATCGAGTGGCTCTGGCGCTCTGCATTGCGGCACTGGGCGCGCAGGGTGAGACGGTCGTGGAGGACGTCGAGTGTGTGCACATCTCGTATCCTACCTTCTTTGAGGATCTCACCGGGTTAGGTGCGGCTATCACCCTTACGGAGCGGTGACTGGAATGAGTTGACGGGAATGAGTTGACGGGAATGAGTTGACGGGAATGAGTTGAC